>CAVQPC010000028.1:0-125199 GCA_963714585.1 uncultured Methylomirabilota bacterium
GGGACCCTGGTGCCGCACCTTCGGCGCTCGGATGGGCTCTTGCGCATCTACCCCGCGCTTACGCGCGGGGCTACCCTGGTGCCGGCGCTTCGCGCCTGATGCCCGTGCCCCAGCGCCGAAGGCGCGGCACTTTGGTAGCCCCGGCCGTAAGGCCGGGGTCTGGGATGCTTCCGGATTCGAGCGCCGAGGGTGCGGCACGATTCACGCCGGAACGGCAGAGCCTTTTCGAGTCTCGCCGCCATAGGCGGCGGCTTACCAGGGGTAGTTACGGACTTTGCCGGAACCGTGACAGGCCGTGGCATTGGCTTGAAATAAACCTGTGATTTAGACAGTGCGTAATGTGGGGGCACGATCTCTAACGGCAATCTGTGCGCAGTACAGGCATATTTCTAAGCCACACCAAGTCAGGATCAGACTCGCGCCGGAGGCGCGATGGAAAATAGCCGGGGGCAAGCGCAGCGCTGTTCAGCGGCGCGCAGCCCCCGGTTAGCGGGGAAAATGGATCGCACCCTGAAGGGGTGCGGGATGGCAGGATACCTTCCCGCACCCCTTCAGGGTGCGTCGCTATCTCGACACCTTACCGGGGGTGGCGCGCTTCGCGCTTACCCCCGGCTACTATCCCGCACCGCTCCGCGGTGCAAAACGGAAAAGCACTCGCCCAATTGACCTCTGCTGAATTCTCAATGCCCCCCAGTGTCTCAATCACAGTGAAATAAACAGTCTCTGCAAGGTCTGTAGAATCCGTGATCAAATAAGCGAGCGCGACTTGAGTTCGGAGGTGAACTGCCGCGGGTCTAGAAATTGGAAGGCTTCCATCCCCATTGCCTGGGCGGCTTTTACGTTGATCTCCAGATCGTTCCACAAAAAGTATGTCCGACACTTGGGCACGCGTTCGCTCCAATGCATTGCGAAAGATCCGCGGATCAGGCTTGAGCGCCCCGACTTCATACGAGAGGATGAGCCCTTCGAAATGCTGCATGAACTTGAATCGCTTGGCCAGACACTCAATGTGCAGTTTGTTGGTGTTTGAAATCGCCCACAGATGCACCCTGCCCGCGAGCGTGGCGATCAATTCGTCGGCGATCAACTGATGCGCAAGAACCGAATTCCACGCCTCGAGAAACGTCTCCCAGGGAATGCTGACTCTCTAGGCGCCGGCAAACTTCTCCATGGAATTCTCCCTCACCGAGTTGCCCGCATTCGAATCGCTGTAACCAGCCCAGTGCTCGCCAGCATTGTCTGGAGCCGTGCCGGCTCGATCCCCGCAAACGTGCGCATCGTATTCGCCAGCGGATTGAAGTCCAGGCGGACAATCACGCCGCCAAGGTCAAGGAGAAGAAAACGGGTCGATCCTGAAATCATCCCCTTCTCCCTAGCGCCCAATCGACCGCGGCCTGGGCAAGCACGCGGGTCGAATTCACTACCGGATAACGGGCGCGCGAGGGGTTGAACCCCAGTGGGATCTCCGTGCATCCCAGAATCACAGCCTGGGCGCCGGCTTCCGCGAGCGACGAACCGATGTCTTCGAAAACGCTCTGGCGCTCACGATCGTAGGTGCCGGCTTTGATCTGGCGAATGGCCTGCTGGACGCGTTCCTGGTCTGCATCAGAAGGAGCAAGGATGGAAATTCCGTGCCGGGCAAAAGTCTTGCGATAGACTCCGCTCTGGACCGTGCCTATCGTGGCGAGCAGTCCGATCGCTTTGATGCCGCCGATCAGCGCACGCGCACTCAGGAATGCTTCTTCAATCATGTCGAGAATCGGAATCCGCACTCCCGCCCGCACCCGCGGCAGAAAGTGGTGCGCCGTGTTGCATGGGATCGCGACTAGCCCGGCGCCGCCGCCTTCCAGGATCCGCGCCGCCTCGACCAAATAGGGGGTCGGGTCTTCGCCGCCTTGGAGGATCGCCTCATTTCGCGGCGGTATCCGGGGATTCGAATAGATCAGAACCGGAATATGATCCTGGTCCCTCTCGGCAGGCGTCAGGCGAATAATCTCACGATAGAAGTCTACGGTGGCCTCCGGTCCCATTCCCCCGATAACTCCGATAATTCGATCCGTCATAGCGATTCCTCTCAAACGTTAAAATCCTTCACCCGCGCCGTGGCGCGCTGAATCCGCTCCCAATCGATGTCGTAGCCGATTCCAGGCTTGTCGGGCACATGGATCGTTCCCTGGGGAGTCACGACCACCGGCGGCCGAACGGTATCCTCCGCGTAATAGCGCTTGCTGGCGGAAACGTCGCCGGGCAGAGTGAACGAAGAAAGAGTAGACATCGCGATGTTATGAGCACGGCCGATCCCGCTCTCGAGCATGCCACCGCACCATATCGGGATCTTATGGCGCGCACAATATTCGTTGATCTTGATCGCCTCGTTATAGCCCCCCACTCTTCCGAGCTTCACGTTGATGATGCGGCAGCTCCCCATTTCGACGGCCTTGCGCGCGTCTTCGGCGCTGTGAATCGATTCATCAAGGCAGATCGGAGTCGTGAGTTCCCGCTGGAGAATTGCGTGATCGGCGATGTCGTCGTGGGCAAGAGGCTGCTCGATCATCATCAGGTGGAACTGGTCGAGTTTGCGGAGCAAAGCGATATCGGACAGGCAAAAGGCTGAGTTGGCATCGACCATCAGGAGAACGTCGGGAAACTCTGAGCGAATGCACCGCAGCGGCTCTTCTTCCCACCCTCGTTTGATCTTGATCTTGATCCGGCGGTATCCGGCGGCCACTTCCCTGCGCACCTTCGCAAGCAAGGTTTCGACGCTATCCTGTATGCCGATGGAGACGCCGCAGGCAATCTCGGCGCGCACGCCCCCGATGTGCTTGCCGAGCGCAACGCCATATACTCGGGCATCGAGGTCCCAGACGGCGGTTTCGATGGCGGCCTTCGCCATGCGGTGTCCGCGGATCGGACTCAGCATAGTGGCGACGTCGCGAGGGTCCTCGATGTTCTTGCCGAGCAGTCTGGGAATAATGAAGTCCGACAAGACATGCCAAGCTGTCTCGGTGGTCTCGCTGCTGTAACCAGGGTCCTCGCCGGCTGTACACTCGCCATAACCATGGCCATCGGCAGTCCTCACCGTGGTCAGAATAATCCTTCGATCGTACGTACGCCCGAAGCTCGTCTCGAAATAATGAACGAGCGGCAGCTGAATCTCACGCAGTTGAACTGCCCGGATATTGATCATTTTGTAGCCCTCTTGGGCGGCTCGCCCCATCCGCCGCCGCCTGGAGTCTCAACGATGATATGCTCTCCCGCGCGCACGTGAAACCGGCATTTTGAAGCGAGGCGCCGCGTTTTCCGCGGCCCCGCCAGTGTCGTTCGTCCCGGCCTGCCCGGTTCTCCGCCACTCAGTCCGTAGGGTCGAAAGCGTCTGCGTTCGGAGAGAATCGTGGCGTCGGCGTCAGTCAGCAATTCGATATCGCGCACGATGCCGTCACCTCCCCGGTGCATGCCCCGGCCGCCGGTGTGCGCGCGCAGCGAGTACCGCCGCACTCGGAAAGGAAAAGCGTACTCGAGTGCCTCGACCGGCGTGTTCAGCGAGTTAGTCATGTGAGTGTGAATGCCGTTGTTCCCGTCTTGAGAAGCGCAGGCGCCCATTCCTCCGCCGACGGTCTCGTAATATGAGAAAACCTGACCATCCCGCGGATTGACGCCGCCAAGCGTGAGATTGTTCATGGTGCCGCTGCTCGCCGCCGGGATGCGCTCCGGCGCAGCTTGTGCAAAGGCTTTCAACAAGACGTCAACGATCCGCTGTGAAGTCTCCACATTGCCCGCGGCGACCGCGGCCGGGAAGCAGGCATCCACGACACTTCCCGGCTGAGTCGTAATCCGAATCGGGCGCAGCACGCCCGAGCTGGCGGGGATCGCTTCCGGAATCATGGCCCGCAAGACGTAATAGACCGCCGATTCGGTGATGGCCCTAACCGCGTTGATGCTGCCCGCAACCTGAGCATCCGTGCCGCTGAAGTCGACGTCGAGCGTGCCGTCACCGACCGTGATGCGCGCGCACAATCGGACCGGTTTCCGGCTGATGCCGTCGTCATCCATGTATTCCTCCGCGGAATACGTGCCTTTGGGCAACCGTCGGAGGAGGCTGCAGACCATTCGTTCAGCATAATCCTGCAAGTGTGCCGCGAATGCCGCTGCTTCACGCGCGCCGTAGCGGGAAACGATATGGAGAAGCCGCCTCTCGCCCGTGCGATTCGCGGCAATCTGCGCCGTAATGTCGCCTTCGCGCTCGCGCGGTGTTCTGACATTGGCCAGCAGCAGCCGGATCACCTCCTCGACCCGCTTCCCCGCCGAGAACAACTTGACCGGAGGAATGCGGAGGCCCTCCTGGAAGATCTCGGTGCTGAGCGGCATCGATCCCGGCGTCATGCCACCGACGTCGGAGTGATGAGCGCGATTGGCGACGTAGAATAAGAGTTCGCGCCCATTCTCATCAAAAACCGGGCTCACGAGCGTGATGTCCGGCAAATGCGTGCCACCCTCATAGGGATCGTTCAGAATCACGGTGTCGCCGCGCTGCATGCGTACGGCCTGGACAGCGCAATGCACTGACATCGGCATCGACCCGAGATGGACAGGCATATGGTCACCTTGCGCCACCAACTGTCCGCCGGCATCGAATACGGCGCAAGAGTAATCGCGCCGCTCCTTGATGTTCGGCGAAAACGCCGTGCGCCGCAGCGTCACGCCCATTTCTTCCGCGACGGAAGCGTAGAGCGATTTGAAAATCTCCATCCTGATCGGATTGTAAGCTTGTTTCGACATAGCGGTTCCTCAAAGACGGGTTCTTAGGCTAGCGGAAAATCCTGCGGCAGGCAACTGTTTCGCTATTCTTTTTGCGGTTCTAAAATGCCACAACTCTGGTCGTGGGCGTGATCGGTTCTTTCACATCGCGAATCAACATTTGGAGTGCGGCGCTTAAGCGCCGCTTTGCAGTGTTGGGCCACCCAAGAGCGGCGCTTAAGCGCCGCACTCCAAAGTGCTAAGGATTTTCAGGCTCGTATCAGACCTCTACGAACCAGTGAACTGCTTAGTAATTCCAGGGCGTGTCAGGGCCGATACCTCGTGTAAGCATTCACTCACATCGCAAAGCCTGAAGAGGATCCACGCGCGTAGCCTTCTTGGCCGGGAGATAGGTGGCCATGATAGCGACCGCGGCCCACGTCAGCGAGACCCCGACATAAGTAGCCAAGTCCGTCGTAGAAATTTCGAACACCATCGACGACATGAGCTTGTTTAAAGCCAGGGCACCTGCGATCCCTGCAGTCTCTCCGATCGTAAGCATCCATAACCCTTGGCGGATAACGAGCCGGAGCACATCCCCTTTTTGCGCTCCAAGCGCCATCCGGATGCCGATTTCATGGGTGCGCCGTGACACGGCATAAGCAATCGTCCCATAGATTCCGATCGTGGCCAGGGTGAATGCAAGGGCGCCGAAGATGGAGATCAGCAGCAGATTGAACCGCCGTCCGGCGTACTGGCTATCCAGTATCTGCTCCAGTGTCTCAATCTTTCCGAGAGCCGCGGCCCGGTCCACCGATTGCAGGGCTTTTCTGAGCAATGGCACAAGATCAGAGGGATTTGCTGTGGTGCGTACGAGCATCCGCCCTGAATAGACGCCGTGGCTCTGAGACATTGGCGTATAGAGAAATGGAACCGAAGGACGCTCCAGGCCCGACATCCTGACGTCGCTGACCAGACCAATGACCTGCATCCATTCCGGCTTGTCGCGGCCTCCTCTAAGTTCGATTTTCTTTCCGATCGGATTTGAATCCGGCCACAGCTTCTGGGCTGCGGATTGATTCACTACGGCGACGAGAGGCGCATCCACCCGATCGGCGTTGTCGAACAGGCGACCGGCCAGGAGCCGGCACCCAATCACACGAAAATATCCGTCGGTGGTCGAAACCGAGGAGCAAAACTGCTGTGCCCCATTGACATATATCATAAGCCCGGCGCCGGCTCCACGAATCGGCACGACACCGATCGCTGCGCAATCTACCCCAGGAACTTTTTGTACCTGCTCCACCAGAGCTTCGCTGTATCGTGCCGCGGAAGCTTGACCACGATAAACGGTAAACCTGAAGAACGGAGGCATGGCATTCAACACTATTACATTGCCGGCATTGAATCCGAGTGGAACCGCATGCAATCGTGCATAGGTCTGTATCATCAGGCCGGAGGCGATCAGGAGCATAAGAGCGAGTGCAATCTGCAGCGTGACGAGTCCGTTGCCGAACCACCCCCTACATTGGACTCTCTGAGTTGGGGCTCCTTCCTTCAATGCCTCATTCAAGTCCGACTTGGACGCGCGCAACGCCGGAACAAAGCCGCACAGCACACCCGTGAGGATGGCAATGAAGAAGGCAAATCCGAACGCTGTTGCGTTGAACGATATCGCTGCCACCCTCGGCAGGTCGGCAGGCGCCAGCGCGATCACCGCTTTCTTGGTTGCGATTGCAAAAATCAAGCCTACAAATCCGCTCAAGCAGCAGAGCAGAATGCTCTCAGTCAGTAGCTGGCGAAAGAGGCGCGTGCGGGAAGCTCCTACGGCCGAGCGCACGGCCATCTCACGCCGTCGCCGCGCTGAACGGGCAAGCAGCAGGTTGGCTACGTTGGCGCATGCTGTGATTAGAACGAGTGCAACCGCGCCAAAAAGAACCAACAGCTGCAGGCGCACTTTCCCGACGACCGATTCGTGAAGCGTAACCAGCGCGATCCCACTCCCGCGTGTCTTCCGGGCCGGGGTCGAATCAGCAGTTTGCGCAACCACGTTCATTTCGGCTTGTGCTTGGCCAAGCGATACGCCCTTCCGCAGGCGGCCGATTACCGTTAAAAAACCCCACGGTTGCGCATTAGCACCGTAGATTCGGGGAGCCCAACAATCAACCGGCAATCCTCCTGAGTCTTCCGCAAATTGAAATTCCGGGGGCAAGATCCCGATGACGGTAAACGGATTCTCATTGATCAACACGGATTGCCCGATCAGGTTGGCATCCCCGCCGTATCGGCGCTGCCATACATCGTGGCTCAACACAACTACTTCGCCGTCATAGCGGCGATACGAGTTGGGATTGTCAACAACCTTAAAGTCCTGAGCCTGAAACAACCTGCCTAATCGAGGACGAACCCCAAGCAGATCAAAGAAGCCTGAGGTGACTTCCATGACGTTGATCTGTTCGGGAAAATCCCTGTCAGTGAGTGTGTCCGATGAACTCGGTTGAGCCGCGGCCAGGGATTCGAACGAATGGCTCTGGCTCAGCCATTTTACAAAATCCTTCTGAGAGACTGCATCGCTTTTGCCGCTCGCATCCGTAGAATAAAGGCGGACCAGGCGGTTAGGCTCTTTATATGGAAGCGGAAGCAGCAAGACTCCATGAATGATGCTGAACACGATCGAGCTTGCTCCCAGAGCCACGCCCAGCATGATCACGGCCAGAGCAGTAAAGCCCGGAGTGCGGACCAGCATGCGCCAGCCATAGCGCAGGTCCTGGCACAAGCGCTCGAGCGCGGTCCAGCCCCACATGTCACGTGTGACTTCCTTGACCAGGCCGACGTTGCCAAACTCGCGGCCTGCGGAGCGGGCTGCCTCCTCGGGACTCTCGCCGCGTTCCACACGGTCGCGCACCGCCATGCGCAGGTGGCACTCGATTTCCGCGTCGAGATCTTCGTGCTGCCGGCGCCGCCACAGAGGAAATCTCATGCCTCAATCTCCCTGTTTCGCCGGATTCATGGCCCCGGTCATGGCCTCAACGAGCTGCTCCCAGTTTGATCGCTCGGAAACCAGCTGTTTACGGCCCGCAGCCGTCAGGCGATAGACCTTGGCGCGCTGCTTGTATTCTGAGACTTCCCAATCCGAAGCGATCCAACGCTGCCGCTCGAGCCGATGCAGCGCGGGATAGAGCGAACCGGTATCGACGCGCAACACTTCGCCGGAGTTCGCGCGAATCGCCTGGCTGATCCCATATCCGTGCTGGGGGCCCCACTGAAGCGTCTGCAAAATCAGCAGGTCAAGCGTTCCCTGCAACAATTCAATCCGATTTTGGTAACGGTTCTTTTTCAGCATGTGGACACTCTACCCCCATGCATGTAGGATGTCAACATGCTTCCTTTGCAGGACTGAGGCAAAGTCCGTTCCATCGTTCGTAGTCGTGAGCGTAATCGTGAGCGTGGCCGCCTTTTTGTCAGCATCGCTGCGAGTTTTCCAAACACCAAGACAGATCACGACCATGAGTGCGATTGCGTAATTTGCCGGAACCGTGGCTGCCTTGGGGGTATGGCGTTCGAATCAGTCCAGAAGTATGAGATATTTGGAGTGCGGGGCATATAGTTATCAATTAATTTGAGAGTCCAACGTACCTTGGATGCTCGTCAGACCCAGTCAAACGCCGGGCGACCTCTCCCCGCACATGCTGTCTAAAAAGTCGTTGGAGCGATGTGCTAGGTCAAGATAATTAGATTATGATTATAAGCGCCGCTTTCGGGGGGCCAACACCGCAAAGCGGCGCTTAAGCGCCGCACTCCAAAGCGCTGCGCGCGTCGCTCGATCCTCGTGGGCAAAATCTACTCGTGGCGCAAAGCCGATATTGGTTCGATCCGCGTGGCTCGCCGCGCCGGAAGGTAGCTGGCGGCCAGCACGACACCGCCGAGCAGCAGGAGGACGCCGGCGAACGTTGCGGGATCAACGGGTTTCACTTCGTACAAGAGATCCTGGAGGAATCGGGTCAAAGCGAGCGCTCCGGCGACGCCCAGCACGATCCCAACCGCCGAGATGCGCAAGCCTTGGCCCATCACCATGACGACGACGTCGGCGGCGCGTGCGCCCAGCGCCATGCGCACGCCGATCTCGTGCGTGCGGCACGTCACCGAGTATGCCAGCATGCCATAGATGCCGATCGACGCCAGCGCCAGCGCAAGGGCCGCGAATGAACC
This sequence comes from uncultured Methylomirabilota bacterium, assembly GCA_963714585.1. Taxonomy (GTDB): domain Bacteria; phylum Methylomirabilota; class Methylomirabilia; order Methylomirabilales; family 2-02-FULL-66-22; genus 2-02-FULL-66-22. The sequence goes on from CAVQPC010000028.1 coordinate 8,944, forward strand.
CAACAAAAACAGATTAAATCGGCGCGTCGCGGTTGAGCGGCTGATTACCTGTTCCATAGTACGGACGCGTCCTAAGGCGAGCCGCCGATCCAAGCTCGAGACCACGGCACGAAGATCGCCGGCCAGGCTCGCCGCATCCCGCTCCGTACGCACCGCGATACGCAAAGACATGAGCGCGCCCAGCTGCACGTACGATTCGTAAGTGTGCGGAACCGTAGCGACATCGAGCGAGCCTTGCTTCACATCGCCGGCCACGCCGACCACGGTCATCCACATGTCCGGCGCTTCAGGAGGCCCCCATTTCAGGCGCTTTCCGATCGGATCCTGGCCCGGCCAGTACTTCTTCGCAAGCGCCTCACTGACGATAAGTACGTGCGCGGTATTGGGCTGATCGTGCTCCGTGAAGTACCGTCCGCGAAGCAGCGGGATACCCATGGCCTGGAGATAGTCCCCTAAAATGACGGAGTGATTGCAAACGTTCAGGCTCGCCGCTGCTGGCGGTTGGTAACCCTCCGGAGTAAACAAGTGGGTCCAGCCGCCGAGCAGCGGCAGATCGGTAGAACCGCCGGCGGCGGCAGTTCTTCAGGTGATCCGGTGTGCATGCTTAATCTCGCCTCTTGTTATGAGTTTGGGATTGGCGTCCCTTGTGATCAAGCAGAATGTACAAGGTTACGCAAAGATGCTGATAAGTTGAACTCGAAAGAACGAGACAATGTGATCGAGGAGATCCCTTACCAACTTACACCAGAGGTTGCTAAAGGTCTTCTGGGGGTCACGCATCAAGGCGCTTTTGTGGGTGAGGTTCTAATGAAAAGGAAGGTAGCACTTCCTCAAAATCAGGCGTGTGTACACCTTGATAAGTCAGTAGCTGGAGTAGCTGGAGTAGCTCTCAATAAACTTGGTCTCAGCTACTATTATGGAAGGGACGGAAAGGATAAGGATTACCAACAAGCCATTAAAAGGTTTATTACAGCGGCTATCAGAGGCAATGCAGCTGCCAAGTGTAATCTTGCATGTTGTTATCTGCTTGTTGGAAAGAAAAAGACAGCGATAAGGTTGCTCAAAGAAGCTGCTCATGATGGATATACTCCTGCAAAGAATTATATTGCAATGCGTTGGTTGTTGGGTTGGGATAAGGACAAAAAATCATGCGCATCTAGATGGAGATTTTTCAAAGAAGTTGTTAATTTGTTGAAAGAAGGAGTAAAACAAAACGATCGGGTGTGCATGCTTAATCTCGCCTCTTGTTATGAGTTTGCCCCAGCAGGTCGTTCCCGGTTCTCCTTGCCCTCCATGCAGGGCCGCAGTATGCTGTCCCGGTTGTCTGCCGGGGTGAGGCGGCCCAGCCAGATGCCCTCCCGTCCGGCTCGTCCCTTTGAGCTTCGGCCATCCGTCTGGGAGGAGGCGCCGACTGCCAAGGAGGTCGTCGTGATCCGCCCGCACACCTACACGGTCGCTCCTCGGGTTCCTGACCGGCTCAAAGAGCTGCAGCGGATTGCCATGAACTTCTGGTGGACCTGGGACGGCGAGGCGATCGACCTATTCCGCCGGCTGGAGCCGAAGGCCTTCCTCTGGGAGCGATGCTACGGGAATCCATCCGCATGCTGGGCCTGGTCTCCCAGGACCGCTTGAGTGAACTCACCGCCGACGAGGGCTTCCTGGCGCACCTGGACCGGGTAAGCGCCATGCTCTCGATGTACCTCGAGCGGCCCACCTGGTTTGGGCAGACTCGTCCCCAGGATGGCCTCCGCGTGGCCTACTTCTGCGCCGAATTCGGGATTGTGGAAGGGGTGCGCCTCTACTCGGGCGGCCTGGGGATCCTGGCGGGGGATCATTTGAAGTCGGCAAGCGACCTGGGGATCCCCTTGGTGGCGGTGGGGCTCCTCTACCGGCGGGGATACTTCCGACAGTACCTGAACGCCGACGGCTGGCAGCAGGAGCAGTACCCGGAGGCCGACTACTACAAGCTGCCCCTGACGCCGGAGCGTCGGTCCGACGGCAGCCCGCTCACGATCGAGGTGGAGTATCCCGGCCGGAAAGTCCAGGCGCAGGTCTGGCGCGCGCAGGTCGGCCGGGTGCCCCTCTACCTTCTAGACGCGGACCTCGAGGCGAACGGCGCAGAGGATCGCGCGGTCACCGGCTCCCTCTACGGAGGGGATCGGGACCTGCGCATCCGCCAGGAGATCTTGCTGGGGATCGGGGGCATCCGGGCCCTGGCCGCGCTAGGAATCGAGCCCACCGTCTGCCACATCAACGAGGGCCACGCGGCCTTCCTCGGCCTCGAACGCATCCGGCAAGCCATGACGCAGCACGCGGTGAGCTTCACCGTGGCGCGAGAGCTGATCGCCGCCACCAGCATCTTCACCACCCACACACCCGTCCCGGCCGGGATCGACGTGTTCACCCCCGATCTGGTGGGTCGCTACTTCGGGGGGTATGCCGCCTCCCTCGGGCTGGACCGCGAGGCCTTCCTGGCACTGGGCCGCCAGAATCCCGGGGATCCCAATGAGCCCTTCTCGATGGCGGTCTTGGCCATCCGGCTCTCCGGGGCTACCAACGGGGTGAGCAAGCTGCACGGACGCGTGTCCCGGAAAATGTGGGCCGGCCTGTGGCCTGGGGTTCCGATCGAGGACCTCCCCATCACGTCCGTGACCAACGGCGTCCACGTGCAGGGATGGGTGTCGCACGACATGGCCGGCCTCTTCGATGCCTACCTGGGGCCGCGCTGGATCTCGCATCCCGCCGACCACACGGTGTGGGAGCGGGTGGAGCAGATCCCGGATGCGGAGCTGTGGCGCACGCACGAGCGCCGCCGGGAGCGGCTCGTGGCCTTCGCCCGGCGGCGGCTCCGCATGCAGCTCGAGCAGCGGGGTGCCCCGCCGGCGGAGCGGGAGCAGGCCGAGGAGGTCCTCGACCCGAAAGCGCTCACCATCGGCTTCGCCCGCCGCTTCGCCACCTACAAGCGGGCCACGCTGCTCTTCCCCGACCCGGAGCGCCTCTCCCGCATCTTGTCGAGCTCCGACCGGCCGGTGCAGATCATTTACGCCGGCAAGGCGCATCCCGCCGACCAGGAAGGCAAGGACTTCATCCGTCAGGTGGTCCACTTCGCCCGCCAGCCCGGGTTTCGCCAGCGGATCGTCTTCCTGGAAGATTACGACATGAAGGTTGGCCGGTACCTGTACCAGGGGGTGGACGTGTGGCTCAATACGCCCCGTCGGCCCCTCGAGGCCAGCGGGACGAGCGGCATGAAAGCGTCCGTGAACGGGGCCATCAACCTGAGCATCCTGGACGGCTGGTGGGACGAAGGCTACGACGGGACCAACGGCTGGGCCGTAGGGTGCGGCGAAGAGTATGAGGACGCGGGCTACCAGGATCAGGTGGAGAGCCAGGCCATCTACCGGATCCTGGAGTCGGAGGTGGTGCCGATGTTCTACACGCGCGGCCGGGACGGGCTGCCGCGTGACTGGATCCGCCGCATGAAGCGCGCCATGCGGACGGTCTGCCCCATCTTCAGCGCCTCGCGGATGGTGCGGGAGTATGCGGAGCGCATGTACCTTCCGGCGGCGGAGCGGTGGGCGACCTTGGGCGGGGACGGGTTGGCCCGGGCCCGGGCCTTGGCGGCCTGGAAGGATCGGGTGCGGGTGGGGTGGGGATCGGTGGCGGTCCAGGCGGTGGACGCGGACACCGTGGCGCCCCTGGAGGTGGGGACCAGTCGTCTCGTGCGGGCCGAAATTGCCTTGGGGCCGCTCACGCCCGATGATGTGTCGGTCGCCCTGTACGACGGCCCGCTCACGGGAGAGGGGGAGATCGACTCCCCTACCGTCTCGGAGATGAAGGTGGAGGGGGCGCCCCGATCACGGGTGTACCTCTACTCGGGGAGCATCGTCGGGCAGACGACTGGCCGGCATGGCTTCCGGGTCCGCGTTCTCCCAGCCCATCCGGACCTGGCGGAACCACTGGGGATGAACTGCATCGCGTGGGGGTAGACCGAAGATCCGAGAGCTTGGAGCCGGAAAACGAGTTGCGGCGGCAGGGGAGAGGAGGGCCGGAACCCGTAGAGGCGACCGGCCGGTCGACCGGGGACGGGAAGAAGAACATTTCTGGCCCCGCGAAGAGCGAAAAGTGGTAGACCGGGGGCGGACGCTGTGATATGTAAATACCTCCGGCCCCGGCGCACCAGGCGGGGGCAGGGAAGGGCGCTTAGCTCAGATGGTTAGAGCGCCGTCTTCACACGGCGGAGGTCGCTGGTTCGATCCCAGCAGCGCCCACCATGTGTTTGGAAGATGCGTGACCGGCCGCGGGACGAGGGGACCGATCGCCCCCTGGGCTAGGTCAAGGGTGACTCCATCCGGGCAGGCAACGCTCCGCTCCCTCTTCCATGCCCGCTGACGTCCTGCCGCGTGTTGCTCGTACGGTGATTCTTGTATCTGGCTTCCTCGTCGCCTTCCGCGTGCGTCCATTCTTTGGGGCGCAACACTGCTGCCGAGAGGCGATCGGCGCCATCGCATGGAATCTTCTCCCATAGCCATGACGGCCACGGCTGCACTCCGGGCGCTCCGAGCCGGCCAGCTCAGTGCCGAGGCGTACGTCCGTTCTCACCTGGACCGGATCGAGAGACGCGAGCCCCTGGTCAAGGCGTGGGCCTTTCTGGATCCGGAGTATGCCCTGGCGCAGGCCCGGCACCTGGATCGCGAGCGGGATGAGGGAAAGCTTCTCGGGCCGCTGCACGGCGTGCCCGTGGGCGTGAAGGACATTTTCGATACCGGCGACATGCCCACGGAGAACGGCACGGTCCTCCATGCCGGCCGGCATCCGGGCGAGGATGCCTTGGCGGTGGCCCTCTTGCGTGCGGCGGGGGCGGTCATCCTGGGGAAAACGGTGACGACGGAGTTGGCGGTGTACTCCCCCGGAAAGACCACGAACCCGCACGATCCGCGCCGCACCCCCGGAGGTTCCTCCAGCGGCTCCGCGGCGGCCGTCGCCGCCCACATGGTGCCGCTGGCCCTCGGCTCGCAGACCAATGGCTCGGTCATCCGTCCCGCCTCCTACTGCGGCGTGCACGGATACAAGCCGACCTACGGGCTCATCTCGCGCACTGGCGTGCTCGCCCAATCAGGGCACCTGGATCACGTGGGGGTCTTCGGGCGGAGCCTGGAGGATGTGACGGTTCTGGCAGAAGTGCTGATGGTCTTCGACCCGCGGGATTCGGCCATGCGCCCGCAGGCCCGCCCCAGTCTGATCGAGGTGCTGTCCCAGACCCCCGCCGTCGTCCCTCGACTGGCGCTGGTGAAGTCGCCGTTCTGGGGGCAGGCCACGCAGGATGCGCAGGCCGCCTTCGTCGGGCTCGCCGAGCGCCTGGGCAGCCACGCGGAAGCCGTCGAGCTGCCGGACGCTTTCGCGGCGGCCGCTGACATCCATCGCACGATCCTGGAGGCGGACCTGGCCGGAAGCTTTGCGGAGGAATACCGGCGCGGTGCCAGCCGGCTGAGCCCGATGTTGCGGTCCATGATCGAGCGCGGGCACACAACCCTTGCCGTAGATTACAATCGGGCGGTCACGAGCATCCCGCGACTGCGCGGGGAGCTGGAGCGGATCTTTGCGCGCTATGAAGCCATCCTCACCCCTGCCACGACGGGGGAGGCACCCCTCGGGTTGGGGAGCACCGGGAGCCCGATCTTCTGCACCATCTGGACCTTGTGCGGGGCACCGGCGGTGACCCTCCCGCTCCTGCGCGGGGCGGCGGGACTTCCCATCGGCGTCCAACTGGTCGGACGGGCAGGGGAGGATGCGCGCCTTTTTCGAACGGCTCGTTGGCTAGAGGGCTTTGTCCCACCCGATGAAGAGTAGTCTTGAACCGAGTATTCCCTCGCCCCCAAGGCGCCACGGAGCAGAGGGAAATGCGCGGGAGCCGGCAGTTCCGTCCCGCGAACGCCTACCAAAGAACGACGGGCCACTCTATGGAGGAGAGAACGGAATGCAGGGGATCTGGATGGCGAGCAGTCTCAGGCGGGTGCGCTTCTGCGGGCAGCATGGGAAGCAATGGGCAGGCCTCCTTGCCCTCGTCCTCAGCGTCACATTCCTTGTCCAGAGCCCTCTGGCCGCGGCTCAGCGGCGGCCGCGGGTCGCGGAGGCGCCAGCGTTCGCCGCGCCCGCCTGGATCGTGGTGAATCCGGCCAGCGGCGAGGTGCTGAGCAGCCAGGAGCCGGACCGCCCGGGAGCGCCCGCCTCCATGACCAAGATGATGCTCGCCCTGCTCGTCATGGAAGCCGTCAAGGACGGACAACTGAAGCTGACGGATCCCGTCCAGACGTCCGCCATGGCGAGCGAGATGGGGGGCTCGCAGGTTTACCTCAAGCAGGGCGAGGTTTTTCCGGTGGAGGACATGATGGCGGCGCTGCTCATCGGTTCGGCAAACGATGCAGCGGTGGCGCTGGCCGAGCGGCTCGCCGGCGACGTGCAGGGAGCCGTGGCCCGCATGAACGACCGGGCCGCCGGGCTGCACCTCACGCACACTCACTTCGCCTCCGTCCACGGCCTCCCGCCGCGCTGCCGGGCAGGAGGGGGACGTCACGACTCCGAGGGACATGGCGCGCCTCTGTCAGGAGCTGTTGAAGTATCCTGACATCCTCCGCTGGACCGGCACGTTGGAGGCGCCCTTCCGTCAGGGATCGTTCATCTTGCGGAACAGCAACCACCTGATCGGCCGGTTCTCCGGGGCCGACGGGCTGAAGACGGGTCACTTCCATGCCGCCGGGTACAACGTGGCCGCGACGGCCAAGCGGGGAAACCTGCGCATCATCGCGGTGGTGATGGGGGCCCCGACGAATGCCGCGCGCTTCACCGAGGCGACGCGCCTCTTGAGCGAGGGGTTCGCGCGGTACGTGGACGTGACCGTGGTCAAAGCGGGGCTCCCCTGGGGCCGGACATCCGGCTGCCGCGGGCGAAGGCTCCCTTCCGGGCCGTCGCGACCGCGGATCTGAAGGTGTCGGTGAAGCGCGAAGACCGTGACGCCATCCAGACGAGCATGGAGCTCCAGCCCGGGCTGCGGGCCCCGCTGGCCAAGGGGCAGCCGGTGGGGACCCTGATCGCGCGCGTCAAGGACCGCGAGGTGGGTCGCGCGGCGGCGGTGGCCCCCCACGACATCGGCCGGTCGTTCTTCTGGTGGCTGACCCCGTGGCGATAGGCGACCTGGAAAAGGGTGTACGACACCACTGTGACAAGAGTTGACGGTACCGAGCCATTCTGTTAGTATCTGACAGCCATACTGGCTGTCAGAGAGGAGGTGCAGAATGGCGGCGATGGGGAAGCCCTTGGCCGAGCTGGAACGCCGGTGGGAGGAGGTCCGGGCGGCGCTGGGTGCCGTCCGGGAACTGCGGCCCGGTGCGCTGGTGGGCCGGTATCGCCCCTGCGGCAAGCCGACGTGCCACTGCGCGCAGCCGGGGGATCCGGGCCATGGCCCGTGCTGGTCGCTGACGCGGGTGGTCGGCGGGAAGACCGTGACGAAGGTCATTCCGGCGGCGGCGGTCGCGCGGACGCAAGCGCAGATCGCGGAACACCGGCGCTTCCGAGAGTTGGCGCGCGAAGTGGTCGAGGTCGGCGAGCAACTGTGCGACGCGCGGCTGCAGGGCGCGGCCTCCCCGGAGGCGGCGCAAAAAGGGGGCTCTGTGCGGCCTTCCAGGCGGAGACGGGCCGCGAGGTCGCGGCGCTCCTCGGGCCCGGCGTAGCCGCCACGCTCGACTTCGAGGCGGTGGAGGTCGCCTGCCGCCGGCAGGCCCTGCAGGTGGCGGCGCGCCTCCTGGCGCAGCACCTCAACGCCGATACGTCCGATCACGCGGGTGCGAGCCTGCCCTGCCCGTGCGGCCAGCCCGCCCGCTACGCCGGGCGCCGCGCGAAGACCTTCACGACGGCCCTCGGGCCGCTCACCCTGACGCGGGCCTACTACCACTGCCCCAGATGCGGGCAGGGGTTCTGCCCGCGGGACCAGGCGCTCGGCCTGGCCGCCACGGGGCTCTCCCCCGCGGTCACGCGCATGGTGGGGACGGTGGCGGCGCTGGTCAGCTTCGCCGAGAGCAGCGAGCTCCTCGGCGCCCTGGCGGGGCTGCCCGTCAATGCCAAGCAGGTCGAGCGGACGGCCGAGGCGCTCGGGCGCGAGATGGCCGCGGACGAACAGCAGCAGGTCGTGCCCGCCGCAGCGGCCGAGATCGCGCCCACGCTGTACCTGGGCCTGGATGGCACGGGGGTGCCGATGCGCAAAGGGGAGGTGGACGGCCGGCCGGGCAAACAGGCGGACGGGTCGGCCAAGACGCGCGAAGTCAAGCTGTGCACGGTCTGGAGTGCGGAGGGGCGGGACGAAGACGGGGTGCCCGTGCGGGACGAGGGCTCGGTCTCCTACTCGGCCGCCATCGAGAGCGCCGCGACGCGCGACACGGATGCGACCTGTTCGGCGTTCGCCCGGCGGGTCGAGCGCGAGGCGCGGCGGCGCGGTGTAGACCGGGCGAACCGGCGGGCCGTCCTCGGCGATGGGGCCCCCTGGATCTGGAACATTGCCGGCGAATACTTCCCCGATGCCATCCAGATCGTGGATCGCTTCCACGCCAAAGAACACCTCAGCGGGGTGGCGAAGGTTATCTACGGGGCGACGAGCGATCTCGGGGCCGTCTGGGCCAAGGCGCGCCACGACGAGCTCGACGCCGGCACCCTCCACAAGATCGTGGCCGCCTTGGCGGCCCATTACCGCTCGCGCCCCGACGCCTCCAAGCGCGAGGCGGTGCGCAAGTGCATCGGTTATTTCTGGGCGAATCGCCGCCGCATGCGCTACCCAGCCTTCCGGGCACAGGGGCTCTGCACGTCCACCGCCGTGGTGGAGGCCGGGTGCAAGGTGGCCATCGGCACGCGTCTCAAGCGCGCCGGCATGCACTGGACCGTCCGGGGGGCGAACGCCATCATTGCCCTTCGGTGTTCTAAGCTCAGTGGCCGCTTCGAGGATTTCTGGGAGCGCCGGGCGCAGAACTCCGTAGCCTCATGATCCCTTTCTCACAAATCTGTCGTGCACCCTTGCCCTCCGCCCGCCCGACGGCACGGGACCGTCTTGGCGATGCGGTGCACATCACGCCTGCCAGGCCTTGATCGCGACCCGGTACCACTTCGTGCTGGACCGCCCGCCAGATGTGGTCGATAATGCCGGCGGAAATCGGGCGCCCGCAGGGCCATGGACCAGGATTTGTCAGCCCTGACGCCGGTCTTCGGGCGGCCTGACGCGGGCCAGGTCTCGCGGACCGTGACCGCGTCACGCGCGAGCCATCCCTCCCTTTCGCGCGACGAGGAGACCCGCCATGGCGACCATTTCACCAGAAGTCACGACGCTTCGCTCCAGCCTGATCCAGCTTCGGCGCGACCTGCACCAGCACCCGGAACTGGGCTACCAGGAAGTGCGCACAGCCGGCATCATCGCGGCGCGACTGGAGCAGCTTGGCTACCGTGTCCGGACCGGCCTCGGCAAGACCGGCGTGACGGGGCTGCTCCCCGGGGGCAGGCCCGGGAAGACCGTCCTCCTTCGGGTGGACATCGACGCCCTCCCCATTCTCGAGCAGGCGGAGGTTCCCTGGAAATCGCAGGTGCCAGGGGTCATGCACGCCTGCGGGCACGACGGCCACACCGCCATCGGCCTGATGGCGGCCGAGATCCTGACCAAGGAAATGCCGTCCCATGCCGGAAACGTGTTCTTCGTCTTTCAGCCGGCCGAGGAGCTGCTCAGCGGAGCCGCCGCCATGCTTCAGGATGGCGCCCTGGAGGGCATCCGGCCGGACGCCGCCTTCTCCATTCACCTCCAGAACCGCTTCGCCGCGGGCAGCATGGCCCTGCGGAGTGGACCGGTCATGACCTCGGCGGACAAACTCACGCTGACCGTGAGAGGGCGTGGAGGCCACGGCGCGAATCCGCACCTGGCCATCGACCCCGTCGTGGCCGCGGCCCAGCTCATCCTGGCCCTGCAAACGCTCGTCAGCCGCGAGACGCCTCCACTCCAGACGGCCGTCCTGAGCGTCACCACCCTGGAGGCCGGGACGGCGTTCAACATCATCCCCGACACGGTCCGGATGACGGGGACGTTCCGCTGCTATGAGTCCGGCCTGCGCGAAACGCTCCTGCAGAGCCTTCGGCGGACGGCGGATGGGGTGGCCGCCGCCTTGCGCTGCGCGGTCGAGGTGCAGAACGACTTTCTCACCCCGGCGGTGGTCAATGATCCCGCCACGACCGCCCTGGCTCGCGAAGTCGCAGGGGGCATCGTCGGGGAAGACCACGTGAAGGAGGCCGAGCCGCTGACCGGCTCGGACGACGTCGCATACTTCTGGGAGAAGGTCCCCGGCTGCTACGCGTTCATCGGCTCGGCCAAGACCGACGGGTCGCCGGTCGCCGCCCACCACAACGCTCGATTCGACATCGACGAGTCGTCCCTGGAGATCGGGACGGACTTCCTGGTCCGGGCCGCCCGCAAGACCTTGGCCGGCGGCTGACCGCCATCACGCGGCGCTGAGCCCCGGCCGAGAAGAGCGAGACGACCTTCCAGCGAAGGGTGGACCGCGTGGCCGCCTTTGTCGCATAGTTCCGGAAGCTGAATCCGCAGGCTCGGCATCGAGTCGGCGTCTGGGGGGTGGAGCAGCCAGGGCTTCCCCGGTCGCCGAGGCCATGGCCAAGCGCGGACGAGGGAGGCGGACATCGTCAAGATCGTCGGCGGCAACTGGCTGCGCGTGTTCCAGGAGGAGGGTTCACAATGGAAATGCACAGGCGTCACCTACTGGCTCTCTTGGTCGGCTCGACCCTGGCCCCGCTCCTGCCCGGTCCGAGCGAGGCGGGAGCCCCGAAGCCGGGCGGCACGCTGAAGTTCGCGCTGCTCCGCGATCCGGTCGGCTGGGAACCGCACATCAATCAGGGGGTCACCACCTATTCGTTCATGAACAATATCTATGAGACGTTGATTCGTTACTCTCCCAAAGGCGTGCTGGAGCCGGGCCTGGCCGTCCGCTGGGAGACCCCGGATCCCGCCACGTACCTCCTGCACCTTCGCCGCAACGTCAAGTTCCATAGCGGGAACCCCTTCAGCGCCGAGGACGTGAAGTACAGCCTGGAACGGATCCTGGATCCGAACACGGCTGCCACCCGGTCCAAGGAGTTCTCTGTGATGCAGAGCCTCACGCTGGTGGACCCCTCCACCCTGAGGATCACCCTGAAACGACCGGACGCCCCCTTCCTGGACCTGCTGGCCTCAGGGGAAGCGCTGATCGTGGACAAGAAGTGGGCGCAGTCGGGCGGTAACTTCAAACAGGCCGCCAGCGGCACCGGCCCCTTCAAGCTGGGTCCCTTCGAAACGGGCGTTCGCTATACGCTGCTGAAGAACCCCGACTACTGGGAGCAGCCGTACCCATACCTGAACCGGATCGAGTTCGCCTCCATCCCCAAGGACGAGGTCCGCATGCAGGCGCTCCAGACGGGAAGCGTGGACATGACGGAGTACATCCCCTGGCAGTTCATCAAGACCCTGGAGAAGGATCCCGAACATCCGCCTATTCGTGGGTTACGACACCTTCAACGTCATCCGCCTGAATCCCAAGCGCCCGCCGTTTGACAACGTGAAAGTCCGCCAGGCCTTCAGCTACCTCATCGACAGGAAGGAGATCGTGGACTTGGCCTGGGGCGGCCTGAGCCGACCTATGGAGGCGGGGTTGATCCCCGAGGGGCACTGGGCGTACCCGAACCTCCACGTGTGGGGTTACGACCCGGCCAAGGGCAAGCGCCTGCTGGCCGAGGCAGGCGTAAATCCGGCCACCACCAAGCTCGTCTTCGACTCGACCACCCTGTCGGTCCACATGGACGACGCGCAGATCATCGTGACCCAGCTCCAGAAGGCCGGCTTCACCCAGGTCGAGTTGAAGCCCATGGATGTGCCCACCCAGCAGAAGAAACGTGTCAGCGGCGACTACCAGATGTTCATCGACGGCTTTAGCCTCCCCTTCCCGGACCCGGATTTTTATACGGTCTGGTTCAGCAGCGGCGGCCCGCTGTATGCGAAGACCGTGGGCTTCGCAGACGAGAAGCTGGACACCCTCTTGGACCAGGGGCGGGCGACGCTGGATCAGACCAAGCGGAAGGCCATCTACGCGCAGGTGGAGGAGCGCCTGATGGAGCTGGCCCCCTGGGTTTTCCTGCACTGGCGCCCGATGGCCGAGGCCACCCGCGCCAACGTGAAGGGATACGTTCGCCTGCCGGGCGCCCTGGGCAACAAGAGCCTGGGGAGGTTGAAATACGTCGACAAGGAGCAATGATATGGCAAAGACCGAGTTGTGCAGCCTGACCTGGCGCGAGGCGGAGGAGGCCTTTCGCCGGAACCCCGTGATCCTCATCCCGACGGGCAGCGTCGAACAGCACGGCCCACATGTTCCCGTGGGGGACTATCGATACGCCACGGAGGTGGCCCGCCGGATCGCCGAGCAGACAGGAGCGATCTCCGCCCCCACGATCCCCTGGGGCTACTCGGAGCATTTCCGCCCGTTCCCCGGGACCCTGTCCCTGCGCCCGGAGACCCTGACCCTGCTGCTCCAAGATATCTGTGACGGCTTCCTGCGGTTCGGTCTGGACCACCTGCTCTTCATCTGTTGCCACAAGGGAAACCTCCCCATCATCGAGCAGGTGGGACGGCGCCTGCGGGAGACCCATCGGCTGCGGACCGCCACGATTGAGCCATGGGCCTGGGTCACGCCGGCGTTCAAGAAAGCGGCCTACGGCAGCGAGACCGCCTCCATCGGCCATGGCAGCGATCCCATGGGATCGCTGGCCATGAGGCTCTTCCCCGAAGAGGTTCGAATGGATCTCGTGGAGACCGGGAAGTCTCCGGCGTTCGGCGGCCTGCCATTCCGGACCTCTTCGCAGGCCGATTTCGAAGGCGTCCCGGCCTACGTGTACCTGGACTATGACGAGGTGACGGCGAATGGGGTAATGGGAGACCCGAAACTCTCGTCCGCCGAAGTGGGACGGAAACTCTTGGACCACGTTGTGGAGATCGGCAGCAAGTTCGTGCGGCAGTTCGCCGGGATGCCCACGCGGATCGAGGGCCCACCCGGCCCGCGCACCGTACGATCCGGCTGATCCGGGTGCTCCGGAAGTAGCCCCGAGGCACGAGGGGCGCGGACGGGCAGGCGCGGGGAAGTGGTCGGGATTGGGCGTCACGGCCGCCTCCCCGCCTCGTGGGTGTTGACGACCCTCTGGGCGAAGAATCCAGGTGATCCCATGTGGAAGTACGTCCTTCGTCGTCTCGGCGTCTCGCTCTTCCTCCTCTACGTGGTGGCCACCATCCTCTTCTTCTCCATCCACCTCTTGCCGGGAGATCCGGCCCTGCTGGTCCTGGGCGGGGACAGCGCCCAGCCGACCCCGGAACAGATCGTCCTGGTCCGGTCACGCCTCGGGCTGGACCGCCCGCTCTGGGTGCAATATCTGACCTGGCTGCGGCGGGTGAGCCGCGGCGACCTGGGCAAGTCGCTGATGGACGAGCGGCCCGTCGCCAGGGATCTGGCCAACCGACTCCCCCGGACACTTCAGCTCGTCGTGCCCGCGATGCTTCTGGCGACGGCCGTCGGCGTGCCCTTGGGGATCTTCGCGGCGCGACGACGGAGTCGCGCGGCCGATCCCATCACCTCGGCCCTGGCGCTCATGGGATTCTCCATGCCGGTATTCGTGGTGGGCTTGCTCCTCGTCGTGCTCTTTTCGCTCACCCTGAGGTGGCTTCCGCCAGCCGGCTATGTGCCCTTCGGGGAGGACCCCGGGGGATTCCTGCGCCACTTGATCCTTCCGGTCCTGGCCCTGTCCGCGGCCCCCATGGCCATCACCATGCGCATGACACGGAGCAGCTTCCTGGAGCAGGCCTCCCTCGATTACGTGCGGACGGCGCGGGCCAAGGGTCTGACCGAAGAGATGGTGGCATGGCGGCATGTCCTCAGCAACGCCCTGCTCCCGGTCGTGACGGTCGTGGGGCTCCAGGTCGGTTCCATGTTCGCGGGCGCCGTCCTCGTGGAGTACATCTTTTCCTGGCCTGGACTGAACGCGCTCCTCCTGAACTCCATCAGCACCCGGGACTATCCGATCATCCAGGGCGTGGTGTTGCTCGCCGCGGCCCTCTTCGTCGTGGTGAACCTTTTCACCGATCTGCTCTACGCCGTCATCAATCCCAGGATTCGCTATGGTTGAGACTCCACGCGACCGAGTGCGCCCATCACTCCAACGCCTTCTCCGTCGCCACGGCCAGATCCTGGTGGCGGCGCCCATGGTGGCAGTGATCGTCTTGGTCGCGGTGCTGGCGCCGATCCTGGCGGCGCGCGATCCCAACGCGCTCGACAGCCGGGCGAAGGTGCAGCCTCCGAGCCTCAGCCACATCCTGGGAACCGACGAGTTCGGGCGAGACATCTTCAGCCGGCTGGCATATGGGGCCCGCATCACGCTGGTGGTCGCGTGCTGCAGCGTGCTGCTGGCGACGCTGGGCGGAACGGTGCTCGGAACCGTCGCGGCCTATGCGGGGCGCGGGGTGGAGATGGCCATCATGCGGGCCATGGACGGCCTGCTGTGTTTTCCGCCGATCCTGCTGGGCATCTTCGTGGTAACCTTCCTGGGGCAATCACTCCCGAACCTCATCCTGGTGATCGGCGTCCTCTACATCCCGCGGTTCACGCGGGTGGTTCACGGGAGTACGCTGGTCATCCGGGAGTTGGAATACGTGGAGAGCGCCCGGGCGCTGGGGGCGTCGGCTGCTCGCATCATCTTCCGGGCAATCCTCCCGAATATCCTGGCCCCCGTCTTCGTGCAGGCCTCGCTGGCGGCCGGTCACGCCATCCTCTTGGAGTCCGGGCTCAGCTTCCTGGGCCTCGGTCCGCCGCCCCCCACCCCGTCCTGGGGCCGCATGGTCGAGCAGTCCGGGCGCTACATGGAGCTGAGCGTGCTCCCGCTGCTCTGGCCCTCGGTCGCCATCTCCGTGACCGTCCTGGCCTTCAACCTCCTCGGCGACGGCCTCCGCGACCTCCTCGACCCGCGTCTCAAGTGATAGGGTGGCTGTGGTCAGGGGGTGAGATTCCGCTGCGACGACCCGTTGCCGAGAGGACGGCCACGGGTACTTTGGGGGCGGGCTGTGCGCCTTCATGGACCACGGCCCATGCTGGCGGAGGATCGTCCCTGCCCGCCCTACCCGGCACAGGCAGGTCGATCACCTCGGGCTGATCAATGAACGAATGGCCAACACAGCTTGGGCGGGTCAGCAAGGCCTAGCGCGTGCGAATCAAGCCGCCAACGGGCGGATCTCGGACTTGATGCGGGCACCAACGGCATCCTGGGCGCAGTCCAGGTCATACCGGCTCTGTAGGTTAAGCCAGTACTGGGGTGTTTGGCCGAAGAACCGCGAGAGGCGCAGGGCCAACTCCGCAGTCATCGGCCGCTTCCCGTTGGCCACGTGCGATATCCGCATGGCCGAAACTCCGATGGCGCGGGCCAACTGTGCTTGGCTAATGGAAAGCTCCTCAAGCAGTTCGGTCAAGAACCTGCCGGGATGGACCGGAGCGAGCTTCTTGGTCATGACATTCTCCGCTCAGTGGTAGTCTGTGATTTCCACATCAAGCGCATCGCCGCCCTCATAGCGGAAGCACACACGCCATTGATCGTTGATGCGGATACTCCATACGTTTATGAATGTCAAGAACGACGTCTGGCTGGCGCCCGGACGCCTTCAAGAGGGTGCACTCGGAAGAGTTAGGGAGAACCTCCGGGTGGGCGTGGCACGCGGGCAAGGCGGATGAGGGGGTTAGTCTACGCGGCAACAACCCATTACCGAGAGGACCGCAACAGGTATCCCGGAGGCGGGCTGTGGGCCCGCATGGGCCGCGCCCCGAAAAGCCAGCGGATTTGCTCGATCACCACCGGCTGCTCCATGAAGGCTTCGTCGCGAGCTCAGCCGCGCGGCAATGAACCGAGAACAAGCGGCGTCTACGCCCGTGATCTCCGCTAGATCCCCGCTAGGCAGTGCGGCCTCCGGTTCGAGCTGCGCTCCCCCGGCGATTGCGCCGCGCCGACGTGCATACGCTCCCGCTACCGTGCGCTCCTGCGTAGCGGCGCTCCTCCCGCCAGCCTGTCCGCGGCCGACTCTTCGGTGTTCGCCTGGGAAGTCCTCCGGCCCCAGACCACGGCCTCAAGCGAGAGTAGGCCGGGCCCGTAGGCGGCCAGCGCGCAACTGGCGGCAAGGAGGATCAAGGGGAGCTCGGACCCTCCCGGCCCGAAGAAACCGCGATGAATGGTCACCTTCAGGATGACGACGGTCATGTCGCAGGCGAGAAGCAGGGCCGCCCAGCGGCTCAGGAGGCCGAGCACCAGCGCCACGCCTCCGAAGAACTCCACCACCGCGATGAAGGGGCCGGCCAGCCACGGCACGGGAATCCCCGCGCGCACCATGATACCTGCGGACCCTGCGGATCCCAGCACGAAGAGCTTCTGCCCCCCATGCATCATGAAGGCGATCCCGATCACGACCCGGAGGATCGCCATCCCCCATTCCCTCACGGTCAGTTCCGCGCGCATCTCCTCTCCTCCCGTGGGCCGACCTCCGCACCTCCGCGGCCTCGGCTGACGCTGCCCGACAACGCTCACGCTCCGATTCGATTTCGGATTACACGATGGGCCGCGAGAGGGGCCCGGCCGCAGGGCCGGGGGGGTGGACGGAGCTGGGTGACGAGAGGCCGGCTCGAGCGATCGGAGCCGACAGTCGCGAGGGACGGCACTCCCAACGCTCGGGCCCTTGGAGCGCAGGGGGTCCCAACAGCCTTTCAGTTCAGCGAGGCTTCAGGATCGGGGCGACTTTCCCGTACTTCTCATAGTAGCGGTAGGCGGGGCTACCCACGACGTACCGCTGGGCTTCCCACTTGTCGTGAGCAAGCGCCTTGGGGAGGCCGGCGCCTACCCGGAAGGCGGCTGCATTCTTGGTGACGTAGCTTTTCCACTGCTCGGGAACGCTGCCCACTTCGTAGATAGCACCCACTGGGCACTCGGCAATGCAGGCCCTGCAGTCGATGCACTCATCCGGATGGATCAGGAGCTGATCTTCAGCCTGGTAGAAGCAATCCACCGGGCACGCATCCACACAGCCGTGATCCTGGACGCCGATGCAGGGTTCCGCGACGATGTATGGCATCAGAACATCCCGAGCTGAAGCTTGGCGACCTCCGACATCCGGCCCGGGTCCCAGGGAGGATCAAAGACCACATCGACCATGACGGAGCTCACCCCCGGGATCTCCTCCACTTTCATGCGGACCTCCTCCGGAAGGGAGGCGGCCGATGGGCAATTCGGTGAGGTGAGGGTCATTCGAACTTCCGCAGCCCCCAAGGGATCCACCTTCACATCGTAGATCAAGCCCAAGTCGTAAATATTCACCGGGATCTCCGGGTCAAAGCAGGTTCGGATGGCCTCGATGATCTGGGCCTCAAGAACCATCGTATCGACCGGCGCACTGCTCATTCCTCACCTCAAACCCGGCAACTTTGCAACCTGGCAGTCCGTGAACTCGGCCCGCTTTATCCCTCTGATTGCCTAGTTGCCCGATTGCCTAGTTGCCCCTCATTCGGTCGAGACGGGTTGCTCTTTCCCCGCCAGGGCGGCACGCAGCGTGTGCCACGGCAGGCTGGCACATTTCACACGGACCGGAAACTCGCTCACGCCGCAGAACACGGCCAGCTTGCCCAGGTCCATCGGATCGGCGGCACTGCCCTCTGCCCCAGTCACCATGTCATGAAACTTCCTGAAGATCTCTTCCGCCTCGGCCCGGGTCTTCCCCTTCAGGACGGTCGTCATCAGCGAGGCGGCAGACTGCGAGATCGCGCAGCCCGCTCCTTGAAAGCTGATGTTCCGGATCACGTCGCCATCCATCTGGAGGTACACCGTGATCTCGTCACCGCAGAGCGGATTGTGTCCCTCCGCCTGCCGGTTCGCGCCGGGCAGTTTCTGGAAGTTCCGCGGCTTCTTGTAGTGGTCGAGGATGACTTGCTGGTACAGTTCCCGAAGGTCCGACATCAGGCGAAGACCTCGATGGCCTTGTGGATGGCCTTGACCAGAGCGTCGATCTCCGCACGCGTGTTGTAGAAGGCCAGCGACGCCCGCGCGGTGGCCGGCACCCCGAACCGCTTCATGAGCGGCATCGCGCAGTGATGACCCGCCCGGACCGCCACCCCTTCCAGGTCCAGGATCGTGCCGACATCATGTGCGTGGATCCCCTCCAGCACGAAGGAGAGGACACCTGCCTTCTCTTTGGCCGTACCGATGAGGCGAAGGCCGGGGATGGCGGACAAAAGCTCGGTGGCGTACCCCAGCAGGTCGGCCTCGTAGGCCGCGATCTGGGAAAGGCCGATCCGCTGGACGTATTCGATGGCCGCCGCGAGGCCGATGGCTCCCGCGATGTGGGGCGTGCCCGCCTCGAATTTGTAAGGCAGCGTGTTGTACACCGTCTTCTCGAAGCTGACGGCGCTGATCATATCCCCGCCGCCCTGGTAGGGGGGCATGGTTTCCAGCAGCTCGGCCTTCCCGTACAGGATGCCGAAACCCGTGGGGCCATACAGCTTGTGGGCGGAGAAGGCGTAGAAGTCGCAATCCAGTGCCCGCACATCCACCGGCATGTGCGGGGCAGACTGCGCACCATCCACCAATACCGGGACGCCTCGCCGGTGCGCCAGATCGATGATTTCTCGAACGGGGTTGATAGTGCCCAACACGTTGGACACATGCACGACGGCCACTAGCTTCGTCCGGCTGCCGAGGAGGCGCTCGTACTCCTCCAGGAGCAGCTCCCCCTGATCGTTGATCGGGATGACCCGCAGGATCGCCCCCTTCTCCTCACAGATCATCTGCCACGGGACGATGTTCGAATGGTGCTCCATCGCCGAGATGATGACCTCGTCCCCGGCCCGGAGACGGCTCCGGCCATAGCTCTGGGCCACGAGGTTGATGCCCTCGGTGGTCCCACGGGTGAAGACGATCTCCCGGTCGTGGGCCGCGTTGAGGAACTGCCGCACGCGGGTGCGCCCGGATTCGTACGCCTGGGTTGCGACCTGGCTCAGGAAGTGGACGCCCCGGTGGACGTTCGAGTTCTCCTCTGAATAGTACCGGATCAGGGCGTCGATAACGACTTGCGGCTTCTGCGTGGTGGCGGCGTTGTCGAGGTACACCAGCGGCTTGCCGTGCACCTGCATCTGGAGCGCTGGAAAATCCCCCCGGATCTTCTCGGCGCCGAATCCGACCAGACAGTCCTGACAGGGCTCCTCTGCCACCCGGCGACCCCCGCTCTTCATCGGACATCCTCCCCGGACTTCGCCAGAGGGAGCCACTCTGTGATCAGGCCCTCCAGATGCTTCCGGACTGGCTCGATCTTCATGCGCTGCAGGCTCTCGCTGGCGAAGGCGTACAGCAGGAGCGACCGGGCAGCCAATTCCGCGATCCCGCGGGAGCGGAGGTAGAAGATCGCATCCTCGTCGATCTGCCCGATGGTCGCCCCATGGGTACACTTCACATCATCCGCGTAGATCTCGAGCTGCGGCTTGGTGTCGATCTGCGCCTCCTCGGAGAGGAGGAGGTTCATGTTGGTCTGCTTGGCGTCGGTCTTCTGGGCGTCCTTGTGCACGATGATGCGGCCATGGAACACGCCCCGCGAATGCCCGTCTAAAATCCCCTTGTAGAACTGCCGGCTACTGCAGTGGGGGCTGGCGTGCTCCACCTTCATGTAGTTGTCCATGTGCTGCCGGCCGGTGGGCATGAACAGGCCGTTGATCACGCACTCGCCCCCCTCCCCGGCCAGCACAGGATGGACGTTGTTCCGCACCAGGGCGCCTCCCTGCAGGATCGAATGGGAGGTGACGTTGCTGTTTCGGCCCTGCTGCACGCGGAGAGTGGAAACGTTGTAGGCCTGGAGACTCTCCCGCTCGATCAGATAGTGGCTGACCACGCTGTTCTCGCCGACCACGACCTCGGTGACGGCATTGGAGAAGTAGGCCTCGTCGCAGAGCGTGACGTAGTCTTCCAGAATCGCCGCCTCGCATTCCGCCTCCACCACGACCAGGTTCCGCGGGTGGGTGACGGTCGGCCGCCCGGCTGCAGTGGCCACGTAGAGAAGGTGGATCGGCTCGGCGAGGACGGTCCCTCGGGGGATGTGCACGAAGCCCCCATCCTCCATGAAGGCGGCGTTCAGGGCCCCGAAGGCATCCTGCTGAAAGTCGGCGTAACGGGCCAGGTGTGGCTCAACCAGGTCCCGATGTTTCGAGAGGGCATGGGCCAAGCTGTCTACCTTCACACCCGCCGGCAGCAGGCTGCACGTCGACAGCCCCGGCGCGAATCGGCCGTTCACGAAGACCAGTTGGTGGCTGGCCAGCCCGGGGAAGGCAAAAGCCAGGAGCGCCTCGGGATTCGGCTCGTCCTGCCCGGCTGCGGGCAGCTCGAAAGCGGCCCGGGCAATCGGAGCCACGCTGGTGAACCGCCAGTCCTCGTCCTTGGTGGTGGGGAAACCCAGCTCCACGAACCGGGCCAGGGCCGCCCGGCGCAATGGCCGGAGCCACTCCTGCCCCTTCTTCTCCGCCGCCCGCTCGAACGCGGCGAACGCTTCTTGGTAGTGCCCGGTCTCCCGCGCGGTGGTCTCGGTCGTCGCCATGCGCCCCTCCTATGCCCGCGAGGGAGCGGTCAGGCCGGCTTCCTCCTCGACCCAGCCATAGCCCCGCTCTTCCAGCTCCAGGGCCAGCTCCTTCCCGCCCGACTTGACGATCCGGCCGTCCACCAGCACATGCACGAAGTCCGTCGTGATGTAGTTCAGCAGGCGCTGGTAGTGGGTGACGATGATGATGGCGCGCTCGGGGCTCCGCAGCGAGTTCACCCCGTTCGAGACGATCTTGAGCGCGTCGATGTCCAGGCCCGAGTCGGTCTCATCGAGAATCGCCAGCTTGGGCTGTAGGACCGCCATCTGGAAGATCTCGTTCCGCTTCTTCTCGCCACCCGAGAAGCCCTCGTTGACCGAGCGGTTCAGCAGGGTCTCGTCCATCTCAAGAACCTTCATTTTCTCCCGGACCAGGGTCAGGAAGTCCATGGCATCCAGCTCGTCCTCGCCGCGGTACTTGCGGACGGCGTTGAGGGCGGCCTTGAGGAAGTAGGTGTTGTTGACCCCGGGGATCTCCACCGGGTACTGGAAGGCCATGAAGAGCCCTTCGCAGGCCCGCTCCTCCGGCTTCATGGCCAGGAGGTCCTTCCCGTTGTAGAGGGCCTCGCCGCCCGTGACCTCGTAACTTTCCCGGCCGGCCAGGACCTGGGCCAGGGTGCTCTTGCCCGAACCGTTCGGCCCCATGATGGAGTGCACCTCGCCGGCCTTCACCGTGAGGTTCACCCCCTTCAGGATTTCGCGGTTGTTCACCTTCGCGTGCAGGTTCTTGATTTCCAGCATGCTTCGCCCTCTGTGTCGAGTGGTTGGTCGCGGATGCGTATCTCGGGAACGGTGCAAGGACTAGCCGACGCTGCCCTCCAGGCTCACGCTCAGCAGCTTCTGGGCCTCCACGGCGAATTCCATGGGCAGCTCGCGGAAGACCTGCCTGCAGAAGCCGTCCACGATCAGGGAGACCGCGTCCTCCTTCGAGATGCCGCGCTGGTTGCAGTAGAAGATCTGATCGTCGCCGATCTTGCTGGTGGAGGCCTCGTGCTCCATGCGGGCCGTGGCGTTCTTCACCTCGATGTAGGGAAAGGTGTGGGCGCCGCACTTGTCGCCGATGAGCAGGGAGTCGCACTGCGTGTAGTTCCGCGCCCCTCGCGGCCCCCTTCAGGATCTTCACCATGCCCCGGTAGGTGTTCTGGCCGTGGCCCGCCGAGATGCCCTTGGAGACGATGGTGCTCTTGGTGTTCTTGCCGATGTGGATCATCTTGGTGCCGGTGTCCGCCTGCTGGTAGTGGTTGGTCAGGGCCACGGAGTAGAACTCGCCCACGGAGTTGTCGCCCTGCAGGATGCAGCTCGGGTACTTCCAGGTGATGGCCGAGCCGGTCTCGACCTGCGTCCAGGAGATGTGGGAGTTACGGCCCAGGCACTTGCCCCGCTTGGTGACGAAGTTGTAGATACCGCCCTTCCCCTCCTTGTCCCCGGGGTACCAGTTCTGGATGGTGGAGTACTTGATGGTGGCATCGTCGTGGGCGATCAGCTCCACCACGGCGGCGTGGAGCTGGTTGCTGTCCCGCATGGGGGCCGTGCACCCCTCGAGGTAGCTCACATAGGCCCCCTCGTCGGCAATGATCAGGGTCCGCTCGAACTGCCCCGTGTCCATCGCGTTGATGCGGAAGTAGGTGGACAACTCCATGGGACAGCGCACGCCCTTGGGAACGTAGCAGAAGGACCCATCGCTGAAGACCGCCGAGTTCAGGGCCGCATAGAAGTTATCCGTGTAGGGGACCACCGAGCCCAGGTACTTCTGGATCAGGTCCGGGTGGTTACGCACCGCCTCCGAGAAGGAGCAGAAGATGATCCCCAGCTCGGCCAGCTTCTTCTTGAAGGTGGTGGCCACCGACACGCTGTCGAAGACCGCGTCCACCGCCACCCCGGCGAGCTGCTTCCGCTCCTCCAGGGGGATGCCCAGCTTCTCGAACGTGCGGAGGACCTCCGGGTCCACCTCGTCCAGGCTCTGCAGCTTCTTCGACTTGGGAGCCGAGTAGTAGATGATGTCCTGGTAATCGATGGGTGGGAACTTGACGTTGGCCCAGCGAGGCTCCCCCTCCGTCCGCTCGAGCTGCGCCCAGTGGCGGTAGGCCCGCAGGCGCCATTCCAGCATGAACTCCGGCTCGTTCTTCTTGGCCGAGATCATACGGATGACGTCCTCGTTGAGTCCCCGAGGGATCGTGTCCGCCTCGACGTCCGTCACGAACCCGTACTTGTATTCCTGGTTCGCCAGGGCCTCGATCGCGTTTGTCGACGTGCTCATTGGTTCTCCCTTGAAGGTCGAATGTCGATCGTTTCAATATCTCTTTTGCGACCCGTTATTTTACCATGACAAGAGGCGTTTTGTCCTGCATCTGCGTCGCGGCGTTCAGGGTACTGATCTGGGCGGCCAGATTCGACGCGATCTCATTAAACGCCCGGACGACCGGCAACTCTGGAGATTCCAGGGCCACGGGTCGCCCCCGGTCACTGCTGATTCGGATGCCCGCATCCAGCGGCACCTCGCCCAGGAAGGGAATCCCGGCCCGCCGGCCCGCCTCCTTGGCGCCGCCGTGTCCAAAGATGTCTTCACGCTCTCCACAGTGGGAGCAGACGTGATAGCTCATGTTCTCGATGATGCCCAGGATCGGGACCTTGAGCTTCTGGAACATGAGGATGGCTTTTGAGGCCACCTCCAACGCCACGTCCTGGGGCGTGGAGACGATCGCCGCTCCGGTCAACGGGATGGACTGCGACAGACTGAGCTGCACGTCACCCGTTCCGGGGGGCAGATCGATTACCAGGTAATCCAGCTCCCCCCATTCCACGCGGCCCAAGAACTCCTGGATCATCTTGTGGAGCATGGGGCCACGCCAGATCACGGCATCATTCTTGGGGAGAAAGAAGCCCATGGACATGATCTTCACGCCGTGCTGTACGGGAGGAATCACCTTGCCGCTGGGGCTTTGGTGGAGATCCCCGTTCACCCCCATCAGGGTCGGAATGCATGGCCCGTACACATCCGCGTCGAGAAGGCCCACGCTGGCGCCGGTTCGCATCAGGGCCACAGCCAGGTTGGCTGCCACGGTGGACTTGCCGACGCCGCCCTTCCCGCTGGCCACCGCGATGGTATTCCGCACGCCCGGGAGGAACTCCGGCTGAGCCTGCCGCGAGGTGGTCACCCGGGAGGTCATGTGCACCTCCACCTCTTGCACCCCCGGGAGCTGCGAAACGGCGCGCCGGGCGCTCTCCTCCATCTGCTGCCGCACCGGGCAAGCGGGCGTCGTGAGCTCGATGGTAAAAGTCACGTCCCCGTCCTGGATCTCGAGATCCTTGATGAAGCCCAGGGAGACGATGTCCCGATGCAGATCCGGATCCTGAATCGCTGCCAGCGCCCCCAGCACCGCCTCGCGTGTGATCATCGCGCCTCTGCCTCCTTCCATCCTTTGCAGTTGGAGTAGACTTCCTATGCAGTCGTGTCGATTCCCTCGTCAGGCGCACTTGACCGGCGGAGCACGCCTCGCCGCCCGAAGATGAGCCACCTCCGACAGCAGCGCGGAGGCAGTTGAGCTCGCCCCGAGATCAATCCGCACGTAGGGGACACCTTTTTCCGCGAGGGCACGCACATCCACCACGCCGTCATGTGTCGAGACAGCCAGGATGGGAAGCGTGGGCGCCAGCTCCTGGATGGCCGAAATCAGTAGAAGGCCGCTGAGCCCCGGCGTTTCAAGATCCAGCACGAGCAGATCGGAATCCAAGACTCCCACGGTTCCCAGAACTTCCAGCCCCGACTCGCAGACGGTCTGACGATGAAGGTCCCCTCCACGGAACGCCTGCGAAACCTCATCTACAACTGCCGGATCAGCCGAGCAAACGATGACGTGTGTATCTATCAAGCTCCTCAAACCCTCCATCTGGCGAGCCTCCTGCTGTGTAGAGAAGCAAGGGGCATACCAGCAAATTCTTCCCTAGAAAGCTTCTCAAGGAGATCTCATAACTATCAGGATTTATAGGGTCTCGCATACACATGACCACTCATGCACACCCGGATCTGAAACCGGCTGGAGGCAGGAGTTCCTCCGGGGGGTCGGAGTTTCTCCCTGAGGCCGCTGGGAGCGTCAGATGAACACCGCAGGGAGGGTGATCCGCACAATCGGCGAGGCGCAGGGCTGGGACCGGAACAAGCAGCGTGCTTTCCAGAACGACGCCGTCCGGCTGACCGTCACCTACGCTGCTCGAGACCGGCTAGCCACGACGCGATGGATCACATGCGGCCAGCCCTCTGGCTGCACACATCACACGCTGACCCTTACGGCTTGGCGCCCAGAATGATCCCGTAGTCTTTGATCTTCTTGTTCAGGGTCTTGAGGTCGATGCCGAGCAGCCGGGCCGCTTGCATCTTCTTGCCGCGCGTGTGCTCCAGCACGCGGCGGACGTGCAGCCGCTCCATCTCGGCCAGCGAGAGCGGGCCGTGCGCGGGGAGCGATGCCGCAGGCGGGGCCGACCGGATGGAGGGCGGGAGATCCTCGGGACGGATGATCTTGCCCGGCGCCAGGATGAAGAGCCGTTCGACGGTGTTCGCCAGCTCGCGCACGTTTCCCGGCCATCGATACGCCCGGAGGCACTCCGTGGCCTCCGGCGAGATCGCCTTCCCCTCCCTGCCCCCGCTCGTGAGCTGCCGGGCGAAGTGCGCGACGAGCAGCGGGATGTCCTCGCGGCGCTCCCGCAGCGGGGGCAGCACGAGGTTGACCACGTTCAGCCGGTAAAAGAGGTCCTCGCGGAATCGCCCGGCTTTGACCTCGGCCGCCAGGTCCTTGTTCGTCGCCGCGACCACGCGGACGTCCACGCGGTGCACGCGCGTGCCGCCCACGCGGCGTATCTCCCGGGTGTCCAGCACCTGCAGGAGCTTGGCCTGCATCGCCGGGCTCATCTCCCCGACCTCGTCGAGGAAAAGGGTCCCCCGCTCCGCCACCTCGAAGAGGCCCGGCTTGGTACTCGTGGCCCCCGTGAACGCCCCCTTCTCGTGACCGAACAGCTCGCTTTCGAGCAGGGGCTCCTGGAAGCCGCCACAGTTGATCGTCAGGAAAGGCCCGGCCGCACGCGCGCTCTGCTGGTGGATGGCCTGGGCCGCCAGCCCCTTGCCCGTCCCGCTTTCCCCCTCGAGGAGGACGTTCGCGTCGCTCCCCGCGATGCGGCCGATGGTTTCCAGGACGGCCCGCATGGCCGGACTCGTCCCGACCATGGGGACCGGCGGCGTCCGCTGGGCGACCATGCGCCGGAGGGCGAGGTTCTCCCGCTGGAGGCGATTCCGCTCTGCCGCGCGCCGCAGGACCACCTCGACTTCCGCCAGCTTGAACGGCTTCGTGAGGTAATCGTAGGCGCCCAGCTTCATGGCCTCGATGGCGCTGCTGACGTCCGGGTGGCCGGTCAGGATCACCACCTCGGCCGAGGTCCCCGATGCCCGGACCTGACGCAAGGCCTCCATCCCGCCCATCCCGGGCATCTTGAGGTCCAGCAGGATCACGTCGAAGTCTTGGGCGCGCGCCTGCTCCAGGGCCTGCTCCCCACTCTCCGCGGTGGTGACGGTAAAGCCGGAACGCGGCAACTCCTTTTCCAGGAGCAGGCGGGTCGGGCGCTCATCGTCCACGACGAGCACGCGGATGAACCCACCCTCCTGTCGCACCTGCTGCATTGGGCCGATCCTCCCACCGGTCAATTCTGTCAATTGGTCGATTCGTCAAGCAGCCAACCGGGAGGATCCGTCGGCTGTTCTGCCCTGCCCGATCGACCATTCGACCATTTGACCAATCGACTTCATCAGACCAACGGCAGCCGCACCGTCACCACGGTCCCCTTCCCCGCGCCGGGACTTCGCACCTCGATCGTCCCCCCATGCTGCTCCACGATGCTCTGGCAGATGGCCAGGCCCAGCCCCGTCCCCTTCCCCACCTCCTTGGTGGTGAAGAACGGGTCGAAGACGCGAGCCAGGTTCTCGGGGGAGATGCCGCTGCCGTCGTCTGTAACGGCCACGACCCCCATCGCCGGCCCCCTGGCGCCTCCCCTCGCCTCCTCGCGCCAGGCGGAGAGGCGGACTTGCCCGCCCTTTTCGATGGCGTCCAGTGCGTTGGTCAGCAGATTCAGGAACACCTGCTGGAGCATCTGGAGATCGCCCTGGACCTCGAGGCCTTCCGGGAAGGGCTCGACGACGATCTGCTGGTTGGCCAGACGGGCCTGCCGCCCCACGAAGGACACGGCGTCCGTCACCACGCGGGAGAGATTCACCGGGCCGAAGGCCGGCTCCCGCTGCCGCGCGAAATCCAGGAGCCGGCGCACGATCGCCGCGGCGCGGGCCACCTCGGCCTGGATCATGTCCAGATACTCCCGCACCTCATCCAGATCGGCGGCACGGGTGACCTCGCCGCGCTCGACGCGGCGCTGGAGCGCCTCGGAGAAGCCCGCGACGGAAGACAAGGGATTGTTGAGCTCGTGGGCCAGCCCTGCGGCCAGCCGGCCCAGCGAGGCGAGCTTCTCCTGTCGGACCAGGAGATGCTGCGACTGCTGCAGTTCCTCGTAGGAGCGGCGCAGCTCCTCGTACAGGCTGGCGTTCTCGATGGCCGCGGCCGCCTGGGCGGCCAGGGTCACCGCCAGCCGCTCGTCCTCCCTGCTGAACTCCTCGGCCCCCTGCTTCTCGGTGACGTACAGGTTCCCGAAGATCTTCCCCTTGGAGACGATGGGGACACCGAGGAAGGAGTGCATGGGCGGGTGATGTGGAGGGAAGCCGTGCGATCGAGGATCCTGCGTGAGATCGCGAAGCCGTAAGGGTCGTTCCTCGCGCACCACGACGCCCAGAATCCCATCGCCCTTGGGAAGCCTGCCGATGCGCCGGCGGTCCGCTTCGTCCAAACCGGTCGTAACAAATTGCTCCAGTCCCCCCTGACTATTCAGCACCCCCAGCGCCCCGTAGCGCGCGCCCAGCAGTGTGCAGGCCACCTCGGTGATCCGCTGCAGCACGGATTCCAGGGACCGCTCCGCCGTGAGCGTCATCCCCGCCTCCACCAGCGCCTCCAACTGCTCATGCCCCCGGCTGATCGCCTTCTCGCGCTCTTGCACGAAAGCCAGGGCCACGATGGTGATGATCCGGTTCACGACCGGCTCGTACAGGTCGAGCACGGCCTTTACCCTCGCGGCCCGCCGGTCGTAGCGCTCGAGCAGAGCCCGCCCGGCCAGATCCCGGAGGACCAGGAGCCCCCCGATCACCTGCTTGGGTCCGATACCGCGGCGGACCCCCCGCAGGGCGACGCCATGGGCGTACGCCTGGGCACTGTGATACCGGTCAGTCTCCAGACAGTTCAGCAGCGCGTCGTAGATCGTGGCGGACTCGGCCTCGGCCTCATCCGGCGTGAGACTCTTGAGCAGTCCCTTGGCATCCATCTCGGACAGCCAGGCCCGCCGGAGAACCTCCCGACGCTCCCGGAGATGCTCTACGATGTCCTGGTGCAGCGCTTTCGGCTGCGCGCTCGGACGCGGAGCCTTTCTCCGAGATGAGGTCGCAGCAGTTTCCCCCGATCGCTCACGCGGCATACCGGAACTCCCGATCACACACCTTTCGCGCAAGCTCTCCGTTCACGACGGGTAGCTTACAACCTGCCTGTTTCGCTGTCGAGGGAAAGCAGGGCGAACCCGCGCCTGGCCGCCAGCGGACGCTCGCCTACCGCACCGCCCCCATGGTGAGTCCCCGGACGATGTACTTCTGCACGAAGAGGCTCAGGACGAGCTGCGGCACGACGGCCACCAGAGATGCCGCGGCCATCTGCCCCCACAACACCTGCTCGTAGGAGATGAACTGGATGGCGCCCACCGTCACGGGGAAGGTCTGCCGGCCCGCCAGCATCAGGGGGTAGTTGAAGGCATTCCAGCAGAACATGAAGCCCAGGATCAGCGTCACCGCCATGCCGGGAAGGCTCAGCGGCAGGATGACCCGGGTCAGTACCCCCCACCAGGAGCAGCCGTCGATCTTGGCCGCCTCCTCGACCTCGAGGGGGATCTCCATGAAGAAGCTGCGGAGCATCCAGATGATGAAGGGGAGCGAGATGAGCTGGTAGGCCAGGATGAGGCCGCCGTAGGTGTTGTAGAGGCCCAGGCGCTGGAACAGGATGTAGAGCGGGATCAGGAAGGTGATGAACGGAGCGAAACGGAAACTCAGGAAGAGAAACGCCAACTGCTCCTTGAAGCGGAAGCTATAGCGCGCCAGGGCGAACGAGGCCGGCACCCCTGCCAGGAACGACAGGGCCACCGCCCCGGACGAGATGATGATGCTGTTCAGGAAGAAGTTCGGAAAGTCGGGCCGGGCCGACGCGTAGAGCCCCCGCCGCTCACCCATGAAGATGGCCCGGTAGTTGTCCGTCGTCGGCTCGAAGAGGAGCTTGGGCGGGGCGGCAATGACGTCCAGCGGCCGCTTGAGCGAGGTGAGCAGGATCCAGCAGAAGGGGAAGATGGTCCAGACCACGAGTGCGAGGACGGCGAGGCCCACGAGGATCCTCCGGATCCAGACCAGCTTGGCATACCTGGGGGCGGACGTCGCCGGCATCGGTCGCCTCAGATGACGGTCTCTGCGGTCACCCGCTTCCAGTAGCCCATGAGGAAGTAGCTGGCCAGGAAGACCAGGAGGAGCAGGACCATGGCGTAGGCCATCCCCATCCCCATCGAGTACCACTGGAAGGCTTGCCAGAAGGCCCGCATGTGGAGGTTCATGGTCGCGTCGGCCGGCCCGCCGACGGTGGTGGCATAGATCACGTCGAAGAGGCGGAGCGCGTCCATGATCCGGAAGGTGGCGGCCAGGATGATGAACGGCTTGAGCAGGGGCAACGTGACGAACCGGAAGACCCCCCAGCCCGAGGCCCCGTCCACCAGGGCCGCCTCGTAGGGCTCGTAGGGCAAGGACTGCAGGCCCCCCAGGAGGATCAGGGAGACGAAGGGCAGGTTCCCCCAGGTGTCGATGATCAGGATGGAGACCGCGGCGAAATCCACCGACCCCAACCAGTTCACCGGTCCTACCCCGAGGAACGAGAGGAGGTGGTTCAGAATCCCCGCTTTGGTGGCCGCCATCATCACCTTCCACATGAGGGCCGTGATGACCGGCGGCATCATCAGCGGCATGAGCATCGTCGCCCGCAGGACCCCGCGACCGATGATCCGGCTGTTGAGGAGGAGGGCCACGCCCAGGCCGAGGACCACCTGGACCCCCACGGCGACGACCGCATAGCCGACGGTGAACTGCAGGGAATAGGCGAAGAGGGGGTCCTGCAGGAGCTTCAGGTAGTTCCCGAACCCTACGAACCGGAACAGGTGGGGGTACTGGAGAAAATAGCTGGTGAGGCTGTAGTAGGCCCCCAGAAAAAAAGGGTACAGCATGCCCACCAGCAAGAGGAGACCCGGGGTGAGCAGCAGGTACGGGAGCCAGGCTTCTCGTCGCCGTGCCGCAGTGCGCTGCGTGTTCATGAGGGCCACCGTCCCTGGGACAGAGAGCGGGCCCACGACCCCCGACTCCCAGGGGGGCATGGGCCCGCACGGTCGGCGTTACTTCCGCAGTCCGATCTCGGTGAAGATCTTGTTCACCTCATCGGTGGCGCGCCTCATGGCGTCTTCCGCGGACAGCCGCTTGAAGTAGATCTCATGCAGGGCCCGGGCCCAGGTATCGCCCAATCGGGGGCGCTCCGGCTCGGGCACCCAGGCGATCCGCGCGGTCTTGAGATTCTCCTGGACCGTCTTCACGTACGTCCCGTTTCCCCAGCCGCCCATCACCTTCTGGGTCCGGGGATCATTCATGACTGACAGCCGGGTCGGATTGTAGTTCTTGTACTCCACCGTGGCGTTCAGGAGCGTTCGCGGCGACGTGGCCCACTGGATGAAGTACCAGGCCGCCCCCTTGTTCTTGGTGGCGCTGCTCATGCCGAGCGCCCAGGTGAACAACCCGGAGTACGTGGTGCCGGCGGGACCGGGCGGCAGGAGGGCATAGGCAACCTTCCCGGCGACCTTGGATTTCTGGGGATCCTCGTAGGTGGCGGCGAAGAAATCGCAGTCCGGATACATCCCGGCCTGGCCGGCGGCGAAGGTCTCCATGCCATCGTACCAGGTCATGTTGGCCCAGTTGGCCGGGCCGCTCTCGCGCAGCATGTCGGTCCACAGTTGGCTGAACTTGACCACCCGCGGATCGGTGAACTGGGCGTTCATCTTCTCGTCCAGCTCGGCCCACTTCCCGTCGGTGTACGACTTCACCCCGCTGAGGTACCCGGTCGCGATGGTGGGGAAGTTCGGCGTCCCGCGAGACACGAGGCCGTCGATCCCCGCGTTCTTCTTCACCAGACGGGCCGCCTCGGCCATCTCCTCATAGGACCTGGGAACCTTGATCTTGTACTGGTCAAAGATGTCCTTGCGGTAGGCCAGGACGTAGCTCTCCGACATGACCGGGATCGACCAGAGCGGCCCCTCCCCCGTGCCGCCGCCGACCTTGCCGTTCCAGCGGTTGGCGGCGATCAGGCTGGGGAAGAAGTCCTCCAGCTTGTACCACGACCTGTCCGTCAGCTTGGGGTCGTTCAGGAATGAATCCAGCGGCACCATCCAGCCGGGGGGCACATAGGCCCAGTTCCGCATGGCCCCCGCCATGATCACCGTGAACTCACCGCGCTGCTGGGACAGGTCTGCCGTGAGCTTTGCGCCATACTCGTTTTCCGGGAGGATGAGATAGTCCACCTTGATTCCGGTGAGGGCCTCAAACTCCGGAATGAGCGGCAGCAGGGACTCGGTGTATGGGTGTTTGTTCAGGCCGATCGTCAGCTTCTGGCCCTCGAACTGACGCCAGTTGATCTTGGCTTGCTGGTAGTAGGCCAGGCTCGATTCGCCCGCGCTGACGGGCGGAGCCGGGATGGTCAGTGCGATGGCCAGGAACGCCAGAATCCCGATGCCGGCAAGACATACTAGAGGTCTGCGCATGCCTCGGCCCTCCTCTTTCGACTGGAAGGTCTGAAACAGTCCTTTGCCTGTCGACCCCCGTGTGGTTTCACCCCCCTTCCCGCTTCGCTCTCGCGTGCCGGTCGCTGGAAACGCTCCCGCTCCGCAGAACAAAAAAGGCTCCCTGGGTCTCCCTGGACCCAAAGAGCCTTTGGACTTTCTGCACCACATCGCAGAACGCCGCGCCGCCCCGGTGGCATCAAGCCCTCCATCCCGCTGGCGGTCCGTATGTAGTCACGTCCGCCCAGAGGTGTCAAGGGCTTTTCGCGGCGCCGGCCGCATCCCGGAAATTTGGATTCAGCCAAGCGCCGGGGAATGCCGCCGGACCAGGTCCGCGACCGCCTCGACCGGCATGGCATGGCGCGTGTGGCCGTCCCGGCCGACGACCGTCTCCGCGCGACAGAGCGAGTTCAGGACTGCCTCCTCCACGCTTTCCACGACAGCGGGGAACAGCCAGGTCATCGCCTGCGGCTCGTCCGCCAGGACAACCTGTGTCGTGGTGATGGAGGCCGGCGCATGGGCGACCCGCACCGCGGTGCTGAAGGCGATGACGAAGTCGCCGCTCCCGTGCCCGAGATGGCTGCCGGTCCGGACAAGACCCGCGGCCGCCCGGACGCAGAGCCGCCGCAGTTGGCGGGAGCAGAGTGGCGCGTCCGTCGCCAGGACGATCATGATCGAGCCCTTCTCCGGAGCCGCGGGAGCGGCCGCGTCGGGCGGCTGCAGGATGCGGCCCACGGGAACGCCGCACACCGTGAGGTCGCGCGGGCGGCCGAAGTTGGACTGCACCAGCGCGCCCAGCGTGAAGCCACCGGCCTCGCGAGGCACGACGCGGCTGGCGGTGCCGATGCCGCCCTTCCAGCCGAAACAACTGGTCCCCGTCCCCGCCCCGACCACCCCCTCCACCACCGGCCCCGGCGCCGCGGCCCCGATCGCCGCCCACACCTGTTCGGCCCGGACGTGCCGGCCCTGCATGTCGTTGAGGTAGCCGTCGTTGCATTCCCCCACCACCACGTTCACGCTGGTGGTGTGGATGCCGATCTCCGGGCTCTGGCGGACCGCGTACTGCACCAGCCCATCGGCCACCAGCCCCACGTTGAGCGTCCCCGTGAGTGCAATGGGCGCTTCGATGACGCCCAGCTCCCGCACCTCCTCGAAGCCGCAGGCCTTGCCGAAGCCGTTGATCGTGTGGACCGCGGCGCGGACCTTCTCCCGGAAGAGGTTGTCGCCATGCGGCAGGATCACCGTCACCCCCGTCCGCACGGGGCCGCGTCCCGGCCGGAGGGGGCCCTCGCCGGCGATGAGTGTCGCATGCCCCACCCGCACGCCGGCCACGTCGGTGATGGCGTTGTGCGGGCCTGTCGGGAGGCTTCCAAGCGAAATCCCTAGCTCCCGCGCGCGAGGTCGCATCATCCGCGATTCTCGGCCTGCGTCTTCTGGATAGCTGCCAGGATCTCGGCATGGGCCGATCGCTCGCGGTCGCTCACGAGAAAGTGCTGCGGGTCGAAGGAACGGGCGGCCCACCCCATGAACGCCCCGCTCGCCACCGCCAGGAAGACACCCCTCCAGAATCCGTGCCAAAGGCCCACCAACCCAATCAGGAGGCTCGCGCACAGGAGCGTGCTGGCCGCCAGGCTCAGGTCGCGGGCGGCTGCGGGCATCACGTAGGCGTGACCGAACTTCCTGACCATCGCAGTGGCCTGGGGAGAAAGCCGGCAGAGGGGCCTGTAGCGTATCCGCCTCTTCACCCAGAGAACGACGAGCAGGGCAAACGAGGGGAGACTGATTCCGATCCACCCCCAAAAGGGAGCGTAGGCGGCGACGAGGACCGAGACCCCGCCCACAAGTGCCGCGGCGAGTCGAGCCATGAAATCCTCCAGACGATGCGCAAGCGGTCAACGAACATTTTCATTATACCCGTTGCGTCCCATCCTGCCTCGGCCCGGAGCGAAGATGTCTGGTGGGCGACGCAAAGGATTCTGTGCCCCCCCTATGCTCCCGCCGCGGGGGCCAGAGGTTCTCTCTGCGTCAAGCCTCGGACGGATCCGCATTCGACTCTCCGCCCGGCTTTGCGGTCAGCCGCCGGTAGTAGGAATGGCTGGTGTACAGCGCGGCCACCGGGTTGTGCCCCAGCACTCGGTCCTTCGCCACCAGCACCGTGACCGGCGCCTTGGAGTGCATGAAGAAGAGGCTGTCATGTCCGACGCAGAGGCCGATGAGGACGTTGAGCTGGGTCCCCGCCTTGGCGAGGAGTTCCGCCTGGGCCACCGGATTGCACAGGGCCTCGTACTGGCCGGGGCGCACCTTCTCCGCATCGGTCAAGCCCAGCTTCTCCTTGTCCAGGGACCCCACCTTGCAGCACACGGTGTACACCTCAAAGCCGCCTGCCAGAAATATCTCCCGTGCTGCCCGGGCCTCCTGCATCAGGCCGGCGCAATGGGCGATGCCCAGTTTCTGCACGCCCAGGCGGCGGGCGAAAGCCATGATCTCCTCCACCCGGGTCTGCCGGCAGTACCCCGCCGCCTCGGTCCGCGCCGACTCCACGGCGAACCGCCGCAGCCACTCCTCGTCGAGGTATCTCCGCTCCACCGCCTGCAGCAGTTCCCCTTCCACCGGCATCGGACAGAACGGCGGTGGGGCCTTGGCGTCCGGTTCGGCCGAGCAGGCTTTCACCCCGCAAAGCGCACAGGTGGGTCCAGCATAATCCGTCATGACCTCCTCCTCGATCCAGGGTGCAATCCCTATTTCCTCCGTTGAGTTGTCCGGGTGGTGAAGACCTCTCCGGATGCATCTATTTCATCGAGCCACTTTGCTTGCTCTCCAGCTCGGTCCAGCGGGCGTACAGGCGCTCCACCTCGGCACCAGCCGCTTCCAGAGCCTCGTAGCGTCCTTGCAGGGCGACGGGATCCGTCGCCACGGCCGGATCCTCCAGCGCCCGCTGAGAGGCCGCGAGCCGCGCTTCCGCTTCCAGGATCGTCTGCTCCATCTGCTCCCACTCCCGCTTCTCGAGGTACGTCAGCCGCTTCGGGCCGTCGGCCTCTCGGCCAGGAGCCCTGGAGGCGGCCAGCGCCGCGCGAGGGAGGGCAGGCTCGACCTGCTGCGCCGCCTCCCACTGCGCGTAGTCGCTGAAGAACAGCGCACCCCCGGCCCCGTCCACGGCGAGCATCAGCGTCGAGACGCGCTCCAGCAGGAAGCGGTCGCGCGTGACGAGCACCAGCCCGCCTTGAAACTCGATGAGACTCTCCTCCAGGACTTCGAGCGTCGGGATGTCCAGGTCATTCGTCGGCTCATCGAGGATCAGGACATCGGCCGGCTCCCGCATCAGTCTCGCGATGAGAATACGCGCCTGCTCGCCGCCTGAGAGCCGTCCCACCGGGGTCTCCAACTGCTCGGGACGGAAGAGGAATCGCTTGGCCCAGGACACCACATGGACGGAATTCCCCCGGTAGACGACCGCATCCCCCTCCGGTGCGAGCGTGCGACGAAGGCTCACGGCGGAATCGAGTGCCTGGCGGTCCTGGTCGAAGCAGACGATCCGCAAGCCGTCAGCGCGCTCGATCTGGCCGCTGTCCGGCGCCAGGGTGCCGGCGAGCAGCTTGAGCAGCGTCGTCTTGCCGCTGCCATTCGGTCCCAGCACGCCGAGCCGCATGCCGGGGGTGAGCGTCAGGTTCAGACCCTCCACGATCCGCCTGAACCCGATGGCCTTCGTGAGGTCCCTGGCAACCAGGAGCTTTTTCGACCTGCGCTCGGAGGCGGTGAAGTCGATCCCGGCCGTGGCCGTCGTCGCCCGTGCCGCGACCTCCTGCAGTTCCTGGATCAGTCGCCCTGCCTGCTTGATGCGCGCCTGGGCCTTGCGTGTACGGGCCTTGGCCCCTCGGCGCAGCCATTCCACTTCTCGCCGGACCCTGTTCGCAAGGGATTCCTGGTACGCCACCTGCTCGCGGAGGGCCTCCGCTCGCTGCACCAGGAAGTCGCTGTAGCACCCTTCCACCTCGAAGAAGCCGCCAGGGTAGCACCGGTCCAGCTCCAGCATCCGCTTGGCGACGTGTTCCAGGAAATAGCGGTCGTGGCTGACGACCAGGTATGCCAGGGTCCCGGCCGCGAGCAGATCCTCGAGCCAGAGGATCCCCTCCACATCGAGGTGGTTCGTGGGCTCGTCCATCAGGAGAACTTCGGGGGCCTTGACGATCTCGCGGGCGATGGCCAGCCGCTTCCGCCATCCGCCCGAGAGCGCTGCGACGCGCTGATTCGGTTCGGGGAAGCCCGCTCGCCCGAGCGTCGCCGCGATTCGGCCAGCCCGCGCGAAGGCCTCGAGACCGTCGGAGGGCACGGCCTCGGCGAGGATCGATTCCACCGTCCGATCTTCGGGAAAGGTGGGATCCTGGGGGACATACCCCAGGTGGGTGGACCGTCGTTGGGAGCGGGTGCCGGTATCCGGCGCCTCGATTCCGGCGAGGATCCTGAGCAGCGTCGTCTTGCCGGACCCGTTGGGACCCACGAGGCCCACCCGGTCTCCCTCAAAGAGGGTCAGGGACAGGCCTTCAAACAGCGGCTGGAGGCTGTAGGCCTTGCTGATTCCCTCGCAACTCAGGAGGGGGGAACGACTCATGGTGCGCCGGGACCCGTCGGGCGGGCGGAGCCGGCGGAGCGAACGCGGGGCGTGTGCACGAGAGCCTCTTTGTCCACCCGCCGCAGTGTCTTGATGCGATGCTCCTCCTTGAGCGCGGCGCTCCAGGAGCGGGCCCGGTGGGTCCAGACGAGCTCCACCGGGAGGCGCGCTCGCGTGTAGCGCGAGGCCCGGCCGGACCGGTGCTGCTCCAGGCGCTTCGCCGGATCTCGCGCGACACCCGTGTAGAGCGAGCCGTCGCCACATCGCAGGATGTACACAAAGGGCATCTGGTCCCTCTCAGCCCGCGCGGACTTCGGCGGTGCGTCCGGGCATCCCCGCGCGCTCGGTCGCCGGGAAGATTGTATCAGGGGTCCGGCGGCCCAGCAAAGCCGTCCCTCCACAGGTCACCGGCGGAGTCGGAGCCACGACCGCAGCCAGGATCTCCTCGTGCTCCGGCGATGGGCGGCGATCCACCCGCGGCGTGCGAAGACAATAACCATGGCGATCGGAAGCCCCAGCATCACCAGGAGCAGCATGGCAAGGAGCCATGGTCTGTCGTACGGGATGCTGGTGAAGTTCATCCCGAAAAAGCCGGTCAGGAAGGAGAGGGGCATGAAGATGGTGGCGATGACCGTGAGCTGCTTCATCACCAGCCCCAGCCGGTTGGAGGTGGCAGCCAGATAGGCATCCAGCGTGTTGGCCACCAGGTCCCGGTAGGAATCGATGATCTCGAAGGCCCGCACCAGGTGGTCATGGACATCCCGGAAATAGACCGCGGCCTGGGACCCGATGAGGAGCGAGTCCCTTCGGCTCAGGGCGTTGAATACCTCGCGCTGGGGGCTCACGATCTTCCGCAGGTGGACGAGCACCCGTTTCAACTCGAAGATGCGGTGCATCCGGGCCCGAGCCGCAGAGGTCACCACGGCATCCTCCAGGGCGTCGATCTCGTCTCCAAGGGTGTCCAGCACGGGGAAATACCCATCCACGAGGGCGTCGCTCAAAAGGTAGAGCAAGAAGCTCGGCCCGTTCCGCAGGAATCCGGAATCCGTCATGAAGCGATCGGAGACAAGCTTGACGGCATCCAACGGCCGGTCATGGACCGTCAGCAGGGCGTTCGATTTGATGACGATGTGCACCTCGTCCGTCTCGACCGTGTTTGCTCTGATACTCCGCAGGGCGTGAACGACGAGGAAGGTGTAGTGGTCGAATTCCTCGACCTTGGGTCGCTGGTTCTTGTTGAGGAAGTCCTCAACCGTCACAGGGTGGAGTTCGAACTGGCTGGACAATTCTTGCAGGGCGTTGGGTGGCTCCCCCTCCATGTCTACCCACACGAAAGACCGAGCGTCCTTCAAGGCCACCCCCATGGAGGCCAGGTCAGCTCCCGCCTGAATTGTGCCGTCGCTGTGACGAATCAGGATCTTTCGCACGACGGTCCTCCTCGCCAACCGGGAGCGCCGCTCCGGACTACCCTCCCACCGCCGTCGCGAGCCGCGCGACGCCCTCGTCGATGTCGGCCAGGACCGGGCTCACGAAGTTCAGCCGCATCGTCTCCTCCCCGCCCCCACTCGGGAAAAAGGGCTGGCCTGGCACGTAGGCTACCCCGCAATCAAGGGCGCGCGGGAGGAGCGCGCTCGCCGACCGTCCGTGGGGCAGGCGGAGCAACAGGAACATCCCGCCGGCCGGCCGGGTCCAGGTGGCCCGTCCGCTGAGCCGCCGGCCAAGCGCCTGGAGGAACGCATCCCGTTTCTCCCGGTAGGCAGCTCGCAGGCTGGCCACCTGCGCCGGGAGATGCCCTGCAGCCAGGTAGCGATGGACCAGGCGCTGGGTGAAGGAGCCGGAGTGGAGGTCGGTCACCTGCTTGAGCAGGGTCAGGCGATCGGCCACTGGCGCCGGTGCCGCAATCCAGGCGACTCGCAGCCCGGGGGCGATGGTCTTGCTGAACGTCCC
The DNA here is from genome assembly GCA_963714585.1 of uncultured Methylomirabilota bacterium. Lineage (GTDB taxonomy): Bacteria > Methylomirabilota > Methylomirabilia > Methylomirabilales > 2-02-FULL-66-22 > 2-02-FULL-66-22. The sequence goes on from CAVQPC010000028.1 coordinate 47,223, forward strand.
CACCGTGAGAATGGGCGCGGCCGGATCCGCCGCGGCCAGCGGTGCGGGCTCGCCGGGATCGTACCGGAGGTGGAGATAGGCCTCGTCGGCCAGCACGGGAACACCGGCCCTGGTCGCCGCCTCCAGCAGCGGGCGCCGCCGGTCAGAGGCCAGCGTGACCCCGGACGGATTCTGGTGATTCGGCATGATGTAGAGGAGCTTCACGCGGGGTTGCGTCAGGGCCGCAGCCAGCGCTTCGGGGTCCAGCCCGTCCCCGTCCGACCGGATCGGCTGGACCGTTGCCTCGTACGAGGCGAAGACCTGAAGCGCCGCCAGGTACGTCGGCTCCTCGGTCAGGACGGTATCTCCCGGCTGCAGGAAGGCGCGGGCGATCAGGTCGATCCCCTGCTGGGAGCCGTTCACGATGACGACCTGCTCGACCCCGGTGGGGACGCCCCGGGCGGTGAGATCGGCCGCCACCCACTCACGAAGCGGCCGGTACCCCTCCGCCTCACCGTACTGGAGGCCCGCCTTCCAGTCCTCCTCCAGCACGGCCTCCGCCGCTTCCCGGAGCACCTTGACCGGAAATCCCGCGGGGTCCGGGAGTCCTGATGCAAAGTTGATCAGCGGGCGCTGTGCCATCACCCGGATGAGATCCATGATCGGAGAGGGTTGCACCCACCCCATCCGCCCCGCGTACTTTCCTTCCCAGTCCATCGCCTCCCCCTCTTTGATAATCGGCACAGCACCGCAGGCACATTCCGATTTACGCCATGAGCCCTGGTCAATCTCTTGAATGGCCGTCCCGCCGCGCCTTCCAGAGGGAATGGGCGGCCATCGCATACTGCTGGTGCAGCTCGTGCCAGTCGGTTACGTCCTCGATCCGCTGGTATGCCGTCTCTATGATTTCGTGCGACAACTGAGGCTGCCCGCCGACCACCTCGCACAGATAGAGCACGGCGATCGCGCTGTGCGGGCCAAAGCCCATGCCCGGCTTCCGCGTGAACACGTCCACGAGCTGGAGTGGACGCACCTCAAGGCCGGTTTCTTCCCGCGCTTCCCGCACGGCGGCCTCGGCCGGCGTTTCATTGGGCTCGATCCACCCGCACGGCAGGCACCACCGCCCGTCATCGCTGCGCCGCACCAGGAGAATCTGTCCGTCCGCATCGAACACGGCGGCCTCGGCGCCGACCTTCGGGGTGATGTAGCCCAGCTCCGACCGGAGCCGCTCCTGCACCTCGGCCGGCGCCACGTCCAGCACCGCGGCATAGTACCTGCTCGCCAGCGCCAGAAGCCGCTCGTACCGCTCCCGGTCGTAGGGATCGTTGGTGTGGTTGAGGCCGTTCCGGGCGATGGTCTGTAGCTCGTCCAGCAAGGGAAGGATGTCCACCGGGCTGTGTCTCCGTCGGTTCAGGACACGGGCACGAAATCGTACTCGCCGAAGCCCTGCAGCACGAGGAAAATCGCCGACGCGTCAGCGCCGTTGGTCACCTGGTGGGGCCGGCGCGGTCGCACCGTGTAGGTCTCCCCGCGCTCCAAGCGCACCTCTTCGACCGGCTCCCGCAAGCTGACACAGATCCGGCCTTGCAGCACATAGAACGTATCCTGGACAGTGGTGTGAAGATGCCAGGGAACTTTCTGGCTTGGACCGATCTGCAGCTCGTTGATGCGGAACCCTTGCCGCTCCGCGTAGCGAGCGGAACGCTCGACTTCATAGGGGCGCTTCGTTTCCTTGGGTAACTCCATGGCCCCACCTCTCTTACGAAATATCGATGAGTTCCAGTCTATGTGTCTCAGGCCCACGCGCCGACGAACGGCGAGTGGTACTGACCGGCCGTGGCCACCAGCGCCTCTTGCGCGCGTTGATCCAGCGGCTGGAACCGCTCCGCCGCCGCAAGAAACTTGGGCAGCACCGTCACGTCTCCGGTGCTGCAGAGTGTCGTCACCGGCTGGGACAAGTTGAAGGCCACCGCCTGGTCGATGATCCCCTGATCCGTAAACGGTTCGTACCAGGTGGTGTAGGTCTTCGGCCGCTCGCCCCACGGATCCTTTGCCAGCGTCTTGATGATGTGCACTCCAACCTCTCTCTCGCGGCAGACCTGAAGCAGGGCCTGTACATCCCGACGATACTCCGGCATCGCCCACAGGACGAAATTGAGGGGGAACATCACCGTGTCGAAGGGGAATCGCCGCAGGGCTTCCCGGTGAGTGCTGGGCGCATCGTGCGTGTGTCCGGTGATCCCCAGCCAGCGAACCAGCCCCGCTTCGCGGGCCTCGATGAGTGCCTCGAGCGCCCCGCCCTTTGCGGTGCACTCGTCCAACTCAGGCAGCTTGCATACCGCGTGGAGCTGGTACAGATCCACGCGGTCCGTCCCGAGGCGCTCCAGCGACCGGTGCAGCTCGGCCTTGGCCGCATCCCGGGTCCGCTGCTTCGTCTTGCACCCCAGAAAGATCTGGCTCCGGATCCGGGGCATCCATGGCTTCCACCGCAGCTCCGCCTCGCCGTAGCTCGGCGCCACGTCGATGTGATTGACCCCGTAATCCAGGGCCGTCTGGATGGCCCGGTCCGCCGTCTCCTGGTCCACCCGGCCGATCCCGGCGGATCCGAAGGCCACGACGGTACTCAGGTGCCCCGTCCGCCCCAACCGCCGCTTCTCCATTTGAACCTCCTCGTCGCCCCTACCAGGGCCGAGCCTTCCGAGATTCACAGATCCCGGCGGCGTTGACCACGATTATAGAACTCCTCGATCCGCTCATCCGTGATCTTCGTATGGGCCTGAAGGGTCTCTTCGAGGCGCAGGCGCCACGCCTCGAGGCCGGACTCGTCGAGCCCGGCAGGGCACGGATATTGGTGACCCGGTGTGGATGACGCCCCACGTAAAAGGCCAGGGAAACAGGAAGCCGTCCCAGCTATTGAATCGCCAGAACCGGTGATACGCCACTGTGATTGGGACGATGGGGAGACCGCTCTGCGACGCAAGATAGATCGCGCCAGCCTTGAAGACCTGAGGCGGCCCTTTGGGGCCGTCTGGAGTAATGCCGAGATCGTACCCCCTCTCGGCCTCCATCAAGAGCCCGCGCATGGCCCCCCCACCGCCGCGGTGGCTTGACCCGCGGATCGGGAAGAGTCCGAGGCGCGTCGCGATGCGAGCAATGATCTCGCCGTCCTTGGATCGACTGATGACAACGCGGGCCCCGAGGCGGGCGTGCGTGTACGCAAAACACAGGACGCGTTGATGCCACATGACATAAATGGCGTTCCCCCTCTTGCGGGGGTCCGGATGGATATGCTTTCCCCCGTACCATCGGAAGCGGATCGTGGCAATACCAGAGGCAGAGCGCTATGGGTCCAAGCCAGCCCGCCAGCAAGATCAGGGCGCGGCCTCTCATATCACGCCGAAGCTTTCCAATTCATGCCGGAATGACATCATCGGAGTTCCCCCACTATTTCGCCCGCGATCGACTCTCTCGGCGAGACCGGCACCTTCACAAGTCACTCCGGACAGATTTGCCGGTTCCACTCTACCGGAGAATGGGCAAGACCTCAACTGTCATGTGCGGCCGACACCAAGCGGATTAGCAGGATGCTGAAAAACCCGTCTTCGCCCAGGCTGCTCAAAAAGGTCCAGATGCAAGGCGGCGCGCGCAGGGCCGAGTGAGGCGTACTCCAGGTACGCCGCAGCGAGTGCCCGAGCACGCCAACGCCGCAGATGGGCCTTTTTCAGCAGCCTGTTAGAGCTTGGGCATGACAACGCGGGCTGTAGCGGCAATCATGGCAGGGTCGCAGCACTGAGAGATCTTCACGTCACCCCGGATACTCATCAGCATGTAGGCATCCTCGATGGATAGCCCCAGACGCCGCTGAAGGAGGGCCGCCATCTCTTCGCACCCAACTCGGATGGCATCGGCGATGCCCGGCCCGTCCCCGGTCGTGATCCAAGAGTCCGGGAGCTCGATCCACGGACGGACGATCCCCGCACCTTTCTCCAGGTCCACGCGAACACGCACCTCGCCGCAGATCTCCAGGGCGGTGACGGAAATCTCGCCATCCCCCATGCTGGCGTGCACGTCCCCGATCGCCAGGAGGGCACCGGGCACGAACACGGGCAGACGCACTTTGGCCCCGACGCGGACGTCGTTGTTGTCCATGTTCCCGCCGTGGGGCCCCGGGTGAAGGTTCCCGACCGAGCCGCTGGCGGGGGCCGTTCCGATCACACCGATCATCGGCCGCACCGGGAATTTGATCCGCTCGTTGAAGACGACCTCCCCATCCACGATGTCGAAGACCTTGGTCCGGTAGTCGTGAATCAGGTGCCCGAGAACTCCGGCCTTGGGCCGTATGCCAGTGAAGCCCCGCGAGTCAAGGGTGATGTCCAGGATCTCGACGGCCACGGCGTCGCCCGGCTCGGCCCCACGAACCGCAATCGGCCCCGTGGTGGGATTGGGTCCTTTGGGGTGCGGTCGGACGAAAAGGTCCTGCTCGCTCTGTATCGTCCCCGTCCGCGCATCCCACGTCTCGAAGCACACCTCCGCACCGGGATCGACGCTCGCCACCGGGGGATGGGTCTCTGTCGAAGGAGTACACGATCTTGTCTCGACCGATTCGGATCATCGTGATGCTCCCGACATGAAAGCCTCAGGCGCGGCATCCACGTATTCCACAGCCGTCTTCGGTGGGGGAATCGGCTCACCATCCTCCGCCATACCCGCCAGATGCATTTCCAATCGCTTCCCGAATGGCCTGCAAGACGGCTTGGCGATCAGGCCCTGTTGCCACGCATCCCGGAAGGTCCGGCACATACGCGGAGAGATTCCTTTCCGCCTGTTCGATGACAACAAGGTATCGCATCTATCGCTCGGCGTCAGCCGCTCGCCAGCGCGGACCCGAGGCCGTGGTTAGCCATGGCTTGTCTGCGAAATTAACCGATCATACTCCCCGTGGGTTCCGACCCAGAACCAAACGATGTCCTCGCCCTCACGAACACCGAGCGCCCTGTACCCCAAGCCGACGCGGACCGAGTAAATAGGACGACGTGGGTGAATCTGCTTGAACTGAAGGCCCGGATGAAATGGATTGACTCGGAATGTACGGTAGGCTTGTCTAGCCCTGCGCTGGACCTCCGCCGGCAGCGCTCGAAACGCCTCCCAGAACCGTTTGTTCGCGTGGGAGTTCACATTTTGTCCGGGTCGACTGGCGTGGTCCGCCCCGCCCGATGATCAGCAATCGCTTCATCGGCCAGACGTTCCAGAACATCCAGCGAGCTGAAAAAGACTTGTCCCAGCCTTTCTCCGCTTCGATCTCAGCCCTGATGGCCTCGGCCAGAGCGTCCTGCTGGGCCTCGGGTAGTTTCGAGGCCTCCCTGAAGACTTCCTCAAGCGCCTTGGTCATGTCTGACTCCTCACCAATATCCCGTGACCAATCATACACCGATTCGCTCTAACGCGCGAAGCATTTGCCTGCGGCTGGCTTTGAACGCCAGCCGCCAAAGGCCTTCTTCCCGCCCACACCACTATACTTTCGGACGATGGCATCGTGAGCGGCCTTCTCGGTGGCCAGCGCGAGCGCCCGCTCGATCGCCTCTGTCACCGTCTCGGCCCCCAGGGCTTTCCTGGCGCGAACCAACTGCTCCTTGTCCAGCCGGACCGTTACCTGCAACTTGGCCATGGGACCTCCGCTGCTGTCGTACAGAATACCCAAAACTGTAAGACATCGTCAACCCTGCCCAGTTTCAGATCTTCGGCAGCGTGATCTCGCGCTGGGCCTGGTACTTGCCCTTCTTGTCCGCGTAGGAGGTCTCGCAGACCTCGTCGCCCTCGAAGAAGACGACCTGGGCGATGCCCTCGTTGGCGTAGATCTTGGCGGGGAGCGGCGTGGTGTTGCTGATCTCCAGGGTGGCCGTCCCCTCCCACTCCGGCTCGAAGGGCGTCACGTTCACGATGATGCCGCAGCGCGCATACGTCGACTTGCCCACGCAAATCGTCAGGATGCTCCGCGGAATCCGGAAGTACTCCACGGTCCGCGCCAGGGCGAAGGAGTTGGGCGGGATGATGCAGATGTCTCCCTTGAAGTCCACGAAGGACTGCTGGTCGAACCGCTTGGGGTCCACGATGGTGCTGTTGATGTTGGTGAAGATCTTGAACTCGTCCGCCACCCGGATGTCGTAGCCGTAGGACGACACCCCGTACGAGATCACGCCGTCCCGCACCTGGTCCGCCGCGAACGGCTCGATCATCCGATGCTCCCGCGCCATGCGGGTGATCCACTTATCCGACTTGATGGACATGGCACCCCCGATCAAGATTCAAGGTTCGATGTCATTGGTCCGAAGCTCAAGGACCAAAACCCGACGTCAGAAGCTGAGCGGCGAACCTCACACTGTGAGCCGAGACAAAAATCCCCAGCGGGGTCAGGGCGTGACTGCGCCCTCGACCTTGCCGGGGATTGTCTCTGCTGCCACCACTCCTCTGACCGGCTCCAGCCTCCTGAGTCGGTCACCTCCTTATCCCACAGACGCCTTGCGGAGACGCGATCTTCTCATCCGAAGCGTCAGGCTGATCCCCCTCTGGGCCGGCCTCGCTCGGCGCCGGGATTCCTGGGAGCGAGGAACGCCGGCGCGTCCATTCGCCCCAGCCGCCGATCCACTACCACCTCAATCTCCGGCCAACCGGATAACACGGCCACCATCTCATCGTACAGATCGGCACACGCTCTACTCAGGACCGCGTACTCGCGCGAGTGACTCCCCTCGCCTGCCCGCTCCTGCATCTCCCAGGGATCCTCCACCCGTCCGCAAGGTCCCGCGTCCAGAGGCCATGCCCCGGACGTCGCGCATGGGCATCTAGCACTCGCTGAACCCGCAGGCGTGGCACTTCTGGCAGCCTTCCTCGAAGACCAGGGTGAAGTTCTGGCACTCCGGGCACATGTCCGTGGCCTTCACGCGGCCCTCGCGGGCCTCGCGGACGTGCTCCTCGCCGGGCTCGCGCAGCCCCACGTGCTCGGCGAGCACCTGCGCCACGGCATCCGGGATGGAGCGCACGCGCGCCGGCCCCATGCCCGCGTCGCGGCGGCCGCCGATGCGGTCGAGCTGCTTCACGATCTGCTCCACCCGCTCGCGCGGCGACAGCGGGGACGGCATGCGCAGCAGGAGGGAGATGAGGCGCCCCAGCGCCTCGGCGTCCGCCTGGACGTCGCTCCCCGCCTTGCCCACGTTCAGGAACACCTCGAACGGCTCCCCCGACTGGCCCTGATTCACATGGACGTAGCCGGTGCCGAGCGGTGTGTCGATCCGGTAGGTCACGCCCTTGAGCGTCCGCGGTCGCGGCTTCACCGGAGCCGCGAGCTTCGCGGTCGCGGCGTCCGCTGCCATCTTCTCCCCTCCCCGCTGCGCCTCGGCCCCCGTGCCGAGATGCAGCACCTGCCCACCCTTGCAGCCGTCCCGGAACACGGTGATCCCGAGGCATCCGAGGTCGTAGGCGAGCCGATAGGCGCGGACCACCTCCTCAACCGCGGCGGAGCTGGGCAGGTTGATGGTCTTGGAGACCCCGTTGTCCGTGTTCTTCTGGAAGGCCGCCTGCATCTGCACGTGCCACTCCGGCTCGATCTCGTGCGCGGTGACGAAGACCCGCTGCACGTCCTCCGGCACCTCGGCGAGCCCGTGCAGCGTCCCCTCCTTGGCCACCTTCTCCATGAGTTGCGGGCTGTAGAATCCTCCGCTTCCGGGCCACCGCCTCGAAGTGGGGATTCACGAAGGTCAAATGCCGATCGCCCACGATGTGGCTGAAGGCCACGGCGAACAGCGGCTCGATCCCCGACGAACAGCCGGCGATGATGCTGATGGTGCCGGTCGGGGCGATGGTCGTCACCGTGGAGTTCCGGAGCGGCCGGCCGTCCCGGTAGATGCTCTGCGCCCAGTTGGGGAACGGCCCCCGCTCCTCCGCCAGGTTGGCCGACTCGTCCCGGCCGATGGTGGTGATGAACTCCATCACCTTGTCGGCCAGATCCAGGGCGGCCTGGCTGTCATAGGGGATGCCGAGCTGGATGAGCAGATCGGCCCAGCCCATGACCCCGAGGCCGATCCGGCGGTTGGCGTAGACCTCGTCCATGATCTCGGGCAGCGGGTACGGGTTCACCTGGATCACGTCGTCCAGGAATCGCACGGAGAGGCGGATCACCCGCTCCAGCTCGTCCCAGGCGATGGGCGCGGACGGATCGTCGGGCCGCGCGAACTTGTCCAGGTTGATGGAGCCCAGGTTGCAGGCGTCGTTGGGCGCCAGCGGCTGCTCGCCGCACGGGTTGGTGGCCTCGATCGTCTCCAGCTCCGGCACCGGGTTCGCCGGGCTCTGGTTCACCCGATCGATGAAGACCAGGCCGGGGTCTCCCGTGTGCCAGGCGGCTTGCACGATGCGCTCGAAGATCTCCCGCGCCCGCAGCCGCCCCGTCGCCTCGCGCGAATGCGGCTCGATGAGGTCGTACTCCCCGTCCGCTTTCAGGGCCTCCATGAAGGCGTCCGTGATGGCCACCGAGATATTGAAGTTGGTGATCCCCCCGTCCAGCTTGCAGTTGATGAACTCCAGGATGTCCGGGTGATCCACCCTCAGGATCCCCATGTTGGCGCCGCGCCGGGTGCCGCCCTGCTTCACCGCCTCGGTGGCCCCGTTGAAGACCTTGAGGAAGCTCACCGGTCCGCTGGCCTTCCCGCCGGTGGACTTCACCTCGGCGTCCTTGGGGCGGAGCCGCGAAAAGGCAAAGCCCGTCCCCCCGCCGCTCTTGTGGATGATGGCGGCCCGCTTCACGGCCTCGAAGATCTCATCCATGGAGTCGCCCACCGGGAGGACGAAGCAGGCGGAGTACTGGAGGCCGTTATCCTTCCCCGCGTTCATCAGGGTCGGGGAGTTGGGAAGGAAGACGCCGTCCACCATGAGATCGTAGAACCGGCAGGCGACCTCGTGGACCTGTTCCTGCGTCTTGCCCCAGGCGGCCTCGGCCGCCGCGATGGCCCTGGCCACCCGCCAGCACATGTCCTCTGGCGCCTCGCCGATTCCCCCCGTCTCTGTCCCGGGCGCACCGGGAGCCCCGTGGGGAAGCTTCACGGTCCGATCCAGGTATCGCTCCCGCAACACACGAATGGCCGACTCGGACCACTGCCCACGCTTCAACGGTCGGGCGAGCTCCTTCATGAGAGAATCCCTCCATGAAAGCTGCGGGTGCCGGCTTACCTCACCGGCCCCGAGATCAATCCTCCAACTGTCCGATGCGACCCACTCGAGCGACCAACCGCCACGGCAGTCGGAAGGGGCAATGAACTCGCCTCATTCCTTGGCAGGACCGCTTGGGGACGGGTGATCCCCTCCGCTGACTCCTTCGTGGGGGTGCCCAAGGTGGATCCGATGTGGACCAAACATCAGATTGGTCCACGCTATTGCGTGGTGCCTCTATATATGACGCAACATATGGGCATGTCAAGGGAAAAACTCGGCTTAAGTAAGCCCTGGGAATTCCGGGCCTTTCCGCCTAGTTCGGGCGTAGCACGCTACGAATCCGGGGAGAAATTCCAGGAGGTATGCGACACCCGGAAGCACCAAGGAGGGGAGGAAGAGTACGCGGTGTCACGGCCTGCGCTCGCCGGGGTTGTGGCGCCCCGAGCCCTCATTTATTCTCGGGAGGCATGCTCGGCGGGGCCGGGGAATACCCTGTGCCGGTGAGGCCCACGATGCCAAAGCCTCCATCAACCCGCAACGTGTGACCGTTTATCGAACCGCTGACATCGCTGTCCGCCAGATACAGCACGGCTCTCGCGATATCCGCAGGGCTCAGGAAGCGATGTTGGGAGGTTGCCGTCAGGATTTCCAGCCCCCGAGGAGTGGGCGTTCCGTCATCGGAAATCAGTAGCCGCTTATTCTGCTCGCCGATCGCGAAACCCACGGCTACGTTATTCGCCCGGCCCAATCGATAATGCGCCAGGAGAAACGCTATACTCTTGGTGAAACTCTCCACGGCCGCGTAGGCGTCAGAATAAAAGGCAACCCGAGTCAGCGGTGTGAAGCCGGACATGGATGTAATATTCACGATGCTGCCGTTCACAGCCTGGTTCGTCTTCCTGGCCTCTGTCAGATACGCGACGAGCTGCTGGACGGCATAGACCTTCGAGAGATAGTTGTTCGCCAGAATCTTCTGGACGGCCCCCAAATCTGCCCTCACGAAGCCGTCCACGTCGGTGAAGATGGCCGCTCTCTCATTGCCTCCTGAGCCATTCACCAGAACGTCTATCGTTTTGCATCGTGCGGACACCTCTCGGAAGACACGCTTCACATCGTCGGGATTGGACGCATCCGCATGTATGGCAACGACCGTGCTCCCTTTGTCAGAGATCGCCGCCGCCAGCTTCTCGCAAGACTCTCCCCTGCTGACCACGGCAATGCTCATTCTCTGTTCGGCAAACAAAGACGCATAGCCGCTGGCAATTGCCCCTGCCCCGAAGAGGATTGCGGTCTTGCCTGCCAATGCCATGGGTATCCCTCCTCAATTCTCAATTCTCATGTGTGGTTCGAGCCTGTTCTTGGCGCCAGGCAGCCGGTCGGCGCATCGGGAGAGATTATGAGGTCAGGCGAGGCGGAGGGTCAATCCCAAAAGTGCACCCACAGGATCCAGGTCGCTCCGCTGATCATGCGACCCCCACGCGCGTTCGAAGGCTACGCCGCGTGGCGCCGGGTCGCGCACGCCGCGCCGATGAAGGCCGCGACGCAGAAGGCCACGCTGACGCCCAAGGCGAGCGCCATCCCGGGGACCGCGCCAACCGCCGCCGGATTGCCCAGGTAGAGGGCGCGTCGCAACGCCGCCATCCCGTACGTCAGGGGATTCACGCGCATGATCCACGCGAGGGCGGCGGGCACGCCCGCGGCGGGGAAGAAGGCGCCCGAGAGGACCCACATGGGCAGCAGGAGGAGGTTCATGATGGCGTGGAATCCCTGCGTGGAATCCAGGCGCCAGGCAAGCACGAGGCCCAGGCTGGCGAGGCCGAACGCCACCAAGGTCATCACGGCCGTGACCGAGAGGACCGATCCCAGGCTGAGGCCGATTCCGGCCGCCGGGGCCAGCAGGAGGAAGATCACGCCCTGTGCCACCGCCAGCGTGGTGCAGCCCAGGGCCTGGCCCAGCACGATGGCCGGTCGCGGCACCGGCGCCACGAGGACACCCTGCAGGAACCCCTCGCGGCGGTCCTCCACCACCGAGATCGTGGCGAAGATGGCGGTGAACAGGAGGACCATGGCGATGATGCCGGGGTAGATGTACTCCACGTAGCTCGCCCCTGGCGGGGCGCCCGGCGGGCGGAACGAGGCCCGCAGGCCGCCGCCCAGGAGGAGCCAGAAGACCAGCGGCTGCACAAAGGCCCCCACCAGTCTGCTCCGCTGGCGGCAGAACCGCACCATCTCCCGCCACCACAGGGTTGCCACGGGGAGGAGCCATGCCTGCATGACGCCGCGCTTCACGGCTGCTCCTCGCCCCACAGGCGGTGCCCGGTGAGATGGATGAAGACATCTTCCAGCGTGGGCCGCCCGAAGGTCACCGATTGCACCTCGCTGCCGAAGGCCTCCACCACGTCCCGCACCAGCTCGTGACCGCCGGGCGTCTCGATGCGGAGGTTCCCGTCCACCAGCATGGGCGCACAGCCGAACCGCTCGCGCACTTTGGGTCCAAGGCTCTCCGCCTGGTGGGAGTGGATCACGACCACGTCGCCGCCCACCTGCGCCTTCAACTCCTCGGGCGTCCCCAGGGCCACCAGCTTCCCCTGGTGGAGGATACCCACACGATCGCAACGCTCGGCCTCATCCAGGATGTGAGTCGTGAGCAGGATGGTGGCCCCATCCTCATCGCGCAGATGCCCCAGGTAATGGGTGAAGTCCCGGCGTGCGCCCGGGTCGAGGCCCGTGCTGGGCTCGTCCAGCAGCAGGAGCTCGGGCTGATGCATCAAGGCCTTGGCCAGCTCGGTCCGCCGCTGGAGGCCGCCGGAGAGCGTCTCCACGCGGTCGCGGGCCCGGTCGGACAAGCCCAGCCGCTGGAGCATCGTGACGGACCGGCGGCGGAGCTGCTCCCCCCGCAACCCGTACAGGTGGCCGTGATGGTGAAGGTTCTCCAGGACCGTCAGCTTCGGATCCAGGCTGGGATGCTGGAAGACCACACCCAGGCGGTGGCGGATGACGTCCGCCTCCACCGCCAGGTCGTGGCCGAGTACGCGGGCCCGCCCGCGGGTGGTCCGCAGGAGGGTGCTGAGGATCTTGAAGAGGGTGGTCTTGCCGCCGCCGTTCGGACCCAGGAGGCCGAAGATCTCCCCCCGAAAGACGGTCAGCGTGATGCCGGCGAGCGCCTCGCGGGATCCGTAGGCGTGGCGGAGGTTCTCCACTTCCACTGCGGGGATGAAATCTGCCGCAGGCGCCAGATCCCTCTCCGACCGCTGAGCCTGTCCGATGTCCTGCATCATCTCCACTGCCGATCCTGCGTTGTCGCGGGAGCCCACCCCCCGGCAGCGCCCGATCGGCCACTCCGTTAGAAGGGAATCTTATCGAGGGCCATCAGGGCCAGCAGCACCGGGAGGTACACGAGCGAGGCCAGCAGGAGTCGCCGCGCGTCCGCCATCGAGCGCGAGGTCGCGAGCACCATTCCGCAGGCCAGCATGAAGATCCCGAGCGCCAGCGCGCCGAGGAAATACAGGTTTCCTGTCAGGCCCATGAGGCTCGGCAGCAGTCCCACCGCCAGCAAGGCCAGGGCGTGGCTCACGATCTGGCGCCCGGTGCTTTCCCCGTCCGGCTCGACAACCGGCAGGAGCCGGATGCCCGCGCGCGCGTAGTCGGCCCGATACAGCCAGCCGATCGCCAGCGAGTGGGGGAACTGCCAGAGGAACAGGATGGCGAAGAGGATCCAGGCACCGATGCCGAAGTCCCCGCGGGCGGCGACCCAGCCGGTCATGGGCGGCACGGCGCCCGAGATGGCGCCAGGGATGCTACAGAGGGGCGTCTTGCGCTTCAAGGGCGTGTAGAGGAACAGGTACATTGCCGCCGTGAGGGCGTTCAGCCCCGCGGCTGCAAGTCCGACCGTGAGCCCCACGAAGGCGATCCCCGCCACGCTGATGCCCACGCCGAAGGTGAGCGCCTCGAGGGGCCGGATCCGCCCCTCGGGGAGCGGCCGGTGTCGCGTCCGCTCCATGAGGGCATCCCCTTCCCGCTCGATGAACTGGTTCAGTGCGATGGTCCCACCCGCGGCCAGCGCCGTGCCGAACAGCGTCTCCACCAGGCGCAGGGTCTCCAGCTCGCCGATCGAGCCGAGGTAAAAGCCCACCGCGGTGGTGATGAGCACCATCAGGACGACGCGAGGCTTGGTGAGGATCAGAAAGTCCGCGACGCGACGCGGCTGGCTCATCGGCCAGCAGGGCGCGGTGGCAGCCTGGGGGGTCGTCATGCGGGCACCCGTCCGGAGATCGGGCCGGCGCTCGCCGCCACCGCTGGCGCGGCTGCCATCCGCTGGACGCGACAGACCAGGACCAGGCTCGCCACGAAGATCAGGCCCGCCACGAGCCGGTGCGCCACGGGGAAGGCCAGGCTGAAGAACGGGGTCATGGCGGGAGCGTACTCGGTGAACCGGCCCGCGTAGGAACCCAGCCCCAGGAAGAACTGCGCGACCAGCAGCCCACAGAGCAGGGTGGCCGGTCGCACCAGCCGGATCTGGGTCGGGTGATCCCTCCAGACTCGCACCACCAGCAGGCAGGCCAGGACGTAGATGAGGAGCGCCAGGGAGAGGTGCGCATCCAGCCGGATGCCGAGGTGGGTGAGCAGGGCCCCGAAGACGATCTGCACGAGTACCACCGAGGCCGTGAGCAGAGAGAGCCATCGGAGCCGGCCTGCATCGGCGATCTGAGTCCGCTCGGGCTCACGCCACTCCCGGGAGGTGAAGAGCACCAGGACGCCCATGAGGCCGAAGAAGGCTTGCGCGAAAATCCCGTGGAGGATGGCCAGCGTCTCCTCGACGAGGACCACCCGCAGGCCGCCCAGAACCCCCTGGAGGATGACGGCGGCAAGCGCCACGCCGCCCAGCGCGCGAAGCCACCGGCGCGGCTCCGCGACCCAGAGGGCCACCGCCAGGGCCACGCTGAGCAGGCCGACCGCCGATCCGATGAGACGGTGGCTATGCTCCAAGAAGATCCCACCGACCATCCGGGACCAGGGGAAGGTGAACATGTCGTACCCGAAGGTCGTGGGCCAGTCGGGAACGGCCAGGCCCGATCCCGTGCTGGTGACCAGCCCGCCGAACAGGATGAGGAGAAGCGTCATGCCTGCGGTCATGAGGGCAAGGCGATGCGGCCAGGGGCTCCAAGCCAGCCGGCCCGGCCCCTCAAGAGCGGCTCGGTCTGCCATATTGATTCTCCGTGGTGCGCCGCCGCCGGCCGTCTCGTCTGGCGACGGGTTTGGGGAATCCCGCGTCTCGGAAGGGAGGGATTGTACCTTCGAGCACAAACTGTCCGCCTGGGGATTTGTACGGTCCTAAGGCAGATTGGTCAAGGTGGAAGGTGCTGGTCGTCTTGTGAGGGCCGACCGGCCACACGGCCGACGACCAATCAGCGTTGGCGCACGCCTTTCCCACCCGGTCCACCGGCGCCGGGCCCGTCTCGGCGAGGCGGCCCCGCACATCCAGATATCGAATATCCAGTACGATTCCGACAATCTGCTTGCGTCCATCTCAACCCGCGTCTAGAATCCGCTCTCATCCGGGACTCCGGCGGGGAGGCAATGGGACGCTTTTCGTTCAAGGTCGGAACTCCAACGGGATCGATCCGCCTCCAGGAAGCCGAGGGGGAAACCCGCGAGGCGGCCCGGCGATCTCTGGAGACGAAGGGATACTTCGTCTTCGAGGAGGGGGGTGAGGCAAGGCCTCGCGCCCCGCTCCGCCTGCCCAGTTTTGGCGTGGATCGCATCCGGCCGCAAACCATGCTGGTTTTCAACCAGGAGCTCCTGGCGCTGGTGAAGGCCGGCCTGCCCATCGTCCAGACGCTGGACCTCCTCACCGAGCGGGCGGGTCAGCCGCGGCTGCGGGCCATGCTGGAGGCCATTCGGGAGGCGGTGAAAGGCGGCGCGGCCCTCTCGGCCGCCATGGCCAAGTTCCCCCGCGCGTTCCCCCCACTGTACACGGCGAGCCTCCAGGCCGGCGAGCAGAGCGGAAACTTCGTGGATGCCCTCACGCGCTACGTGGAATACCAGAAGCGCTTCCTGCTCCTCCGCCAGCGCTTTCGGACGTCCCTCATCTACCCCGCCGTGCTCTGCGTGGCCTCTGCATCCCTGGTGGTGTTCCTGCTCACCTTCGTGGTGCCCACGTTCACCCGAATCTACAGCGACATGGACCAGGAGCTGCCGGCGGCGACACGCCTCCTGGTGACCGTGACCCAGGAGCTGCGCAGGGCGCTGCCCCTGGTGGCGGCTGGGCTCGTCATCCTGGGCGGCCTGCTCTGGCGCTGGCGCACGGGGCCGGTCGGCCGCCGCGTGATGGACGGGTGGGCATTGCGGGCGCCGTTGGTTGGCGAGATCGTTCGAGGATACCTGCTCTCCCGCTTCGCCCGGACCCTGGCCATGATGCTGGGGGGCGGCATCCCCATGATCCCCTCGCTGGAGACAACCATCGGCGCGTTGGGCAACGCCCACCTGACGGAAAGGATTCGCGGGGCCGTGCCCCGCGTGGCCGCCGGGACGAGCCTGGCCGACGCCCTTGGCGCCTCCGGGGTCGTTCCGCCCCTGCTCCTCGAGATGGTGGCCGTGGGCGAGAGGAGCGGGTCGCTGGGCGAGATGCTCGGGCACGTGGCCGACCTGTACGACGGCGACATGGAGACTCGCCTCACCTCCCTGGCGGCGGTGATCGAGCCGGCCATCATGATCGGCATGGGCCTCGTGGTGGCCACCATCGTCATCGTCATGTACCTGCCCATTTTCCACCTGGCATCCGTGGTACACTAGGCGTCCGCGGAGCGGCCGAGGCTGCGCGAACCGAAGCGAGCCCGACATGGCACAGTATCGCACCCTGGAAGAGACGCTCATCGGCGAAGGCCACCTGACGCGCGCGACGGTGGATCGGGCCGTGCTGGAGCGGAACGGCGTGCGCGGGAACCTGGGCTGGCACCTGGTGGACGCGGGCTTTCTCCCCGAGGACACCCTGGCCAGCGCCTTTGCGCGGCTCTATGACCTGCCGGTCGTGGACGTGGCGACCGCCCCCCTGGAGGCCGGGGTCCTGGACGCCTTCCCGGTGGAGCGCATGCGCCGCGACCTCTTCCTGCCCCTCCACCACGAGGAGGATCGGCTCATCGTGGCGGTGGCCGATCCGGGCAACGTCCTGCTCCGCGACGACCTCTGCCAGTGGCACCCGGACGGGCCGGTGGGCCTCGTGGTGGCCACTCGCAGCGCCATCCTGGATCGGCTCAGCCGGGTGGATGCCTCCCAGCGCGTGCTCAACGCCATCAGCGAGGACTTCAAGCTGACGGAGGCCGACGAGGAGCAGGGCCCCGTGGCGCTGGAGGCGCTCGCGGGGGATGCGAGCCCCACCATCCGCCTGGTGGACACCATCCTCCAGAACGCCCTGGAGCGCCGGGCGAGCGACGTCCACGTCGAGGCCAACGAAAAGCAGGTCCTGGTCAAGTACCGGGTCGACGGGATGCTCCATCCGGCCATGGAGCCGCTCGACCGCCGCCACCAGGACACCATCGTCTCCCGCATCAAGATCATGGCCGAGCTGGACATCGCCGAGCACCGCGTCCCGCAGGACGGCCGGTTCAAGGTGAAGGCCCGCGGCCGAGCCATCGACTGCCGCGTCTCCATCCTGCCCAGCAACTTTGGCGAGGCGGTGGTGATCCGCCTCCTGGACAAGGAGGCGATCACCCAGGAGCTGCCGCGAGCTGCGGCTCGAGCTTTTGGGCCACAGTGCGGAGGACCTCCGGCGCTTCCGGCGCCACATCCACCGGCCCCACGGGATGGTTCTGGTGACGGGGCCCACGGGCTCGGGGAAGACCACCACGCTGTACGCGGCCATCTCGGAGATCAACACGGGGTTTGACAAGATCATCACCATCGAGGACCCCATCGAGTACCAGCTCGCGGGCGTGGTCCAGATCCCGGTGAACGAGAAGAAGGGTCTCACCTTCGCCCGGGGGCTGCGGAGCATTTTGCGCCACGACCCCGACAAGATCCTGGTGGGCGAGATCCGGGATGCCGAGACGGCCCAAATCGCCGTCCAGTCGGCCCTCACCGGCCACCTGGTGTTCACCACGGTGCACGCCAATAACGTCATGGACGTCCTGGGCCGGTTCCTCAACATGGGGCTCGAGCCCTACCACTTCCTCTCCTCCTTGAACTGCATCCTCACCCAGCGGCTCGTGCGGGTGCTGTGCCGCGACTGCCGCCGGCCCGTCCGGTATGCCCGGGAGGTCCTGGAGGAGTCCAAGCTGGACCCCGAGCAGGACGCAGCTCACATGTTCTACGAGGCCGCGGGCTGCGACAGTTGCCAGGGGTCGGGGTTCCGGGGGCGGACCGCGGTGGCGGAGCTGGTGGAAATCTCGGATCCGATCCGCAGCCTCATCCTGGATCGCCGGCCCGCGAGGGAGATCTACCCGGCCGCCAAGGCGGGCGGCACGGTGCTCCTCCGGGACGCTGCCCTGGTCAAGATGCGAGCCGGGATCACCACCCTGGCGGAGATCAACCGCGTCACCTTCGCCGAGTGACGGGGAGCGAAGCGGGAGCCTGAGGATGGCCTGGGGCCTGGAACTTGACGCGCAGACACTCCGGCTGTGCCGCGCAGGGCTTCGCCGCGGCAGGCTTCACCTGTCGGCGCGTGTGGAGGTCCCCCTGCCGACCGGGCTCCTCAAGCCGTCGGCGGCGGAGGCAAACGTGACGGACTCGAGGGCCCTCGCCGACCGCCTGCGGGACCTGCGGCGCCGCGCGGGGTGCAGCGGTTGGGTGCGGCTGGCCCTGCCCGATTGGCTCTTCAGCCTGCGCAGCGTGGCGACAGACCAGCTCCCCGAGAGGCGGGACGAGGCGCGGCGGTTCCTCCGCTGGCAGGTCCGGGAATCGCTCCCCTTCCCGGCGGAGGAGGCCAGACTCGATTTCGTGCCACTCCCGCCCGGGCCGGATGGCCGGCAGCGGGTGGCCTGCCTCCTGGCGCGGGAGCGCGTCCTCGCCGAATACGAAGAGGTGCTCCTGGCGGCAGGGCTCCGGGTCGCCGTGCTGGAGGCACGCAGCTTCGGCCTCGCCCAGGCGGCGTCGGCCGCCCTGGCCGAGGGAACCATCGGCCTCCTGGCGATCGCGGAGCGACAGACCACCCTGCTGCTGCTGCAGAACGGGCGGCCCCGGCTCTGGCGGATCCTGTCCGAGGGCGCGGCGGGATGGAGCGCCGACGGGCGCCAGCGCCTGGTGCGCGAGGTGGCCGATACGCTCGCCTTCTACGATGCCTCGGAAGGCCTGGGGCGGGTGGACCGCCTCCTCCTGGCGGGGAGGGGGACGCGCTTGGACGAGGCGACGACGGCACTCGCCGAATGGCTGGAAGTGGCGGTGAGCAGGCTGAATCTTTCCGCGGCCCTCCGGACCGGGCTCCCCGCCGAGGACCTGGTCGCGTGGGGGCCCGCCATCGGGGTTGCGATTCGGCCATGCTGATCGCGGGATTCAACCTGGCCTCCCTGGATTTCCGGCAACACCGGCGCCGGACGCTGCTCGCGGCTGCGGGCGTGGCGGGGCTTGCCCTCGCCCTCGCCGTGCAGGTCGTCCTGTGGGCAGGCCTGCGGCGAGAGGGGGAGGGCATCGGCCGGCGGCTCGCGCAGATGGAAGAACAGGTCGGCCGGCACATGGAGGAGGTGCGCGCGATTCGGGCCACGATCCCGCAGCAGGCTCTCAAGCGCTACGAGGCCAAGGTCGCAGCCTACAACCAGATCCTGGAGGCATCGGCCTTCTCCTGGACACGTCTCCTGGTCGAGCTCGAGCACGCCGTCCCTCCCGGCGTCCATCTCCGCGAGATCCATCCGGATCAGTCCACCGGACGGGTCACGCTGAGCGGCGTGGCGCGCTCCTTCGACGACATGGCGCGCCTCGTGCGGGGGCTCTCGGAGCGCACGAGCTTTACGGACGTCTACCTCCTCCGGCAGGCGACGCGGACCGAGGCGGCCGGCGGGGGCGACGCGCTGGATTTCACCGTGTCGCTGATCTACCAGGGGCGGTCGTCGTGAGCGCCCGGACGGGAGGGAATCGCTGGCTGTGGGGCGTCGTGGCTGGGCTCCTGGTGGCCAACGCTTTGGCGCTCGTCCTGCTGATTCTCCCGGCGCGCGCCCAGCGGATTGAGCAGGAGAACCGGCTCCTCGACCTGCAGCGACAGATCCGCACGCTCCAGCGCGAGGCCCAGTCCAGCGAGGGGACGCTGACCGCCCTGCGCGAGGTCGAGGAGTTTGCCCAGGGCTACCCGCCGCAGGCAGACCTGGTCTCGCTCGTCGGGCGACTCACCAAGGGGGCCCGCGCCCTCGCCCTCCAGGTCCCGAGCGTGTCGTACCGCCCGGAAACGGTCAAGGAGACCGACCTCACCAAGGTGACGCTGACCATGGGCGTCCAGGGATCCTACGGCAACATCCGCCGCTACCTGTATGAGCTGGAAGGCCTGCGCCGCCAACTGGTGATCGAGCGCCTGTCCATCCGGGATACGAAAGGAACGGCGGAACTCGACATCCAGCTCCAACTGGCCCTGTACGTTCGCTAGCCCGCGGAGAGCGTTCGACGGATGCGTGCCCACACGGGAAAGCTCGTTCTCCTGATCGCGCTGCTGGGACTGTGGGCGGCGCTCTTTGCCCTGCGCCAGCCCCCACCTCCCCCCACGCGGCCGGCCCCGCCGCAGGCCGCGGCCGGGTCGGGTCGGACGGCCGGCGCGCCTGGCGGGGGGCTCCCGCGCCTGAAGACGGAGCTGCTCCGCCTGCCCCCGCCGGCCCACACCCCGGAGGCCCAGAACATCTTCGGCGAACCCCCTCCGCCATCTCTCCCGGCGCAGGCCGCGGCAGCCGCGGGAGCCGCCGCAGCCGCTGCGCCTGCCGCGCCGGCTCCCCCGCCGGATCCGTTCCTGGAGGGGGCCAAGGCGTTCCGCTACGTGGGCTACCTGCAGCGGGGCACCGCCATGACGGCGTTCATCGTCCAGGGGCCGCACGTGTATACCCTTCCGGTGGACGGCACGATCGAGGGCCGCTACCGGGTGCAGGCCATCACCGAGGACAGCGTGGTCCTGTCCTCCGTCGGCGGGGACAAGCAGGTGCGCCTCGCCCTGACACCGGGAGCGACCCCGCCGCCGGGGCGGTGAAGGACGACTGAGAGGAAGGGAAGGCATGATGGGAGTTGCTGCCGGGAGGATTGCCCGTATTGGCCTGGGGCTCATTCTGAGCGTGACGCTCTTCGGCTGCGCCACTCCCTACACCGCTTCGCAGGATCAGGGGGAGGAGCTGGCGGCGCAGGGCCGCTGGGAAGAGGCGGTCCGCTACTACTCGGAGGCCGTCAGGAACAACCCGCAGAGCGTGGAGTACCGATTGGGCCTCGCGCGGGCCATGCAGGAGGCGTCGGAGAAGTTTTTCCAGGCCGGAAAGGAGATGGAACAGGCCGGGCGGCTGGAGGATGCCGCCGCCGCGTACCGGCGCGCGCTGGATTACAGCGGCGAGAACCGGCCCGCCCAGGACGGCCTGGACCGCATCGCGCGCCTGCGCCAGGTGCGGCAGCAACTGGCCCGCGCCCGGGAGCTGATGGACAAGCGCGACTGGCAGGCCGCCCAGGCCGAGGTGGCGGCGGCCCTCCGCCTGATGCCCGGCGACCCCGACGCCAAGCTCTTGAAGCAGGAGATCGATGCCAAGCTAACAGCCGAGGCGCCACCCAAACGGTCGGCGGAGCCCCTGGATCTCTTTTCCACCCAGCCGGTCACCCTGCGATTCCGCGACACGGACATCAAGGATGTCCTGGAGGTCCTCGCCCGGACGGCCGGCATCAACATCGTCACCGACGAGTCCCTCCAACCCAAGCGGATCACCACCTTTTTCAAGGACATCCCCCTGCGGGAGGCCTTCAGCCTGATCCTGACCGCCAACCGGCTCTTCGTCAAGAAGGCGGCCGAAAACACCGTGATCGTGATTCCCGACAATCCCGGCAAGCGGCAGCAGTACGATGAGCTCACGGTGCGGACCTTCTACCTGACCGACGCCGACGCCAAGGTGACCGTGAACTTGCTGCGCACGATCCTCAACACCCGGCAGATCTTCGTCAACGAGAAGCTCAACGCCCTGGTGGTCCGCGAGACGCCCGAGAAGATCGCCATGGCCCAGAAGCTCCTCGAGGCCAACGATCGCGGCGTGGGCGAGGTGGAGATCGAGCTGGAAGTCCTGGAGGTCGATCGGACGTACGAGCAGAACCTGGGGATCACCATCAGTCCTCAGTCCTACGTGGTGTCCCTCGCGTTCCCAGCCAGTATGCCCATCGGCGCCGTCTGGCCCGCCCTCCGCTTCGGGAGCAGCCTCAGCATCACCAACCCCTCTCTGATCCTGAACCTCGTCAAGAACGACAGCCACACCAAGGTCCTGGCGAACCCCACGGTCCGCATCCTGGACCGGCAGAAGGCGCGGCTGCTCATCGGACAGCGGCGGCCCTTCCAGATCTCGACTCTGACCAGCGTCCCGGGCGTGGCCGGGCTCGCGGCCACGGGCACGACCGCGGCAACCCTCCCCAGCTCCGCCGTGACCACGACGCAGACCCAGGTGGAGTACCGCGACATCGGCCTCAAGCTCACCCTGACCCCGACGGTCCACCTGAACGGCGAGGTCACGGTCGAGCTGAGCTTCGAGATCAGCAGCGTGGGCGCCGCCATCCAAGGCGTGCAAGGGGGAGAACTCCTGACGCCGGTCAACACGCGGAATCTCGACACCTTCATCAAGGTGCGGAACGGGGAGACGCGGATCTTGGGCGGCTTGTTCCAGGATACGGAATCCGTGGCGACGAGCCGCATCCCCTTCCTGGCCGACATCCCTGGACTGGGCCGGCTTTTCCAGAGTCCGGACCAAACCGGCGACCGGACCGATGTCCTGATCTCTATCACACCCCGGATCGTCAAGGCCCTGGAGCGACCCGAGCCGAATATCGAGGCCTTCCCCTCCGGCACGGCGGAGAGCTTCGGGCAGGCGGCCCCCCTGCCGGTACCTGGACTGGCCCCGGTTCCGACCCCCGCGCCGGTCCCGGGGGGCCCGGCACCTGCCCCGCGGCCACCCGGCACGCCGGGTCCGGAGCCGCCAGGGCCTCGACCATGAGCCGATGCGCAGCCCGCAGCCGCCCGGCGGCCTCGCCGCACGGCATGACACTCATCGAACTGCTCGTGGCCGTCGCCGTGCTGGGCGTTCTGGCCGCCGCGGCCATGCCCCTGGTGGAAGTCACGGTCACCCGCAACAAGGAGTTGGATCTGCGCCGGGACCTGCGGCAGCTTCGGGAGGGCATTGACCAGTTCAAGTTCGAGTATGACAAGGCCAAGGGGAATGTGGTGGACGCGCGGGCCGACTTCAAGAAGCGGGTGTCCGTGGACCGGACGGGCTACCCGCTGACCCTGGATGAGATGGTGGAGACCAAGATCTTGCGGCGGATCCCGCGCGACCCCATGACGGAGAACGGTCAATGGATTACCCGGTCCTTCTCGGACAATCCGGATTCCAGCCTCTCGGACGGGAAGGACGTGTACGACGTGCACAGCGCCAGCAAGGCCGTGGGCTTGGATGGGACGAAGCATGACACCTGGTAGCAGAGCTTTCAGCGGTCAGCGGTCAGCGGTCAGCTCGGAAGGGTCGAGGTTCGGGGCTCGCGGGCTCCGCCCGCGAGGGTGCGCTGGCCCGGAGGGCTCGCGGCTGGCGGCTTGTCCCGGGTTTACCCTGATCGAGCTGATGATCGTCATCACCATCATCGGGATCCTGGTGACCCTGGCCCAGCCGAGCTATAATCGAGCCGTCCTGGCTGCGAAAGAGGCCACCCTCAAGGAGAACCTGTTCATCCTGCGCGATCGGCTCGACCAGTTCTACGCCGACAACGGGAAGTACCCGGCTGCGCTGGCCGACCTGGTGGACAAGCGGTACATCCGCCGCGTGCCCGTGGACCCTGTCACCGGGTCGGCGGAGACCTGGGGCTTGGTGTATGCGACGGATGAGCAGGGACAGCAGGCCGGGATCATGGACATCCGCAGCGGCTCGGATCGGACAGCCATAGACGGCACGCCGTACAGCGACTGGTAGCGGGCAATCGATCCGTCACTTCGCGGAACAGTCGATTGGAGGCCTGGTTCTGTGACCATTGGGAATTGGTCATTGCGGCACATTGGTCATTTCCGCGGCGGCCGGTCGCCACGCGGATTCGTCTATCCGCTCCTCCTGCTCAGTATCCTGATCATCGGCATCACCACAGCCGCCGTGGGCGAGGTCTGGAGCACCCAGATCAAGCGGGAGAAGGAGGAGGAGCTGATTTTTCGCCTGGGGGAGTTCCGCCGGGCCATCCTGCTGTATCGGGCCGATCACAATCGGCTCCCCAAGGAGCTCAAGGATCTCCTCCTGGACCGGACGCAGTTGCAGGTCCGTCGATACCTCCGACGGATCTACTCGGATCCCATGACCGGGAAGCCTGACTGGAAGCTGGATCTCATGGTGGACCCCACCGGAACGGCGTCCGGCATCCAGGACGTGCACAGCCGGAGCAAAGAGAAGTCGCTGAAACTCCTCGATGGCAAGAAGGACGTGTATCAAGACTGGTGACAGGCAGGCGGGATATCCCGTGTTCGGGAGCCGAAGGCGAAGGGCCAACGGCGATTGGGTACATGCGAAAGGAGAAACTCTGTGCGCGAAAAACAACGGGAAATGCGTCGCCGGCGACAACGCCGCAAGCAGCACGTGAAGGCTCGCCGCAAGGTCGCGATGGCAGGAGGCCCACCCCCGACCGAGGCTGAGCCCAAGAGCCAACGGCGGACCGAGACTCCCGCGGAGGCCGCGGTTCCGTCCGCCCCGCCGCCAGCCCCGACCCCGGAGGAGGCTGCCCCCAGCGCCTAGCCCGACCGAGTCCCATCCGGCAGGCTGAGTTCGCGAACGTCCGTGGGAGCAAGCGGCTGCGCCGCAGCCGAATGGACGAGTGTACCCTGAGCAGGCGAATCCTCTCTCCCTCGGAGGCCGCTCGCGGGTCAGGAAAGCTCGACGAACACCTCGCCGTCCCGCACCTCGGTCCGATACACCGGAACCTTCACCGAGGGGTTCATCGCGGTTGCCCCCGTCGTGACGTCGTACTCCCAGCCGTGCCAGGGGCACGTCACCGTATGCCCCTCCAGCGACCCCTCGCCCAGCGGTCCCCCGCGATGCACGCAAGTGTTTCCGATCGCGTGGAAGGCGCCATCGACGTTGAAGAGGGCGACCTCGGTGCCGTCTGCGTCGACCACTCTCCCCTGCCCGGGCGCAAGTTCCGTAACCGCAGCCACCTTCACCAGCTTTCCCAAGGCTCTCCTCCAGTAAGCAGTAAGCAGAAGGCAGTATGCAGCCTGCCTCCTGCCTGCTGCTTACTGCTTCTTGCCTTCTCTGTAGCCGCTCCCTGCTCTCGTTCACCTCTCGGAGCCGTGGAGGATCCGGGTCAGCACGCGCAGGCTTACGGCGATACGCGGTCCGTACCATGAGAGGACCTTGCCATCCAACAAGTGGAGGCGGTCGGCCCGGACCGCAGGAACGTCTTTGAGGTCCCTGAACTCCTCCCGATGCCTCTCGCGGAAGGGAAACGGCTCATCGGGCAGCAGGATGACGTCGGGTTGCAGCGCGGCAATCTCTTCCAAGGCCACCACGGGGTATCGCTTCGGATGCTCGCGGAAGACGTTCTCGGCTCCACAGGTCCGGAGCATGTCGCTCACGTACGTGTCGCCGCTGATCGTCATGTACGGCCTTCGCCAGATGGCGCAGAACACTCGGAGCGGTCGCCGTCTGCGCCGAAACCGCTTGATCTCCTCGTGGGCCGCTTCGCACTCGGCGGCGATCGCCTCGGCGTGTCGGGAAGTCCCGGTCACGACGCCAAGGTCCCGGATCAGTTGGATCCCTTCCAGAACCGTCCGCGGATACGTGGCCAGCACGCGAAGGCCGGCCTTCTCCAGGGCGTCCACGTCGGCCTTATGGTTCTCCTCCATGTTGGCGATGACCAGGTCCGGCGCCAGCTTCACGACGACATCACAGCGGACGGTCTTCGGCCCCCCGACCTTGATGCGCGTCCGCACCTCCTCGCGAGGCTCCGCACAGAAGTTCGTGACCCCCACCACGGCCTCGCCGGCCCCCAGGGTGAACAGCGCCTCCGTGATGCTGGGAACGAGACTGACGATCCGACGGGCAGGCGTTTCGAGCTGTAGCGGCCGACCCCGAGCATCTTGAACGACTTTGCTCATTGACATGCGAGGTCCCGCCTTGAGGGCAGAGGCACCCTTCCTCCCCTGCGCCTCCGCGCCCCTTCGCCCCTGCTCCCAGCTCCCCCGCGCCCCTGCTATCCCTTGATGCATCCGATCGGCTTCATGCGCGCGACCATCTTGGAGATGCCGGCGTTGTGGCACACCGTCACCACGTCCTGGACGTCCTTGTACGCCTCGGGCATCTCTTCCTTCATCGCGTCGCGGCCGCTCGCCTTCGCGTAGACGCCGTACGTGTCTTCCAACTCGCGTTCGATCGACCGTCCCTTACCGGCCCTGATGGCGGCGGCCCGGCTGAGGAGCCGTCCGGCCCCATGACAGGTGCTGCCAAAGGTCTCTCGCATGGCCCCCTGAGTCCCGACGAGGACAAACGAGGCGCGTCCCATGTCGCCGGGAACCAGAACCGGCTGCCCGATGCTCCGGTAACTTTCCGGCAGCTCGGGATGGCCGGGCGGAAAGGCCCGGGTGGCCCCTTTCCGGTGGACGAGGACCCGCATGGAGCGGCCTTCGACCTGGTGCTCCTCCACCTTGGCGATGTTGTGGGCAACGTCGTAGACGACCGACATTCCGAGATGGCGGGATGACTTCTTGAAGATCTTCTGGAAGACCTCGCGAGTCCAATGGGTGAGGCACTGCCGGTTCACCCAGGCGTAGTTGGCCGCCGCCCGCATGGCGCCGAGGTACGCCTTCGCCTCCTCCGAATCGATCGGGGCGCACGCGAGCTGCCGATCGGCCAACTGGAACCCGTACTTCTTCACCGCCCGATCCATGCTCGCCAGGTAGTCGGTGCACACCTGGTGCCCGAAGCCGCGCGAGCCGGTGTGGATGAGAACCGTCACGTGGCCAGGGAAGAGCCCCAGGACGTTGGCCGCCTGCTCATCGTAGATCTGCTCCACCACCTGCACTTCCAAGAAGTGATTCCCCGATCCAAGCGTCCCCGCCTGGTCGCGTCCCCGCTCGTACGCCTTGTGGCTCACGGCGTCAGGGTCCGCCCCGGGGAGACAGCCCGCGGCCTCCGTATGGGCCAGGTCCTCGGGTTGACCCATCCCCTGCTCGACCGCCCAGCGGGCCCCCTTCAGGAGGGGCTGCGCCTGGTTGTCCTTGGTCAGGTGCACTCTCCCGTGGGACCCGACCCCTGTCGGGATCTCCGTGAACAGCAGGTTCACCAACTCCTTGATGCGCGGCTGCACCTCATCTTGAGTCAGTTCGGTGCGGAGAAGCCGCACGCCGCAGTTGATGTCGTACCCCACCCCGCCGGGCGTGACGACGCCCCCGTCCATCCGGGTCGCCACCACCGCCCCGATGGGCAGCCCGTACCCCTGGTGGATGTCGGGCATCGCATAAGCCGCCCGGACCACGCCCGGGAGCGTGGCCGCATTCGCCGCCTGCTCCAGCGAGAGGTCATGGCGGATCTGCTCCATGCAGCTTCTCGCTGGCGAAGATGATCGCCGGCACCTTCATCCCCGGCTTGCTCCCCGCCGGGATCTGCCAGCGATAGTCGTCGAGTCGCTCGATCGGAATGGTCATGGCCCTAACCTCCTCCCCCCACTGGCAACTTAGGGCAGGGGGTCGGCCTTGTCAAGGTCGGGAAGGGGGCGTGTTTTGAATTTAGCGGCGCTTAGCGATGATTGAAAGGCGAGGAAAGCGGCAACGCAGTCCCGCAGTAAAGCAACTCCTCTTTCCCCAAGCCCTCCCGCAAGCTTCAGATTGGAGCTCGAGATGGCGACTTTCGATCTGAACGGGGAGGCACCAAGGACTGGTGTACGGATTTGACTTGACAGGCCTCTCGCATCTGTTGTATTTTTCCACCAACATAAGGAGGTGAGCGATTATGCCCAAGAACCTTTTTGGCCGGTTTTTCAAGGAACTGCGGATCGGCCAGAAGATGACGCTCCGACGATTCTGTGAGGCGCACGGGTACGACCCGGGGAACATCAGCAAGTTGGAACGAGGACTGCTCCCGCCACCGGACTCGGACTTGAAGTTGACCCAATACGCGAAGGCCCTGAAGATCCGGCGCGGGAGCGAGGCCTGGTATGAGTTTTTCGATTTGGCGTGGGCCTCCCGCGGGAAGCTCCCGCCGGAGATTCTCCGCAAGCAGGATGTGGTTGCCCGCCTACCGCTCCTATTCCGCACGCTGCGAGGGCAGAAGGTCTCGGAACAAAAGCTGAGCGAGCTAATCGACATGATCCGACGGAGTTAGGGGGGATGACCGGACGTCTGGAAAGGCCGGTCCTGTCGTACGAAGCCCTTCGGCGCCGAGCGGCGGACTTCCTCCGCACACACCACCCGGCTGGTACGATCCCCGTTCCGATCGAGGAGATCGTCGAGCTTCGGTACTCGATTGACATCATCCCTGTCCCGGGCCTGCACGAGGCGTTTGAGGTGGATGGTTTCATCTCCGGCGATCTGAAGGCCATCACAGTGGATGCCTTCATGTACGAGCATCGACCGGGGCGCTACCACTTCACCTTGGCCCACGAGCTTGGCCATGCGGTGCTTCACCGGCGGGTCTTCCAGGAGCACAAGATCCGGCACGTGGAGGAATGGAAGCGATTCCAGCGAGAGATGGACGAGGAAGATCGCCGATGGTTGGAGTGGCAGGCGTATGCCTTTGCAGGGTTGATTCTCGTGCCCCCTGAACCGCTCCGCACCGAATATCAGAAAGCGGCCCGGGCTGCGGCGCGTGTCGGGCTGTCGCTCCAGAAGGCGGGGGAGGTGGCCCGGTCGTATGTCGCGGACTGGCTCGCACGACGTTTTGATGTTTCACCTCAGGTGATCGAGAGGCGACTGGACAAAGACGGACTCTGGCCAGAGAGCCAACCTCCAGAAAAGGGGTCCGGGCGTTGGCATAGGGTGCGCTAGAGAAGAGCGATGGCATCTTGGAGTAGGTTCCTGCACCAGCGCAGTCTGTCTCGGCCCCGCGGCAGAACTCACGCCACGGTTTTCCTCGATCCCCCGGACTGCCTGAGATACCAGGCAGCCGGATTCTGTCGAGAACAACCGCGGGAGGCCACCCTGCCGGATCATCCCCTGGCCCTAGAGACTTGAAATCGCAAATTGCGATTTCAAGTTCCGGCTGGGGCGGCCGGAGATCCTGTTCGAGGCGATCCGGCAGCTTATGGCCCCACCAGCGAAGGTTCGGCGGTCCATCGGCTTCCGGGTTGAGGAGGCGCGGCCAGCCTACCGCCTGAGGCGGCCAAGGCAACGCGCCCGCATTTGAACGGACGGGATGGATTCAGTTGGAAGTAACAACTGTGACAACGCCTCCCGAGAAGACGCAACGCGGCAGCTCGGAGTCGCCACGTCCGGAATCGCGAAAGCCGTTGGGGAAGTGCGAAGAACATAAGTCCATTGAGTCAACAACGTAGTACTCACTATCACCATATGCAAACGAACAGCGATGAAGTATCATCCCTGTCGGTTCCCGTCGGGAAAAGCACGATGCTCAACATCCCGGCGGATGAGAGGGAGATTCCATGACGAGAACATGCGTGTTGGTCAGCGTTTTCGGAGTGCTTTGTGTGGGGCTATGGTCAGCTCTTCCGGCCTCCGCCCAACAAGTTCTGGCCGTCCCGCAAGTAGTCTATGAACTTCAGCATGATGTTTCTCCACCGCTCGCAGAGATGATTTCGGCGGCTCCCGCTCCGAGCCGCAGGCCGCAACTCCTCGCGTGATACCCTTGCTCCACCCGAACCCCGTGCAGCCACAGGCTGCCACCCTGGCGCCGGAGGATCCTGGACTCCAGACGTTTACACCCAACCGGGAACCGAGAACCAGACATTCGAAGTTTCCTGGCGTCGGGGCTAACGGATATGCGCCGCCCGACACCAACGGGGCGGCGGGAACCACCCAATACGTTCAATGGGTGAACGTCGAATTTGCCGTGTATGACAAGAAGGGAAATCTGCTCCTGGTCCGTTCCCCGGCAACAGGTTTTGGTCGGGCTTCGGCGGACCCTGCGAAACCAACAACGACGGCGACATTATCGCCCAGTTTGACAAGGCGGCAGGCCGTTGGGTGATGGCGCAGCCCGTGTTCAGTTCTCCCTACACGTATTGCGTTGCCGTTTCGACCACTTCGGATGCCACGGGCACCTACAATCGGTACGCGTTCCCGATTCCGAATGATTACTTCCCGGACTATCCGAAGCTGGGAGTGTGGACAGACGCCTATTACGTTTCCTTCAATAGCTTTGACTCATCGGGCACCTTTTTCTATGGTGCACTCGCCTGCGCCCTGGATCGAAACGCGATGCTGGCTGGGACCACGGCCACAGCCCAGTGCTTTCAAAATGGGTCCAGCGTGGATAGCTTGTTGCCCTCGGATCTCGACGGCTCGAGGCCTCCTCCCGCAGGCTGCTCCCGACTATTTTGTCCACTTCATCTCAAACGCGCTTGATCTGTACCAGTTCCACGTGGACTTCACCACTCCCGGCAACTCAACCTTTAGGGGCCGACCACGATACCGGTCAACCTGTTCAGCGAAGCCTGCGGCGGAGGGACCTGCATTCCGCAGGCGGGGACGAATCAGCGGCTCGACTCGCTCGGCCGATCGCCTGATGTATCGGCTGGCCTATCGCAACTTCGGTGACCATGAATCACTGGTCGTGAACCATTCGATCACAGCGGGGAGCAGCGTCGGCGTGCGCTGGTACGAGCTACGCCAGCGCTCCGGGCGGCGGTTTTGGTGTTTACCAGCAGGGGACGTTTGCGCCTGACTCCAACTACCGCTGGATGGGCTCGATCGCCATGGATAAGGCCGGAGATATCGCCCTCGGTTACAGCAAATCGAGCGGCAGCATCCACCCCTCCATCGCCTACACGGTCCGCACGCCAAGCGATGCTGCTAGGCACGATGGAGGTGGAGAACGACCATCATCAACGGCACCGGATCGCAAACGGGTGGACTCAGCCGGTGGGGCGACTACAGCAGCATGAGCATCGACCCCGTGGACGACTGCACGTTCTGGTACACGAATGAATACCTGCAAGTCCAACGGCAGCTTCAACTGGAGCACCCAGATCGCCTCTTTCGCTCTCCCGACCTGCACCAGGGTGTCCACGCCCAACTTTGGCCTCTCCGCCAGTCCCGGCTCCCAGACGGTGGTTCAGGGGAAGAGCACCACCTACACGGTGAGCGTGAGTCCGCTGAACGGATTCACCGGAAACGTTAGTCTCAGCGCGACCGGTGGGCCGTCTGGCGTCAGCTTCGGCTTCAACCCCGCTCCGGTGACAGGGGGCTCTGGCTCCTCCACCATGACGGTGAACGTGGCTAGCAATGCGACGCCGGGCAACTATACGTTGACGATTACGGGGACCGATGCCGCCGACATCAACCTGACGCATGTGACGACGGTCGCGCTGATTGTAAACTCCTCAACCCCACCGGATTTCTCGGTCTCGGCCACACCTTCGAGCCGAACCGTTAGGCGCGGCTCCTCCACCACCTATACGGTAACGGTAACCGCCCTGAACGGATTCGCCGGGACCGTCGGCCTCAGCGTTAGCGGTTTGCCTTCCCGCTCAAGCGCGAGCTTCAGCCCCACTTCGGTGACGGGCTCCGGGACCTCGACCATGACTGTGAGGACTGACAGCAAAACGCCCAGGGGAACCTATACCTTGACGATCCGCGGCACCAGCGGCAGCCTGGCCCATACCACCCCTGTGACGCTCATAGTTCAGTAGGCGAACGCCCGTATGACAGCCGCCTCAATCAGGGCCGTTCGGCAAGCCCGGACGGCCTTTTCTATGTGCGCCAGGCATGGCGCGTGACTAGGAGGTGCTGTAACGCCCGGGGTGTCCTGGACAGGAAAAAAGCATCACGCCGTCTCCGCCCACGATGTCCCTTCGCGGACCTCAACCGGCGTCCGGTTTACCTTTCAACGACCACCTGGAGGCGAAACAAGCGTGAGGGCACGCCGCACCGCGGTCGCACTTTGCGGCAGAGCGGATCCCCCCTGGCTGTCAGGGTGGTGCGACCCGGCTGATGTGCCTCGTACAAGTTCTGAGCAACGCGGCCGACGATACTCTCATCCGCGACTGTGACTGCCCAGTCGTAGCCCTCCCCCAACTCAAGCAGGAAGCGCTCGCCCACATGAAGCGTGATCGTTTGACCGTCATCGGCAAGGGTGATGGTGCGTGTATTGACGCTCAATGCGGTCGGAGTGGGTCTTTCGGCAAGGCTGCTCATGGCAAGTTGCCCAGCGCATCCGGTGACCAACGCGGCCTCCAGCAACAGAGGCACGATGAACGCGAAGAGTTGACGCTTCATCGTATCAGGAGCAGCATCTCGAACCCACAGCTAGAGGACACCAGGAAGGGATTTTCCCCAGAACCAGAGCAAGTTAGGCGGGTCGCCAAGCAGCGTCTCTTGGGGGACCCGGCCACGTTAGGCAAGTTGCGTAACAAATTCATGTGAGGCCAGGAGTCTACATCTGACTCGCACGCCCGAGAGGGTGTCGGCATTGGCGGCCTGCTCCAGCGAGAGGTCGTGGCGGATCTGCTCCAGGAGCTTCTCGTCCGCGTAGATGATCGCCGGCACCTTCATCCCCGGCTTGCTACCCGCCGGGATCTGCCAGCGATAGTCGTCGAGGCGTTCGATCGGAATGGTCATCGCCATAACCTCCTCCCCCACAGGCAACTTAGGGCAGGGGATTGGCCTTGTCAAGGTCGGGAAAGGGCGTATCTTTTGCCCTTTCCCGTTGACATCTTGGGGGACGCTCTTGGGGGACGTTGGTGCAGAAACAACTTGTTGGTTTCGCGTCTAATGGGCCTCTCCTCGATTCTGGCAGGGAGGGACCTTCCTGAACGCGCCTGAGAACCCCGCCCTTTTCATTTCGCTTTTCGCGAATACAAGACGGATGCATCAATCTCCCCGCCTCATGCTCTTGATCCTCGCCGGCCACTGGCGCGGGCTGCGCAATCGGCGCCGGGCAGATTTGACCTCACCCATCTTGCGTTGCAGTCCTAGTCGCCCTGTCTTGGGGGACGTCGGTGCGGAAACAACTTGCTTGTGAACTCTTGAGGGGAGGTTCTAAAGCGCATTCAGCCGTGCGCCGCCTCTCGCAATTCAGAAGAAGCCCCCCTGGTCCATGGAAGACCGCAAATTGTTTGTGCACCTACCTCCCTCTCTCGGGACACACATCATCCAGGAGGAGAACCTCGATCTCGGTGATCCGTTGCAGCGCAGGATCGTTCGTGACGAAACCGCCCGCTCCCTCGGCGACGGCGCTCGCGATCTGGATCATGTCCGGGAGCGCGAGGCCGTGTAGCGCCCGCAGACGCGCGGCCTCTTCGGCAATATCCGCCGTGAGCGCCAGCAGCCGGAGGTTCGGAAATGCCCGGAGCAGCCGGCGGTAGTCATCCGCCGCCTGCTGGCGCTTTTCCCGCAACGGCTTCACCAGCACTTCGGCCAGGGAGATCACCGAGGTCAGGCCCTGCGCCGATCCCGACTCCCACGCATCCATGATGGCCTGGGTGGCCATCGCATAGCGCGGGTGGTCCTGCAGGTGATAGATAAATACCATGGTATCCGCCGCGACGGCCCGCTGCCGCCGAAGGAACTGGTGGAGGGCCCTGGTTACCGCCACCCCTTCCGCTCCACATGGACATACTTCTGCGGATCGACGTCGCGCCACACCTCCTGGTGCAGCCCGCGCAGATGCCTGGCGTAGCTCGTCGGCCGGGGAGTGAGGACGAGGGCGCCGTCCCGGACCTCGATGAGCAGCCGGTCGCCCGCCGAGAGGCCGAGCTGTCGCCGCGCATCGCAGGGGATCACAATCTGATGCTTCGCGCTCAGCTTGGTCATGTACACCACCCGATGATTCTCCTTTACGTCCAAGTGTTTCGGCAAAGACATTATTCCAATGGTGTACGATCCGTCAAATCGTTTGCAGTGGACCGCGACATGGGGGCAAGGCAATCTGTCGCAGGATCGCCTTGGGAAACTCACCCGATGTGGAGTCGAAATCTCGATAATGGAGCACCCGGAGGGGACGGGGGGATGTTGCGAGGGCCTCCGAGACTGGGCTGAGCTACACCTCCCGGCGGCCACCGTAGCCGCCGCGGCTCTCGATGATGGGAAAAAAGCTACTGGACACCTTTCGGAGGCTAACTGTTTGATTCACCGAGTTGGCGACTCCAATTCTTGGCGGGCGGTACTCCGGGTGGGCATGCCGTGAAACCGCTTCAGGTGGTCGAGGTCTCACCGCGATCTCGCAGGGCCTCGAGCGGCGGTGGGCCTAGTTCATCAGAGAGGGTTCCGAAGCCGACTTGCTGCTCTGCCTGTTGTGTGGCGGTTCCATGCAGATCATCGCCTTCACTGACCAAGGCGACGCCTGGGCCGGACGACCCAAAAGCGAATCCCCATCGGCTGTCACCCACCTCTCAGGTCAGGGATATCACTTCGACTTGAAGCTGTTTCTTTCTGGCGTCGTCAACCAGTGCCTCAATTCGCCCGGCCACCTCATCCGGAATCCAATCTGCACCGCACTGGGAGCAGACCGTCGCCGGAACGTTCCGAATCACCACGACGCCGAAACCGAGCTCAGCGGTGAAGGTCGTCGTCCCGGCCCTCTTGGCCCCACCGCAAAGCGGACAGGAATCGGTCCCCGTTTTCCTCATGACTTTTTCCTCGTCCTGAAGTCAGGCTCGAAGTCCTCCAAGCCTGTGCTACGTTGCAGTCCTGGTCGCCCTGTGCCGTAATGGCGGAGGCGCGCAGATGGTACAGGGGAACTCCCCAAGGATGATACTGAGGCACCCATAGGCGCAACTGCCTTCCGGAGCGCCAGCGGCCGCGGCAATTCCGGCGAGGCCCGACGGGTACGGGGGGAATATCCTCAGCCAGCCTTTTCGCCCCCGTCTCGCATCCCCGCCTCCCCGCAATCACTTTCGGTCCTCGCCGCCCGGCCGGCTCCCCTTGTCCTGCGGAGCGCTGGGAGGTCCTTTCGTTTCCTTCCCCACGAAGCGATTCCAGTCGTCGATGGCGCTCTGGGCCGCCTGGCGGTGATTCTCGATTTCTCGCTCCTGCTCCTTGACGAAGGCCTCCAGACAGGATCGGTACAGGTCCACCGCGGCCCGGTAGGAGTCGAGCTGGAACTGGGTCGCAAACTGCGTCTGCTTCAACGGGGCGATGCACTTGTGGGAAGGCGGGGAGGTGTCGCCGTAGGCAACGGAATCGCAAAGCAGGAGCATTGCCAGAAGCAGCCCGCCCAATCGTCGCATGCCGGTCATTCCCCTCTCCCCTTCACTCTCCCCGCCACATGCCCTTGATCCTCGCCGGCCACTGGCGCGGGCTCCGCAATCGGCGCCAGGCGGATCTGACCTCGGCCATCCGCTCGCCCGGCAAGACGATCTCGCGATAGGCCTCCTCGTTGAAGGCCTCCACGATCGAGCCGATCTCGGCGCGGAGGGACGGGAAGCGCTCCTGGAGCCGGACGCTGAGCTCCGAGGGGGTTTGCGCGAAAACGGGGGGGAGCCCGCTCCGGCGCGCCCAGGCGAGGAGCGCCCGATAGCCGTCGCGCGCGCACTGCAAACCGCTGAGCCTTGCCCGAAGTCCCGACAGGAACCGCGTGAGGCGGCGGAGCCAGGCAAGCGGGGAGACGGGCTTCCGATGGTCGCGGCGACCGGGCGTCCTCGACAGGAGGAATCGGAGCAGCAGGTAGAGACAGAGGCCGGCCAGGGCGATGGCAGCGAGGACGAGGAGGATCCCCGCGGACCAGAGGAGGGCCTTCTCGACCAGGACCATCCACCAGCCTTCCTGCCCGTGGGCCGCGAGGTTCGGGAGCTTAGGGTGGGACGGCGCCGACGCGGGATCGACGCGGAGGGTCTGCGGCGCGAAGAGGCGCCGGAGGATCCAGAGCAGGAAGGGGCTCATCGCCACGCCGGCCCCCTTCAAGGCCACGAGGCCGGCCTCGGCAGCCAGGGTCAGGTAGGGCAGGGAGAAGAGCGTGAGCGCCGCGGCGAAGAGCAGGGCGCCGACGGTGAAGGTCAGGAAGACGCCGAGGCCCCGGTAGCCGGGCAGGAAGGTCTTCCGCCCATCACTGCGCAAGCGGATCATCCCGATGGTCAGGAGGCTCGAGACGAAGAACGGCAAGAGGAAGAGGGGGGAGATGCGATCCTCCACCTGTCCCCCGTTCACCGTCACGAGCAGCTTGACCAGGAAGAGCAGGAAGAAGGCGGCGAGGCCGAGGTCGAAGCGGGAGCAGGCGGTCGCATAGGCGAGGGGCCGCGCCGCCAGTCGGGCGCCTCCGACCCAGAAGAAGATCGCCCAGGCCAGGCTGAGCACCAGGAGGCACCAGTCCACGGGGCTCCTCGTCGCCCCCAGGAGGTCCAGCAGCCACGCCTGGCTGAGCAGCGGGCGGCCCGGGTAGTAGAGGCCGTGGAGGATGCCGGCCGAGGCACCGAGCAGGCCGGCTGCCTGCACGCCCACGACCCACACGACCCGCCACCCCCGTCCGCTCGAAAGGCGGGTGAGGGCGAAGGCGCCGACAAACGCGATGGTCGCCTCGATCAGCGGGAAGGGCCGCCCCATCGTCCCGATCGTTGCGAAGGTCGCCCAGGCGCAGAGCCAGCTCAGCTCCATGCCGGTGGTCAGCGCGTGAAGCAGCAGGCGCTCTCTCCCGTTCATCCTGCCCGCTCCTCCAGGAAGATTCCCTGCACGGGTCGCACGTCCGCCTGCGTGCCTCCGCTTCCCGGGCGCGCGACGAAGAGGATCACCGGCACGTGGTGGCGCGCGAAGTAGTCCAGGGCGGGGGTCGTGCCCCCGGCGTTCTCGGCGGCGAAGCACAGGCACGAGATGCCCCAGGGGAGGTGGTTCCCGGCACGGACCGCGTCCAGGAGCGACGCCACCGGCTTCATGCTGAGCCGGGCCAGCAGCTCCAGGATCGACGGCAGGTGCTCGGGATGCCGTCCGATGGGCACCACGGAGCCCCTCCCGCCCTCGACCACCCCGTTGGCGATCAGCCCCACGGCACAGCCCTCGCGGTCCAGTTGCACCGCCAGGGAGGCCATGGCCTCGAGCGTTCGCTCGAATTCCTGGCTGGCCCCGTGCCGCGCGAACCCCTCCACGTCCACCGCCAGCAGGATCTTCTCCTGCTCGGACGGCTCGAACAGCTTCTCCTGCAGTCGCTGGTGGCGGGCGGTCGCCTTCCAGTGGATGTGCTTCGCCGGCCGGCCGGGCTGGTACTCCCGGGTGCCGAGGATGTAGACCGGGTCCCGCACAGGACTCTCGGCGCCGGGGACGCCGAAGAAGTCCCGCCGCGGCAGCGGGAAGCGGGCAATCGGGACGATGCGCGGATAGACAACGATCTCCCGCGCCTCTCCGGCCATCCACGTCGAGGTGAAGAAGCCGAAGAGGTCGCCGGTGGTGCAGCGGTGGGGACCCAGGCGGTGCACGCCTCTCCGCGAGGCCGTCAGCGTCCACTGGAAATCGACCCGCTGGTACCAGAGGAGCCCGGCCTCCCCGCTCACCGCGGGCTCCCCGGACGGACCGAGGAGGCCGCCAACGGAGGCGGTAACCTCGAGCGCCATGGGGAGGCAGCTTCGGTTCTCGGCCTCCAGGGTGAGCGCGAGCGGCTCGCCGGGGAAGAGGCGGCTCCGGTCGACCGCGGAGCGGCAGGCGAGGCGAGAGCGGCTCGCCGTCGCCCACAGCTTGGCGCTCCCGGCCGTGCCGAGGACCAGCAGAGACAGGATGATGAGCTCGTGTTGATGATTCAGCAGGGCGACGAAGAGGAGGATGCCCACGAACACGAGGCTCGGGGGAACCAGGAAGAGGCTGGAGAGGCGAGGTGCCTGTCCGTCCACGCCGCCCCTCACTCCACGGGGGCGGGAATGGGGACCTGGCGGAGGATCCCCTCGAGGACGCGTTCCTGGGTCTCGCCCCGCAACCGCTCCTCTTCCCGGAGGATCAGGCGGTGGGCGAGGACCGGGACCGCGAGGAGCTTGACGTCATCGGGGAGCACGAAGTCGCGCCCACGCAGCCCCGCCAAGGCCTGCCCGGCCCGCATGAGGCCGAGCGACCCCCGGGGGCTCGCACCGAGGCGCAGCGCGGGACTCACGCGGGTGGCGCGGACGAGGCTCGTGATGTACTCCCGGACCGGGGTAGAGACGGTGATCTTCCTCCGCGCCTCCTGCAGCTCCGCCACCTCCTCCGGGCTCGCGACCGGCTCCAGCGCCCGCAAGGGATCTTGCTGCTGAAAGCGCGTGAGGATCGCGATCTCCTCGGCCTGCGAGGGATAGCCGAGTCGCACGCGGAGCAGGAACCGATCGAGCTGGGCTTCCGGGAGGGGGAACGTGCCCTCCAGCTCGATCGGATTCTGCGTGGCCATGACGAAGAAGGGCCGCGGCAGAGGGTAGGTGGCGCCATCGACCGTGACCTGGCGCTCCTCCATGCTCTCCAGCAGGCTCGACTGGGTGCGGGGGATGGTGCGGTTGATCTCGTCAGCCAGGAGCACGTGGGTCATGACGGGTCCAGGCTGAAAGAGGAACTCTCCCCGCTGCTGATTGTAGACGGTAAAGCCGGTGATGTCGGCGGGCAGGAGGTCGGGGGTGAACTGGACGCGCTTGAAGCCGGCGCCGATGCTTCTCGCCAGGGACTTGGCGATCAAAGTCTTGCCCAGGCCGGGCATGTCCTCCAGCAGCGCGTGGCCCTCGGCCAGCAAGCCGGCCAGGAGCAGCTCGATCACCGGCTGCTTGCCCACGATGACCCGCGAAATGTTCTCGACGATCCGGTTGCAGAGATCGAATCGCATGCAGACCCCCCGCGAAATGCTTCGCCGGAAACAGGCGCCAGGGTAGTATGCCCGAGACACCTGCCGAAGCAAAGCGTTTCTTCCGCGAGGTGTGGTAGGGGACCCGTAGGTCCAGAGGGCATTCAGGCGCACCCCCGGCTCCCGCAATTCGAAGCGCCACGGAGAAGCGAAATCTCGGTGCCGGAGCTTACCGGAAGGACGAGGGGCGTCGCGAGGACATTCGCGGACGAACTGAACTATGTCTCCCGGCGGCCGCCGTCTCCGCCGCGGCGCTCGAGGGCATCCAGGATGCGCCGGATGTCGCGGGTCATTGCCTCGAAGCGGGCATCGTGCTGCTCCATCCGGGAGAACATCTGACGAACGTACTGCCGGAACTCTTCGGTTTGTTGGCGCTGCTCGTCAAGCTGGCTCCGATGCTCTGCCAGCTCATCGTGATGCCGGGCGACCACCTGGGTCAAGTCCCGAACGACGGTGGCCACGGTTCCGATTCCCCCCCGGAGTTCATCAATCTGCACCCCGATCTGAACAAATTGAACGCGCACCTTTTCGAATTCAGCGGCTGAGGCGTTCATGTGGTCCCGGAGCGCTCGTGCCAAGCCTTCCAAGGTCAGGTCGTCGTCCTTGTTGGCCATCGATGTTCCTCCGGGCTCGCGAACCGACTCCGGCTGCGGAGAGGGGAGATATCCGCCGTCCTGCTGATAGCAGAGACCCCCCCGGATGTCAAGAATCAGGGAGAAATTGAAGAGCATGGCGTGACTGGTATGAGTGAGGGAATGCGGGGATGCAGCGATCCGCGCTCCTCAGGCGGCGGCCAGGATCTCGTAGCGGGTGTTGCGGCGGGCGGGGCGGAAGCCGGCGTCCCGGATGAGGCGCTCGATCTCGTGAAGGGGCACCATGAAGACCGCCCCCTCGGCCGTCACGACATTCTCCTCGATGACCGTGCTGCCCATGTCGTTCACGCCGTACTGGAGGGCGATCTGGCCGATCTTCGGCCCCTGGGTGAGCCAGGACGCCTGGATGTTGGGGATGTTGTCGAGGAGGATCCGCGACACGGCCACCGTGCGGAGGTAGTCCAGGCCGCTCGCGCGCTTCACGCTCGGCAGGTGGGTTCCCTCGGGCTGGAAGCTCCAGGGGATGAAGGCGCGGAAGCCCCCCGTTTCGTCCTGGAGGTCCCGCACCTTGAGCAGGTGCTCGACCCGCTGCTCCACGCTCTCCACCGACCCGTACATCATCGTCACGGTGGAGGGAATCCCCAGCCGGTGGGCGGTGCGCATGAGGTTGAGCCAGGCCTCGGCCGAGTCCTTGTACGGGGCGATCTGCTCCCGGACCTCGTCCACCAGCATCTCCGCTCCCGCCCCGGGGATCGAATCCAGACCCGCGGCCTGCAGGCGCGTGAGGCACCGCTCCTCGCTCAGGCCGGAGATCTTGGCCAGGTAGATAAGCTCCGCCGGGGACAGGCCGTGGATGTGCACCGGGAAATTCGCCTTGATGGCCCGGAACAGCTCCTCGAAATACTCGATTTTGAGCGCCGGGTTCAGCCCGCCCTGAATCAGGATCTCGGTCCCGCCGAGGGCGACCAGCTCCCGGATCTTGGCGAAGACCGCCTCCCGCGGGAGGACGTAGCCGTCCGCAGCGCCGGGCAGCCGGTAGAAGTTGCAGAACTTGCACTGCACCCAGCAGACGTTGGTGTAATTGATGTTCCGGCCGATGACGTAGGTGACGAGGTTGTCCGGATGGAGGCGGCGGCGGACCAGATGCGCCCAGGTGGAAAGCTGAAGCGGGTTGGCTTCGCGGAACAGACGGACGCCGTCGGCGAACGTGAGCCGCTTCCCTTCCAGGATCTTGGCTTCGATCTCGTCGAGCGATTGGACAGTGGCGCGCATTGCGTGTCAGGTCTTCCGGTTCGAAAGATGAGGCCCGAGACTCGGTCCGGATTCTCGCGTTGTCCTTCAGGAGCTGACGGCTGATGGCTGATGGCTGACGGCTGCTCCTCCGATCACGTTGTACAGCGCATCCCGCTCGACCGGCTCGCACCCCGCCTCGGTGATGAGGTCCAGGAGCTCCGCCGTGCGCAAGACCTGCCGGTGCGAGGTCGTCCCCAGGGCGTGGGTGATCTCGTAGTGCGAGACCGTGCCGTCGATGTCGTCGGCCCCGTACCAGAGGGCCATCTGGGCCACCGCCGGCGTGATCATGATCCAGAAGGCCTTGACGTGGGGGATGGTGTCCAGGAGCAGGCGCCCGACGGCGATCTCCCGCAGGTTCGCGTACCCCGTGGTGACGGGGAGGTGACTCAGCTCCGTCCGGTCCGGGTCGAAGGCCAGGGGCACGAAGCACATGAACCCGCCCGTCTCGTCCTGCAACTCCCGGATGTGGAGCAGGTGCTGGACCTTCTCCTCCACGGACTCGATGTGGCCGTAGAGCATGGTGACATTGGAGGGGATGCCGGCGGCGTGAACCTTCCGCGCCACATCGAACCACCCCTGGTTGTCCAGCTTGGCGCGGAACAGCTCCTCGTGCACGCGCTCGCTGAAGACCTCGGCCCCGCCGCCCGGACAGGCCGTGAGGCCCGCCGCCCGGAGGTCGGGCAGGACCTCTTCCAGGGGGCGCTTCGCCACGCGGGCGATCTGGGCCAGCTCGATCATGGTGAAGGCCTTGATCTGGGCGTCCGGCCTTGCGCTGCGCACCGCGTGCAGGAGGTCCAGGTAATACTGGTAGGGGAGCTTGGGGTTGATCCCGGCCACCATGTGGATCTCGCGGATGGGCTCCCCGCTGTACCGGGCCACGCGGTCGGCGGCCTCCTCTGGGCTCAAGACGTAGCCCCGGCCGCTGGCGTCGTTGGGCGCGGCGTAGAAGGAGCAGAACTTGCAGAGTTTGTTGCAGATGTTGGTGTAGTTGACGTGGAGGTTCCGCACGAAGTAGGTGCGGGCGCCGCTCCGCCGCTCCCGCACCAGGTTCGCCAGGTAGCCGACGGCGGTGAGGTCGGGGGTCCGGTAGAGGCGCATCCCGTCGTCGAAGGTGAGGCGCTGCCCCCGGAGGACCTTGGCGTGGATCGCCTCCAGCCCGGCCTCCCGGAGCTGCAGGTCCACGGCTCGCGTCACTTGCGCCGCTCCCGGCGCGGCCGCGCGCCCGCAACCTCCTGCGCCTTCCCCTGCAGGTCGTCCAGCCGCTTCAGGATGGCCGCCGCGTGCTCCTCTTGCCGCTGCCGCAGCATGGCGTGGTCTTCCGCCGAGAGCTTGCCGGACTTGAAGTCGAAATCCAGCTCCTGGATGGCGGCGTACACCGTCTCCTTCTCGGCCAGGAGATCGGCGAGGGCCGCGGCGGCGTCGGGATCCTCCGCCTTGGCTCCGGCATCCGACCCACTCCCCTCCAGCAGGAAAAACGGCGCGGCCACGAACGCCACGACGACCACCGCAATTCCCAGTGCAATCACCACGGCCATGAGGACTCCCTGATCGATGAAGGCGCGCCGGCTCGGGTGGACGGCTACGGGCGGGGCGGCCCGAGGCGCTCCTGCAGCTCCTGCTGGACCCGCTTGGCATAGGCAGGATCCACGGAGGGCTCGGCCTGGCGCTGCCGCGTCCAGCGCCGAGCCACGAGGTACACGCCGCAGCCCCCGGCCACGACGGCGACGAAGGGGAGCCCCCAGAGCAGCAGGTTGAATCCCCGCTTGGGGGGATCCAGCAGGACGAACTCCCCATAGCGGCTCACAAAGTACGCCCGGATCTGGTCGGGGGTCTTCCCCTGCATGAGCTGCTCCCGCACCAGGTCGCGCATCTCCTTGGCCAACTCGGAGGGCGAGTCGGCCACGGAGAGGTTCTGGCAGACGACGCAGCGGAGCCCGGAGGCCACCTCCCGCACGCGATCTTCCAGGTCCTGGGACTGCGCCCCGTGGGCGAGCCCCGGCAGCAGCAGGAAAACCAGCAGGGCCCCCGCCTGCCAGAGCCGCGAGAACCGGCAGGCGCCGCGCCCGGGCCTCGCCTCGATGCGACCTCGGCTACCCATCCTTCTGTTCCTTCAGCAGCGCCTGGACCTGCGCCGCCACCACCTCGGGGGTCAGCCCGCCCACGTGCTTGTAGGTGATCCGCCCCTGCCGATCGATGAAGAAGGTCTCGGGGACGCCGTAGACCCCGAAGTTGATGGAGATCCTGCCGCCGGGATCGGGGCCGTTGGGAAACGTGTACTGAAACCGCTGCATGAACTCCCGGGCGCTCGCCTCCTTGTCCTGGATGACGACGCCCACTATCACGACGCCCTGGTCCTTGTAGGCGCGCCAGGTGGCCTCCAGGAGTGGCGCCTCCTCGTAGCACGCCGGGAAGCACCAGGAGGCCCAGAAGTTCAGGATGACCGGCTTGCCCCGCAGGGAGGCGAGCGAGATGTTGTCGCCACCGTAAGCGGTCACCTCGAAGGCGGGCGCGGCCTTGCGCACGAGCGGCGAAGGGATGGCCCGGGGGTCCGTCCGGAAGCCATACGCCAGCAGGACGATGACCGGGACGCAGGCCAGCGGAATCAGCAGCTTCTTCCACGACATCGCACAGGGCTCCTTGGGCCGGTCTCAGGCCGCCTGCTCCCGGGCGCGCACGCTGAGGAGGGCGAGCCTCCGCTCGGGCAGGACCGCCACCAGCACGCCCAGCAGGATCACGCCCCCCCCGATCCAGATCCAGGAGATCATGGGATTGATCAGCACCTTGATGGTGGCCGAGCTGCCGTCGCGCTCGAAGGCCGAGAGGATCACGTACAGGTCCTCGTTCCAGTGGTAGCGGGCGTCCACGCTGGCGAAGGGCGACTGCTGGTTGGGATAGAAGCGCTGGCCGGGCGTGAGTTCCGTCACCGGCTTCCCGCCCTGGAAGGCCGTGAGGTTGGCCCAGACCAGGATGTGCGTCGGCCGCTCCCCCGCCTGCATGCCGTCGAAGCGGACGGTGTACTGGCCCACGCTCAGGGTCTGGCCCTGCTTCAAGGTCGCCTCGCGCTCCACCTTGTACATGGAGGAGACGGTGATCCCGATGATGGCGATCACCACTCCCAGATGGACGATCAGTCCGCCGTAGCGCCGCCGGCTCTTGAGCAGCAGGGCCAGGAAGGCGCCCAGGGTCCCCTCACCCGTGGCGCTGGCCCGCGTCCGGGTCGCCACCACGAACTCGAAGAGGACGGTCCCGATCACGAAGAACGCGAACAGGAATGCGGTCAGGGCCGCCGGCTGCCGCATGCCCGCCAGGAACAGGACGAGCGCTCCGGCCACCGCCCCCAAAGACGGCCAGAGGAAATTCCGCTTCAGGTTATTGAGGGACGCCCGCCCCCAGGCGATGAGCGGCCCCACGCCCATCAGGAGGAGCAAGGCCATCCCCAGCGGGCCCGCCACCCGGTCGAAGTAGGGCGTGCCCACGCTCATCTTCGTGCCCGTCACGGCCTCCGCCAGGAGGGGGAAGATGGTGCCCAGGAACACCGTGAAGCAGATCCCCACCAGGACGACGTTGTTCAGGAGGAACGCGCTCTCCCGCGAGACGATGGAGTCCAGCTCCCCGTGGCCCTTGAGCTGGTCCGAGCGATAGGCCACCAACCCGAACGAGAAGAGCAGGACCAGGGAGAGGAAGCCCAGGAACATGATCCCCACTGGCCCGTCGGCGAAGGCGTGCACCGAGCCCAGGATGCCGCTCCGCGTGAGGAAGGTCCCGAAGATCACCAGGGAGAAGGTGAGCGTGACCAGGACCAGGTTCCACACCCGGAGCATCCGTTTCCGCTCCTGGATCATCACGGAGTGGATGAATGCCGTGCCGGTCAGCCAGGGCATGAACGAGGCGTTCTCCACCGGGTCCCAGGCCCAGTAGCCGCCCCAGCCCAGCGTCCGGTACGACCACCAGCCCCCGTAGAAGATCCCGCACGTGAGGAAGAGCCAGGCCACCACGGTCCAGCGCCGCGTGATGGTGAGCCACTCCTCCGAGGGCCGGCCCGTGATCAGGGCGGCCATGGCGAAGGCAAAGGGCACCGAGAAGCCCACGTACCCCGAGTACAGGAGCAGCGGGTGGACCAGCATGTCGGTCACTTCGAGGAGCGGGTTCAGGCCGCGGCCATCCAGCGGGACCG
This sequence comes from uncultured Methylomirabilota bacterium, assembly GCA_963714585.1. GTDB lineage: Bacteria > Methylomirabilota > Methylomirabilia > Methylomirabilales > 2-02-FULL-66-22 > 2-02-FULL-66-22. The sequence continues at coordinate 91,508 of CAVQPC010000028.1, forward strand.
GGAAGATCCGGGCGAAGGGGTTCACCGCGAAGGTCATGAGGAGCAGAAAGAAGATCGAGATCCCTTGGAGCACGGCCTGGACGTAGGGCATGAGCTGCCGGCACCCAGAGGGTCCCCGGTCCTGGTAGCGGGCCACCACCAGGGCCGCCATCAGGGCCTGGAGCCACTCCCAGAGCAGGATCGAGCCCTCCAGCGACCCCCACAGGCCCGCGATCTTGAAGCGGACCAGGCTCGCCCGGGTGCTGTTGTTGACCACGTAGCGGAGGCTGAAGTCGCTGGTGACCAGGGCGTACTCCAGCAGGAAGATGGCGACCGTGACCAGGCAGAAGTGGGCCAGGATGGCATTGCGAGAGCTGGCCAGCCAGTCCTCCCGCCCCGGGCGCGCACCCACGAGGGAGGCGGCCACGGCGTAGATGGTGACGCCCAGGGCCAAGAACAGCACGAATCCGCCCAGGGTCGAGATCATGGCTTTCCCTCTCTGATCATAGACTTGAACAGTTCTTTCTTCGCCGCCAGCGTCTCCGGGTTCTTGGGCGGCCGGTACTCCTCGGAGTGCTTGGCCATGATCGTGCTGGCCCGGAAGTAGCCCTCGGGCATCCAGCTCCCCTCGACCACGGCGCCCGCCCCCTCCTTGAAAAGGTCCGGGGCGGTGCCCTTATGGCGAACGAGGACCGTCCCCTGGCCATCCGTCAGCTTGAAGGTGAGCAGGAGCGCCTGGGGGTCCCAGTGGATGGAGCCATTCTCCACCATGCCCCCGATGCGGAGCGACTTGCCCCCCACCTGGCCCTGCTCCTTCAACACCTCGCTCGGCGTATAGAAATAGACCACCGACTGTTTGACGCCGGAGTAGATCAACCCGAAGAGGGCGCCGAGGACGATCACGCCCCCGATGAGGTATTTCAGCCTGCGTGGCTTCACCGGGCTCGCCCCCCGCCGTCCCGCTCCAAGGCCGACAGCTCGTCGCCCGCCTCCCGCAGGCGGCCCTTCAGGAAGAAGAGGTACCCCGAAAAGGCCAGGAGGGCCACCCCATACGCCAGTCCCACGAATCCCCAATGATCCACGTTTCCTCCGCGCGCGCCGCCGGTCCCGGCCGGGTCCCTAGCGGCGACGCCCTCGCTTCAGCCGCGCCTCGAAGCTTCGGTGCCGGATCCGCTCAAGGCGCACGCGCTCCAGCAGCAAATAGCCGTACAGCAGCACCAGGCCCACGAAGGTCACCGCCAGCGGCACCAGCATGGCGGGCGCCACCGACGGCCCGCCGGGCCGGAGGATCGACGAGGGCTGGTGCAGCGTCCGCCACCAGTACACGGCGAAGTGGTTGAGGGGGATGTCCAGAAAGCCCAGCACGGCCAGGACGGCGCCGTAGCGGGCCCCCGCCCGCGGGTCCTCGGCGAAGGATCGCAGCATGAGGTAGCCCACGTAGATCGTGAACAGGATGGCGGTGAGGGTGAGCCGCGCATCCCACGTCCACCACACCCCCCAGGTGGACTTGCCCCAGATCGACCCCGTGGCCAGCGTGACGCCGGTGAACACCACCCCGATCTCGGCCGAAGCCACGGCCACGGCGTCGAAGCGGAGGTCCCGCTTCCAGAGGTACAGGATGCTGCTCACGAAGACGACGAAGAACGCCAGGTAGGCCGTCAGGATGGAGGGGACGTGCAGGTACATGATCCGCTGCAGTTGCCCCTGGACCGCATCCGGGGGCGCCACGACCAGGCCCAGGTAGAGGCCGACCGCCAGCACCAGGGCCGCGGCCGCCCCCAAGAGCCTTGCGGCCGTCGAGGCGTGGGGCCGCTCCCTTCCCTCAACCGATGCCCGCTCTGCCACCGCCACTGCTGCCTTTGCTGCCATCACTCCTCCAGCACGAATTCAAAGACCATGGGGCAGACCACCAGGAAGACGATGTCGAAGCCGCCCAGGAGCTTGATCCACTGGGTCGCCTCCGCCAGCCCGCCCCCGCCCAGGATCGCTTCGGTGGAGCGGACGGCGCCCAGGATCACCGGCACCGTGAGAGGAAACAGCAGGAGGGGCAGCATCACCTCGCGCGCCCTGAGCTGCGCCGTCATGGCCGCCAGCAGCGTCCCGATGGTGGAGAAGCCGATCGTCCCCAGGACCGCCACCGCCGCCAGGGCGGGGAGCTTGCCCCAGATGTCCAGATTGTAGAGGATGCCGAAGAGCGGCAGGATGAACGCCTCCGCGGTCAGCATGAACAGCACGTTGCCTGCGAGCTTCCCGAAGTAGATGGACTCCCGGTCACCCGGCGTGAGCAAGAGCTCCTCGAAGCACTCGTTCTCGCGCTCGGCCTGAAAACTCCGCGCCAGGCCCAGCATCCCCGTGAAGAGGAAGGCCAGCCAGAGGAGTCCCGGCGCCACCTCCGCCAGCTTCTCCCGGTCGGGACCCAGGGCGAAGTTGAAGATGAAGAGCACCAGGCCCGCGAAGAAGAGCATGGCGTTCACCCGCTCGCGGGCGCGCAGCTCCACCGTCACGTCCTTCCAGGCCATGGCCCAGGTGCGGCGCAGGACCTCGGCCATCATGGCAGGCCCTCCCCCGGTGCCGGGGTGGACCCCTCCCCGTTCTCCGCGTGGCGGGCGTACAGGTCGCGGAGCGCCTCCGCCCGGAGGCCCCCCTTGTCCACGCGGTGCGCCACGGCGCCGTCCCGCATGAGGACGAAGCGATCCGCCATGGCGAAGGCGCGCGTGAGGTTGTGCGTGGCCACGACCGCCGCCCCCCCGCGAACCACGACCGAGGCCACGTAGCCGTTGAGCAGGGCAATGGCTGCTTGATCCAGCGTGTTGTGCGGCTCGTCCAGGAAGAGCAGGTCCGGCGCGAAGAGGAGCATCTTCCCGATGACGAGTCGCCGCTTCATGCCCGTGCTGAAGGTGCGCACCTTGAAGCGTGCCTGGTCCTCCAGGCCGATCTCCGCCAGGGCCTTGCCGATGGCAGCGGCATCCGCACGCATGCCCCGCATGGCGGCCGCGAACTGCAGGTTCTCCTCGGCCGTGAGGTCCTCATACAGATGATGATTGTGGGAGATCATCCCGATCCGCCGCCGGATGGCATCCCGCCCCCTCACCAGGTCCTGCCCGAGGACCTGCCCTCCACCCGCCGTCGGCTTGAGCGCGGTGGAGAGAAGCTTGAGGAGCGTCGTCTTGCCCGCCCCGTTCGGCCCCAGCAGGGCTACCACCTCGCCCCGGTGCACCCTGAGGTCCACGGCGTCCAGGGCGAGCGTGCCACCGAAGACCTTGGTGAGGCCCTGGACATCCACCACCACTTCCGTCACACCTTCCCTCCGGGGACGGGCGTCAGACGGCCGGCCGGTCGACTGCGTGCGCGTCGCCCTTCACGACCGCACGATGCCCCTGCGCCTCCACCACCCCTCCACACGGCCGGGCCACTCCTGGCTACTACGGGTTGGCCACCAGCGCCCCGCTGCCCAGCGGGGTCGGCCCTGCGGACTGGCGGGCATGCGCCTCCCACTCGTCCAGATCCGGGGTGAAGTACTTCAGCCGGACCTTCTTGTATTGTTTGGTGCTGTACAGCAGCGCGTACTCGGCGATCCCGGTGGCCCGCGAGATGGCAGCGATGACTTCCTGGCAATCCTCGGCTTTCTGGCCATGCACCATGCTGAAGATGTTGTAGGGCCAGTCGGGGTAGGTGGGCCGCAGGTAGCAGTGGCTGACGCCCCGGAAGCTCCCCATGATCTTGCCGACTCCCTCCGTCTGTTCCGGCGGGACCACCCAGACACCCATGGCATTGGCGCGGAAGCCGGCCTCGCGATGGTGGAGGACAGCCGCGATCCGCCGCAGGTACCCCTTGGCCTGCAGGCGGCGCGCGATGGTGAAGAGTCCCTTCTCGTCCAGGGCCATCCGCTCGGCCATGGGGCGATACGGCTCGGGGATCAGGGGGAAATCCTCCTGCAGTTCACGGATGGCGGCGATGTCCTCGGGCGTGAGCCCGGCCCGGCCCGCCGCGGGGCGCCGGACGTCACTGTATCCGCTTTCGGCGGACTCCACGCGCTCCGAGCCCGACTTGCCCTCCATGTCCAACTGCACGCCGATCTTGAAGAGCCGAAGCGTGGGGAGAATCCGGGTCGAGTCGGCCTCGGCCATGGCGTGAAGGCGCTGCGCTGTCCACTTCAGGTCGCTGGCGGGCGGCACCGCCACGGTGAACCACAGGTTGAAGGCGTGGTTCCGCTTGTAGTTGTGGCTGACGCCCGGGTGGGCATTCACCACCTGTGCCGCCTGCTCCAGCTTGTCGGCCGGAATCCGCATGGCCACCAGGCTGCTCGTGTACCCCAGGCTCCGCGTGTCGAAGATCGCGCTGATCTGGCGGAGGATGTGCTGCCGCTTGAGCAGGTCGAGCCGTTGGATGACCTCCTCTTCCGAGAGGCCCAGCGGGTCACCCAGAGCCTGGTACGGGCGCGCGGCCATGGGGAAATCTGCCTGCAGGATGTTCAGCAGGCGCTTATCTCGATCATCCATCGCCACCATGGATGGGTTTCCTCTCTGGTGCGTGAGCGGGTCGCCTCGATCAGGATATGATACTGGATTACCTTTGGGCAGACAAGCCAGCCTATCCGCGTGTCACCCGAGTCCAACATTCCCTCGAATGGAAGGTGTTTCGGCTCGACCGACCAGTCGGTAAGCGATCGCGAGGATCACCGGAACGAGGCAACCCTCCGCGCCCCGGCCGCGGCACGCAGCCGGAGGTAGTCGGGCTCTGGCAGGCATGGCGTCCCGGGCGCTGGCCCGTGGTCGAGCCCGAGGCCACCGTGAAAGTCCGACCCCCCGGTGACCAGGAGGTGATGGCGGCCGGCGAGCTTGCGGTAACGGGCGGTCTGGCCGGGCGAGTGCTTCGCGTGGTACACCTCGATCCCATCCAGGCCCGCCGCCATGAGGTCGGGGATCGCCTCATCCCGGTCGTGCAGGCCGGGATGCGCGAGGGAAGCCAAACCGCCTGCCGCATGGATCACTCGGATCGCATCTCCCACATCCACATTCTGCCGCGGCACATAGGCTGGCCGATCCTCCGCCAGGTATCGTTCGAAGGCCTCATCCGTGCTGGCGACGTATCTGTGCTGCACGAGAACGCGCGCGAGGTGCGGGCGACCCACGTTCCCGTTCCTGGTAAGGGCCATCACCTCATCGCGATCGACCTTGAGGCCCAGCGCCCACAGTCGGCTCAGCATGGCCTGGAGCCGCGTCCGCCGGTCCTCCCGCATCTGGCGCAGAAAGGCGAGAAGGCTGCTGGCTTCCGGGTCGAGGAAATACCCCAGGATGTGAACCTCCTTTTTCCGCCAGTACGCGCTCAGCTCGATGCCGGAAATCAGGATCAGGCCGGCGGCAGAGGCAAGGGCCTCCACCCGGGGCAGGGCATCCACGGTGTCGTGGTCGGTCACGCTGAACACCTGAATGCGCGCGCCGGCAACGGCGGTCACCAGCCCCGCCGGCTCCAGCAGGCCGTCCGAGGCCGTCGTGTGAACGTGCAGATCGATCCGCATATGGCTCGCCCATCGGATTAAAACAGGAGAATTTCAGTGAATTTAGTGGCGAGGGCAGGGATATGTCAACTGAATTCGCCGAAGGTCTTCCCTTTCGAACCGCTGGTCGTCGGAAGCCCAAAAGTATTGCAGCGGATCAGAACTCCCCCTCTGGCCGTCACAGGCTGGAGAGCCTCTCGGGGCCAGAGGGGGGTCTATGGGCACAGGGTGGGCCCTACCCTTGCGGAAATGCCTCGCGGAACTTGGCCATGGTGTCCGCTCCGGCCTTCGAGAGCAGCACCGAATCCGACATGAGCGTGATGAGCTGGTAGCCCCGGTCATACAAAGCCTTGGCCTGCTCCCAACTCCCCGAGATGGTCCCCAGGGGCATTCCCAGCTTCTTGGCCTTGGCCTCCACCGTGGCGATGGCCGCCTGGACGTCCGGATGCGCGGGATTCCCGAAGTGCCCCATGGAGGTAGACAGGTCCATAGGTCCGATGAAGAGGGTGTCCACGCCCGGGACCTTGGCGATCTCTTCGAGATTGTCGATCGCTTGCGGGGTCTCCACCTGGAGCATGACGAAAATCTCATCGTTCGCCCGCTTGAGATACCCCGCCGTGTCGCGGCCGTATCCCGCTGCGCGCGGGCTGCCGGCAATGCCCCGGTTCCCCGCCGGCGGATACTTGCAAGCCTGCACGGCAGCCATTGCCTGGTCCTTGGTGTTCACGTACGGGATCATGAGCCCATACGCCCCGGCGTCCAGGACCCGCTTGATCCAGACCAGGTCGTTCCAGGGGACGCGCACGATCGGCACGGCCCCGGTGCCGCCCAAGGCTTGGAACTGCGAGACCAGGGTCAGCACGTCTCCCGGGGCATGCTCCATGTCCACCAGGATCCAGTCGAATCCGCCGCGGCCCAGGATCTCCGTCGCGATGGGGCTGCAGAGCTGCGCCCAGGCGCCCGCGGTCTTCTTGCCGGCCTTGATCATCCGTTTCACGGGATTCTCGAACAGTTGGGACATGGATGCCTCCTTGGTCGTCCATCGGATTTGGAGCGACGAGAGAACGAAGCGCGATACCGAAACGGACCGGCGGCTAGCCTAGCCAAGCGGGGGCAGTTCGTCCAGCCGGATGTGACCGCGAGCCGGCCGACCGGACAACATAGCGCCCAGGACTATGACCTGGGGGCGCAGACAGACGCCCCGGGAGGGGCCGCGATCCCCGGGGGCGTGGGAATCTTCTCTGGAGATCTCTGTCCGCCGAGGCTCAGGAGGCCGTCAGATACTCCACGGCCGACTTCCACATCAGGCAGAACGAGGTCGCCCCGGGATCCTGATGCCCGACAGTCCGATCCGCCAGCCAGGCGGCCCGGCCGATCTTGGACTTGAGCGGGATCGTGGCCTGGACCCCTTCCTCGGCCGCCCGCAGCGACCGCTGGAGGGCCTCCGCGAGGGGCAGGCCCGCGTCCGCGGCGGCACGCAGGGCGCGGACGGTCGGAACCAAGGCGTCCAGGACCGTCTTGTCGCCGAGGGCGGCCTTGCCCCGTTCCTGGATGCCGGTGGCGGCGGCCTCGGCCATCTTGGCCAGCTCGGGGAGACCGATCTCCTGCAGCCCCTTGGCCTCGCGGGCCGCCCGCATGCAGGCTGTGGCCAACAGGGCACCGATGGTGGAGGCGGCCGTCCCGTTGAAGGTCATGCCGCTCTTCAGGATGATGGTGCCGATGTCCTGCCCTGCCAGCGCAGGGAGGCCCTTCCGGACTGCCCGAAACCCGATGGCCATGGTGACGCCCTGATCGCCGTCGCCCACGGCGGCGTCGAGCTGACACAGGTAATCCTTCTGCGCCTTCCATGTCCGTCGCCATCTTCTCCAGGAGGGCGAGCAGGTCGTGGCTCGAAATGGTCGTCCGCATGTCACACCTGGCAGATGAAGGGGCTCTGGGCCGGCGCGTCCAGGAGCGCTTTGAGCTCGTGATCGAGCTTGCAGAGGCTCACGGAGGCCCCCGCCATCTCCATGGAGGTGGCGTACTCGCCGATGTACGGCCGATAGACCTGGATGCCGCGGCCGCTCAGGATCTGGTGGACGCGCCGGTACATCACGTACAGCTCTTCCTTGGGCGTGGCCCCCAGGCCGTTCACGAGGACCGACACCTCCTCGCCCTTGGCCAGGGCGATGTCGCCCAGGATCGATTCCATGAGCAGATCGGTGATCCGGTCGGCGGGCTCGAGCTTGCCGCGGCGCACGCCGGGCTCGCCGTGGATGCCCATGCCGATCTCCATCTCGTCTTCGCCGATGGTGAAGGTGGGCCGGCCGGCGGCGGGCACCGTGCAGGGCGACAGGGCCACGCCCATGGAGCGGGTGCAGGCCACGGCCTTCTCGGCGATCCGCTTCACCTCGGCGAGCGGCGCCTTGGTCTCGGCCTTGGCCCCGGCCAGCTTGTAGGCGTAGAAGATGCCCGGCCACGCCCGCGCCGCTTGCGCCTCCTGCCCCTTGGGCGCCGAGGCCACGTCGTCCGCGGCCAGCACCGTCTCCACCTTGATGCCCTCCGCCTCGGCCATCTCGGCCGCCATGCCGAAGTTCATCACGTCCCCCGAGTAGTTGCCGAACAGGTACAGGACGCCGGCCCCCCCGTGGATGGCCTGCGTCGCGGCCAGCATCTGCTCGACCGTCGGGGAGGAGAAGACGTTGCCGATGGAGCAGCCGTCCACGAGGCCCTTGCCGACGTAGCCCATGAAGACGGGAAGGTGGCCCGAGCCGCCCCCCGTGGCGATGCCGACCTTCCCCTGGATGGGCGCGTCCGTCCGGACGACGACGCGCTTGTCGGGCCCCACGAGGCGGAGCTGGTCGGGATGGGCCAGGAGAATGCCCTCCAGCATTTCGTCCACAAAGGCAAAGGGATCGTTGATGATCTTCTTCACGTGACACCTCCTTGAAGGGCGGTCCGGACCCTGATCGGAAGGCGCAGGGTGGCGGGGTCGGACCGAAATGCCAAGCGGACCCGCAGGCCGGAACGTCTGCTGCAAACCCACCCGGCCTTCGACCGCGCCATTCTTTCGCAAACCGCACCCCGCGTCAAGTCGAGCAGTGAGCCTCTGACATCATCTCTTCCGCGGCTTCCGCGGGCCGCTAGGCCAAAGCGGCCGCCGTTCATTCCGGCAAGAGGAAATGCGCCCCCTGCGCCCGCAAGGCAGCCTGCACCCTCGCCATGCTCGCATACCGGGGCGCCACACCGCTCTGCGTCGCGATCGCTGCGGCCGCCCCCCCGGATGGGCTACGCCTGGGCGCAGACCGCGGCCTCGGGGGGCACCGTCGTCTTCACCTACGACACCGGGACGAACGGGAAGGGCCAGCGATCGACCCTGGCCGACCTCGCCGGCTTGGAAACCTACGCCTATGACGCCCTGGGCCGGGTGAACAGCGTCACCCGGGTCACTGACGGCGTGGCCTACACCACACAGCGCAGCTATACCGCCTTCGGCGCCCTGTACACTCTCACCTACCCGGACGGGGAGCAGGTGACCTACGGGTATGACGCCGGGGGGCAGGTCGTCTCGGTCACGAGCCCGGGGGTCACCTACGTCAGCGGCATCACCTACAACGCCGCCGGCCAGATCAGCCCACTCACTTACGGCAACGGGGTCGTCCGAGCGGACACCTATGCGTCCACCACCCTGCGCCTCCTCACGCGCCAGACGACCGCGGGCGGGACACGCTCCAGAACCTCGAGTACGCCTACACCAACGGCGGGAACGTCACGACCATCACCGATGACCGCGATACCAACAACACGCAGGGCTTCACCTACGACGATCGGGATCGGCTCCTGCAGGCCCAGGGGCCCTACGGGACCCAGAGCTACACCTATGACGCCCTGGGCAACGTCCTCACCAAGGCCGGGGTGACCTTCGCCTACGGGGCCACGGGGCAGACCTGCGGGCGCCTCGTGCCCCATGCGGTCACCTCCACCTCCGACGGCAAGAACTACACCTACGACTGCAACGGGAACCTGCTTACGGACGGGACGCGGAGCTTCGCCTGGGATGCCGACAACAAGCCGGTGAGCATCCTGCAAGGGGGAGTGCCACCACCTTCGCCTACAGCGGGGACGGGGCCCGGGTGCGGAAGCAGGGGCAAGCCGGGCTCATCCGCTACGCGGGGGCCTTCGAGGACCACGTGACCGACGGGGTCCAGGTGAAGCACGTCTTCGTCGGGGACCTCCGGGTGGCCACCCGGGTGGTCGGGCGGCATCAACGCCCGGGATCTACTTCGTCCACGGGGACCACCTGGGGAGCCTGAACGTCCTCACGAATAGCCAGCGGGCACCGAGGTCCAGCGCCTCACCTACAAACCCTTCGGGGAGACCCACACCAACACCGGCTCGCGTGGACTTCCACCAGTACCGGTTCACCGACCAGGAGCAGGACCCCGAGACGGGATTGTATTTCTACAATGCGCGGTACTATAATCCCGTCCTGGGGCGGTTCATCTCGCCCGACGCCCTCGTCCCCGACCCCGGCAACCCCCAGAGTCTCAACCGGTACAGCTATGTCACGAACAACCCCGCCACGTTGGTGGACCCGAGTGGGCATGGCATCTGGGATTACGAGGCGGATGTGGCCGAGCAGCAGGCCTCGATCCTCGTCATCTCACAGATCATCATGGATACGTGGTTCCTCCCTCCAGTTACCAACGCGGGGGCTGTCCTGGGGGCCAATGACGTCATCGCGAACACGAGTCTTACATCCTCGGACGCAACGAGCTTTGGGGGGGTGCAATTCGGAGGAGCGCAGGGAATCCCCGGCCGTGCCCGCCGATCCGTCAACGAATGTACTCCGGGCAACCGGGGTCAATCCCCCACCTCGATGGACACAATCGTTCGCTCAGTTTCTCCGTATTCGGCGGCGTCGGCGGGAGGGTGGATCTCCCCTTGATAGGTGCTGAGGGGAATTTGGGATATCGAGTTGGCACAGAGAAGGGGGGCGAAGAGAATGCGATAGCAACATACGCCTCCCTCCGAGTATTCCCTGCCAACGGGTTTGCTGTTGGCAGAGGGCCTTTTGTGGGATTTACCTTCCGAGACGGTCTGAGCTCCCGCGGTTGCACAATGTTGCGAAGTCGACATGTTCTTCTCCCCCGTGGGAAGTATTTCGTTCCTATCTGATAACCGAGGATTTGCGGGAATTCGGTTCGGTGGCCCGACACCACTTTTTTTTTGGCGATCGGGTGGGGGGTCCTCTGTTGAACTATTGGTCCTGGGAAACATTTTCTGGAAGGTGCCGCTCCTGCAGGACTCAGCCCATCCTCGGCGTCTGGCTACCTGACACAATGAAAAGGGGCGTGGCATTATGTGGCTGGGGAGAACACGAGTAACAGTAGCAGGAACGGCTCCCATTTCATTCGATCAGGCGCTAAGTAGACTCCGCGAAAGGCTCCTTGCGATTGGTGGAACCGTCGAGACGGAGTGCGGCGGCACAGTGATCGGTGTGGCCCAAGCCTACGCGATCTTGGGCAAGGGCTACCTTTTGGGCACCTGGTACGGAAACGTACCATTTCGCTTGCGCATTCGCGCCACTTCCGAGACGCACAGCGCCTCAAGTCAGGTCCGCATCGATTGTGATCTCACGAGACTGCCTTGGTCCGCTTCTTCTGCGTCTTCGCTGGCCTGAGTGCGATCGTTATCTTGCCCGCTTGCGATCAAGGGATGGCGGCAGGACCCTTCCTTGCTTCTGCTTCTGGTCGTCCCCATTTTTGTCTGTGCGGTGAATTTTCTCTCGTTGCGAATGGTTCTCCCCCAAAAGCTGCGCCATGCCTTTCAGGTTGAGACTCTTTGGTGGGAGAGATGATAAGCAGAGCTAATTGGCCTCTAGGAAAACCGTCAGTAATCGGGGACCCGGCCGTTTCTTCGGTGTAAGATAAACTCCTCCTCTCCGATGCGGATTCCTGAACGCACCGTAGAGCTGTGCCGTCTACCATCCTCTCCCGAGGCCGCTCCCAAGGGATCTCTCGTGCGCCATTGTAGTGGGGCCATCCGACCGCCTCGTTGCCACCCGTGCCTCCTACCCGGCCGAGTCCAAGCCGACGAGAGTGTAATCGTTGTCATCTTTGGGCAGAGCCTCCCTGTCTTTGTCGTCTTCTTCAACAACTCCACCATCCCAAGTCTTTCCTCCCCCCATAATGGGGGACGTTGTTGACTCAGTGGAATAAGTCTAATGACCTCTGCTCGTTCTCTGGCGACTGGAGGGCCCGTCGAGTCCGGGGCAGCAGGACAGTGAACGCAGCGACCATCAGAATCTTCGCAGTTACGCGGGAGCTGGGGTGGCGCGAGCCCGCGGCGCGCGGACCAGCACCCTGAGGCGGCGCGGGCAGACGCTGTCACAAGACCAACACTCCCCACCCCCTGTGGGCTCATCTCGGGGGTTGCACGAGCGATCGCGCGAGTGGAGCAGCGGAGAGTCCACTGAGTCAACAACGTCCCCCATTACAGCTCACCTCCGGCAACGGGGTCGTCCGCACCGACACCTATGCGCCCACCACGCTCCGCCTCCTCACGCACCAGACGAGCGGGGGCGGGACGACGCTCCAGAACCTCCAGTACGCCTACACGAACGGCGGGAACGTCACGACGATCACCGACCTGCTGAATTCCACCAACTCGCAGACCTCCTACGACGATCGGGACCGGCTCCTGCAGGCCCAGGGGCCCTACGGGACCCAGAGCTACACCTATGACGCCCTGGGCAACGTCCTCACCAAGGCCGGCGTGACCTACGCCTACGGGGCCACGGGGCAGACCTGCGGGCGCCTCATGCCCCACGCGGTCACTGCCACCTCGGACGGCAAGAGCTACACCTACGACTGCAACGGGAACTTGCTCACGGACGGGACCCGGAGCTTCGCCTGGGATGCCGACAACAAGCCGGTGAGCATCCTGCTAGGGGGGAATGCCACCACCTTCGCCTACAGCGGGGACGGGGTGCCGCGTGAAGAAGGTCGGAGGCGGCCGGACCATCCGCTACGCGGGGGCCTTCGAGGACCACGTGACCGACGGGGTCCAGGTCAAGCATCTCTTCGTCGGAAATCTCCGGGTGGCCACCCGGGTGACGGGCGGCATCAACGCGGGTCCCTACTTCGTCCACGGGGACCACCTGGGAAGTCTGAATGTCCTCACCAATAGCAGCGGCACCGAGGTCCAGCGCCTCACCTACAAGCCCTACGGAGAGACCTTCACCAACACCGGCTCCGTGGACTTCCACCAGTACCGCTACACCGATCAGGAGCAGGACCCGGAGACGGGACTATACTTCTACCAGGCCCGCTACTATAATCCCGTCCTGGGGCGGTTCGTGTCGCCGGATGCCCTCGTCCCCCAACCCGGCAACCCCCAGAGCCTGAACCGGTACAGCTATGTCACCAACAACCCTGCCACCTTGGTGGATCCGAGTGGGCACGGGATTTGGGATCGGACGGCGGAGTGGGCCGAAGAGCAGGCTTCCACTCTCGTCATCTCGCAGACCCTCATGGACTTATGGTCCCTGCCCCCAGTCACCATCCCGGGGCCTGTCCTGGGGGTCAATGATGTCAACGCGAACTTGAGTTATAGTCCGGATGTGACTAGCCTTGGAGGGCCGCAGCTCGGAGGAGCGCAGGGAAGTGGGCTTCCTGGCCTCACCCTGTCCGACGTGGGCAGTATTCTCTCGAGCAATTCCGAAGAGGCAACGCTTGATTGGCCAAGTCGAATCCCCCAAGACCTCAATACGAATCTCTACAGTTACACGATTAATGACCCGACTAACACGATGAATTCGACAGGTACTTGGGACTTGGGGAGGTATCTCGCGTTGTCAATAAGTAGTACAATGCCAGGCGGTGAGGGTAACGTAACCTATCCGGGAGGTGTTGAGCAAAGAAGCCATAGCCCGCTCACTTTGGTGGGGGTAAGTCTCGACATCCAAGTAGGTTGGATACCGCCTCTACGCGAAGCCGCTTACGAGACAGGATTTGGGCTCTCGAAGCACTTTGGAATCGGCTTCGTTAGATCCCAGCCAACTCCTTCTGGAACGACGGAATACGGAGCGCTAGCGCTTCATCTTGGAATTGGCGTTGGTTCTCCGATTATATTTACCATCTACGATCCTGTCTGGCAGAGAGTGACCCTGCCAAGTGATCTGAACCCATCATGGAATCAAGGTGTGGGACGATGAAACCTGACTGGCGCCGGCTCTTGCTCGGTACGCTAACTGTTTTTTTCGTGTACCTTGGGCTCGTTATTTCTGGATTTGATATCCGAGTGATCAAGTATTTCACAAGCCTTCCACCATGGCGGAGCTCAATTGGTAGGCGCTTTGATAACTTTGTTACTAATGTCGCTCTGCGCCGCCCTGGGTTTCCTTCTTGCTAAGAGAAAGGGTAGGCGCTCGTCCACGTGGTTGTGCGTTTGCTTTCTATTGAACGTGTGGGGACTGATCTATCTATGGTCATTACCCGAAGCGCACGTGCCAGCGAGGAGGTGACCCGCCTTCAACCTCGCAATGAGGGATGCCTCCATTGTTACCGATCATCACCCCGCGACATTTTCTGAACACGCAGCCTGCACGGATCTGAAGGGCGTGTCCCCTGCCGGACACTCACACCCTTCCTCGCCGTATTGCGGTATTGCGGGACCCGGCCGTTTCTGCGCTGTCAAGATATATTCCTCCCCTCGATGGCGATTCCTGACCGCATCTCAAACCTGCTGCATGCCGTCGTAATGCGGGACGTTGTAATGCGTAATGCGGGACGTTGTTGACTCAGTGGAATAACTCCAATAACCTCTTCTCGTTCTCTGTCGAATGGCGGACCCGTCGAGTCCCAGGCAGCAGGACAGTGAACGCAGCGCCAGAATCTTCGCAGTTACGCGGGAGTCGGGGGGCGAGCCCGCGGCGCGCGGACCAGCAGCGGCCACGCCGCCGCCTGGACCGAACCAGGGTCCCGAGATGGCGCGGGCAGAAGGTGCCACGAGACCAACATTCCCCACTGGTGAGGGCTCACCTCGGGGGTTGCACGGGCGATCGCGAGAGTGGAGCAGCGGTAAGTCCACTGAGTCAACAACGTCCCGCAATAGAAGATTAGGAATACGGACGATCGGAACGGCCATAGCCGCACCGCCGTCAAGGACGCGTACCGGCGGACAATCCAGATCACGGAGCCGACCGGGGGGGTCACCCACTACGGGTATGACACCATGGGGCGGCTCACCACGGTGACTGATGCAGCGGGCAATGTTACGAGCATTACCTACGACGCCCTGGGCCGCAAGATCCAGTTGACCGACCCCGACATGGGCACCTGGTCCTATGGCTACAACGCCGCCAGCAATCTCCTCACCCAGACGGACGCCAAGGGGCAGACCGTGCAGTTCACCTACGACGCCCTGAACCGGGTGGCTACCAAGAGCTACCCCGGCACCGTCCTGCTCCCGCTCGCCCGGGGCTCGAAGACCACGATCGACAACTACACCAATGTCTACCAGGGCGGGATCTGCGTGGCGAACAGCAGCGGGCAGTGCACCGGCGGGGACCTGCGCACGGCGCCCACCGGCACCCTGATCGGGTACCTCCAGGCGACGGGCGGGACCGGGACGGTGCCCGCCTACCAGGCCACCTGTTACAGCAACGCCACCGGCACATGCGTCGGCTGGGGGCTCTCCCTGGACGCGACCTCGACCGTCCTCGGGTACCTCTCCAGCACGCCCCCGAGTGGCGGGAGCGCGACACTCACGCAGAGCGGGGGCCTCGCCTACACGGGCACGGGGCTCTCCGGCACGGCGACGGCCTACCTCTGGACCGCCCCCTCCGGCGCCCAGCACACGGATCACTACTACGGGACGAGCGGGGCCCCGCCTGCGGACTATGTCAACGAGGGGACCACCGGGTACCTCCGCCGCGATCCCTGGCTCGGCACCCTGGCGCTCGTGCGGTACGTGAATGGGGCCGGCGCCCACTACTACTCCACGGCGGGCGATCCGCCGTCCGGGTATAGCGTGGATACGACCGTGGGGTATCTCGACGGGAGCGCGGGCGACGGCCTCGTGGCCCTCTACCGCTACTACAACGCGAGTACGGGGGACTACCTCCTGGATACCACGACCAGTCCGCCCTCGGGGTACGGGACCCAGACGCTCCTCGGGTACCTCCGCCCCCAGAATACGGCCCCGCCGGGCGGCACCATCGTCTTCAGCTACGATACGGGCGCCAACGGGAAGGGCCGGCGGAGTGCCATGACGGACCTTGCCGGGACTGAGACCTACGCCTACGACGCCCTGGGGCGGCCCACGAGCGTGACCCGAACCATCGACGGGGCCGCTTACACCGCCCTGACCACCTACAACGCATTGGGCCGGGTGGCAACCTTGGCCTACCCGGATGGGGAGGTTGTGACTTATGGCTATACCGCCGGGGCCCTGGCCTCGGTTGTCGGGGCCCAGGCGTATGTCACCGCCATGGCCTACGACGCGGCCGGCCACCCCACCGAGGTGCACTCGGGGGACGGGACCGTCACCCAGTACGGCTATGACCCGCGCACGCAGCGGCTCCAGAGTCTGGTCACGACCGGCAGCGGGGGAGGGCTCCAGGACCTCGACTACACGTACGACAACGTCGGAAACGTGACCCACATCGTGGACGGCCGGAATCCCGGCAACAGCCAGACCTTCCAGTACGACGCCCTGGACCGGCTCACAAGCGCCACGGGCGCCTACGGCACGCAGAGCTATACCTACGATGCTCTCGGCAATCTCACGAGCAAGGCCGGGGTGACGTACACCTATGGGGCGACGGCCCAGACCTGCGGGCGATTCATGCCCCACGCGGTTACGAGCACCTCGGATGGGAAGAGCTACCGCTATGACTGCAACGGCAACATGGTGGCGGACAACGAGCGGGCGTTGTTCTGGGATAGCGACAACAGGCCGGCCGCCATTACGCGCGTGGGCAGCGGCACGACCACCTTCACCTACAGCGGCGATGGGGCCCGGCTCAAGAAACAGGGGCCGGTATCCCTTATCCGCTATGCCGGGGGCCTGGAAGATCACGTCACCGACCAGGTGCAGGTGAAGTATATCTTGGCGGGCGCGCGTCCCGTGGCGAGCCGGGTCAACGCCGGCCTCAATGCCGGCGCGTACTTCCTCCACGGGGACCGCCTGGGGAGCCTGAACGTGCTGACGAACGGGGCCGGAGCGGAGGTCCAGCGCCTCACCTACACGCCCTTCGGGGAGACCTTCAGCAACGTCGGCTCCGTGGACTTCGAGCAGCACCGCTTCACCGGGCAGGAACAAGACCCCGAGACGGGGCTGTACTTCTACCAGGCGCGGTACTACAATCCCGTCCTGGGGCGGTTCCTCAGCCCGGACGCGATCGTACCCCATCCCCGTAAGCCCCAGAGTCTCAACCGGTACAGCTATGTCACGAACAACCCTGCCACGTTGGTGGACCCGAGCGGGCATGGCATCTGGGATTACGAGGCGGATATGGCCGCGCAGCAGGCCTCGACCCTCGTCATCTCCCAGACCATCATGGATACATGGTCCCTCCCTCCCGTTACCAACACGGGGGCGGTCCCGGGAGGCGAGGACTGGAATCTGGGGACGAGGCTCCTCGGTGGGGTGCGGGCGGGAGCAGGCATCGCGGAAATGGCTGGCGCGGCGGCCTTGGCAGGAGGGACGTCCGGTCTCGCGCTGCCCCTGGCGCTTGGCCTGGGGGCATCGGGTACCCTCGACCTGGAGGTCGGAATCCGCCAGCTCCTATCCGGCGAGTCCGAGAGTTCCGGCCTCAGTCTGGGCTTGCAGTACCTCGGGACTGATCCCGGAGTCGCCGAGCTCCTCGATATCACGAGATCGGTTGCAGGCACCATGGGGGCGGGCGCGGGTGCTGCCGCTCTGGGCGGCCAGGGCGGGCTGCCCATAAGCGTAGCGACGACCGGGATCACGGCTGATGAGCGCGCCCTTTTGCAGCTAGCGGGAGAGCTCAACTTTACCCAAACCACAGCACAGCACATGGCAGAAGCCGGACGCTACGTCCCACGGCTGACACTGGCCGACGCCATCTTATCGGGTCAGCGTATGCCTGATCCACAAGCTGCCGCTGGCGCAGCAAGGATTGCCCAGCAAGTGTGGATCAACGGTACCAAGTATGAATTAGAAATAATATACCGCGAGGCAGACAGGACCATCCTTCATTTTCTTTACAAGTGAGTTTCTCGCTATGGATCTCCGAGTGAGGCTTTGCACAGGCAAAATAGGAATCGTGGGGCGATGTCTCTACCGAGAAGGCGATCTAACTCTACTCTACGATGTTTCTCCCCACCTGCCCGTCCTCCGCTCTGCACCAACGCTAGCGGAAGCGGTTGAGGGCCGACTCGGAATAAGGCAGAAGCCTCAATTTTTTGTCATCGCCGACACGCTGACCCTGACCTTCGAAGGGGCGGACAGGAAATTACGGTCTTTGGATGCGTACACCAACAAGGCCCTTTGGAAGATTTGCCCGATTCGCAATGTGCCATCTGTCGAAAGCTCTGGCACACTTCATCTAGAACAAGTCCCGGAAGGGGTGGATCGTTGCTCACTTGAGTTTAGCCCACGCTACGAATTGAGCGCTGATGGGAAGTGGGTGAGGATCGTCCTGTCGGATGAAGCACCTATCGCTTACTATGAGATCGCCAGCAATCTTTTGGCAGGCTTGAACTCAAGTCTGCTTACTGAACTGGTGTTAGTGGATTTGGCTGTTGTGTAGGAGAACGACCCCACAAGTTGGGAATAGCAGGGCCCCGGCAGTGGTTTTGATAGAATGCGGGGGGCCAACGGTCCAAGAGAACCTGGCACGCTCGCATGCAGTGCCGCCGGCCAGATCACCCAGCTCACCTCCGGCAACGGGGCCGTCCGCAGCGATACGTATGCGTCTACCACGCTCCGCCTCCTCACGCACCAGACGACTGGGGGCGGCACCACGCTTCAGAACCTCCAGTACGCGTACACCAACGGCGGGAACGTCACTTCGATCACCGATCAGCGCGATGCCAATAGCTCGCAGGGCTTCACCTACGACGATCGAGACCGTCTGCTGACCGCCACGGGCCCCTACGGGAGTCACAGCCACACGTATTCCAGCATTGGCAACCTCCTCACGAAGGCCGGGGTGACCTACGCCTACGGGGCCACGGGGCAGACCTGTGGGCGCCTCATGCCGCATGCGGTGACCGCCACCTCCGACGGCAAGAGCTACACCTACGACTGCAACGGGAACCTGGTCGCGGATGGGACGCGGACCTTCGCCTGGGATGCCGACAACAAGCCGGTGAGCATCCTGCAAGGGGGGAGCGCCACCACCTTCGCCTACAGCGGGGATGGGGGCCGGGTGAAGAAGGTCGGCGGGGGCCGGACCATCCGCTACGCGGGGGCCTTCGAGGACCATGTGACCGATGCGGTCCAGGTGAAGCACCTCTTCCTCGGGGACCTCCGAGTAGCCACCCGGGTGGTGGGCGGCATCAACGCCGGCATCTACTTCGTCCACGGGGACCACCTGGGGAGCCTGAACGTCCTCACTAATAGCAGCGGCCAGGAGGTCCAGCGCCTCACCTACCGCCCCTTCGGGGAGACCCAGGCCAATTCCGGCTCCGTGGACTTCCACCAGTACCGCTTCACCGACCAGGAGCAGGACCCGGAGACGGGGCTGTACTTCTACCAGGCGCGGTACTACAATCCCGCCCTGGGCCGGTTCGTGTCGCCGGATTCGATCGTCTTCGACCCCGGCAACCCCCAGTCCTTGACCCGGTACAGCTATGTCGGCAACAATCCTGTCACGATGGTGGATCCGAGCGGGCAGCAGTTTGAGTTCATTATCGACCTCTGGGACACTCTGTCATCCGTCGTCACGGGGATCACGGACATCGTCAGCGGGTGGTTCGGGGTGCCTACGGTCACGGCCAGCACGATCGACCCGCCATCGGTAGGGGCTGTCAGTGGGGCGCTCAACGGGGGAATCCTTGGCTTATTCGGCAACCCGCCCGATGCGGGGCCGAACGGACAACAGGAGCAAGGGTCGATCACGTCACCGACACTGACCGAGGCGGAAGATAATCTAGTGGCTGGCCCTGGGGGAAGACCCAGCGGCAGAGATATCCAACGAGCTGCAAATGCGGTCGCGGAGGGCGCGACTCCTGCGCAGCGAGCGATGGGAGCAACGATCTATGGTGAGGCCGGGGGGGCGAGTTACGAGGACAAGCTTGGCGTTGGATGGACAATGCGGAACCGATTCGAAGCTGGTCGGGGTTTGACGTACGAGCAAATTGCGGAAACCTGGTTTGCGCCTCAGTACGAGCTCAGGATCCCCAATCTCATCGAATTGAAAGCTTGGAACCAATCATTCGGAGCGGGCGCGGAGGTTCTGAACGCCAGTCCGCATCAAAATCCAATCCCGGGCGTCACCCACTTCTTTGATCCGAGTATAACGGCTCCGAGTTGGGCAACTCAGCCAAGTGCCACACGGATCTATTACGGATCGGGTTCCCTTTACTTCTACAGAGGGGTCCCGTGGTAGCCTATCGCACCCAATCCTTGCTTGCACGATGCTCGTTCATCTGGGGGATCTTGCTTCCGCTTGTGATAGGGTCGGATGTCCCGCCGGGCTTGGGAGCACCTGTTGCCGCGGAAACCTACGATGCCCTTGTGAGGGTGCTGCTGTCCCCAAGTTCCTCCTCCCGGTCGAGGGCAAAGGAGGATCTAGCGCGCAAGATCAAGAGTGACATCTTGGCCCACGAGTCGGATACCTTCTCGGAAGACTCCGTCTTGGTTGGACGCTTCACTAACCCGCACACCCCCGACGTCGCGGTTGGGATTTCGTTTCCCCCATATCGTGGGAACCTCGTAATCCTCAGGGAAATCGACGGGCGGTATGTCCCAATGGAGCCGATTGTTGGCCTCGGCTTCATCGAATCCATGCAGGCGGTGCAATTGTTCCCGGGGCGACAGCATCAACTCCTTCTGTATGTCCGTGGCGGCGGGTCCGGATGGCGACATTCAGGGGAGGACCTCTACCGCTGGGACGGGAAGCGGCTGCGATTGATCTGGGCCTGGACTCGTCACGATCTGAACAAGGGATGGCCGCCAGGCCCGCAAGGCGAGGTCCCAGGTCGTCTGTTCCGAGGAAAGATCAGCTTTCGAGACCTGGACGGTGATGGGATAGACGAAATCTTAACAATTGACACAGTTGAAGAAGGCGAGGCGAGTGACGACTGGCGGGAACTTAAGAAGGTGACACACCGCAGCGAGACTGAAACAATCCATCGGTGGGACGACACCCTTTTCTACTACGTAGCCCGCCACGCTGAGGTAATTCCACATACTATTTCGGTTACGTGCAGGGCTGGCATTCCCGGTCGGGAGCAGCTTGAGAGCCTCCGGCAGAGGCAGAGAGTCGGCGTCGTGGAGATTCCTGGTGGGCCGTACAAGGACGGGTCAGTAGTCCTCGCTGTTGTCGGGAAGGACCTTTTCTGCTGGGTCCCAAAGTCCGCGCTCCAGTCCGTTCAATAGCCTCGTCTCGGAGCCCGCCCCATAGAATCGTTAGGGGGACCCGGCCGTTTCTTCGGTGTCAAGGTAAATTCCTCCTCTCGATGCTGATTCCTGAACGCATCTCAAACCTGCTGCATGCCGTCCTCCCCCGAGACCGCTCCGTGAGGATCTCCCGTGCCCCATCGTAGTGGTGCCATCCGGCCGGCTCGCTGCCCGAGGGACCCACCCGGCCTAGTCCGGGCTGCCGAGAGCGGGAGCGGCGCGCCAGTGTCCCCCGGCGGTCTCCGGTGGGCCGCCACGTTGCGGTGCTCGCGCTGCCTGCTCCCCGGGGAAGACGATGTCTTCTAGTCCGGCGCCCCGCCGCTCAGCGCGGCTGCCGCCGAAGGCCACCCGTGGTGCGGGACGTGGGGAGGTTTTGAAGGTTATTCACTTCAAGTAGCGCTCTCCTCTGTTGCTCTCCGCAGCACTGCTGCACGCCGTTTCTCCCCCTGCCTCATAGCCCAATCGCCAGCCTGTTCCCGCCGGGCCTCCAGCGCTGAGCCGAGTGAAGATCTTCTCCCCGACAGGCCTCGAACCCTCGTCTGGGATGCCGACAACAAGCCGGTGAGCATCCTGCAAGGGGGGAATGCCACCACCTTCGCCTACAGCGGGGATGGGGTGCGCGTGAAGAAAGTGGGGGGCGGCCGGACCATCCGCTACGCCGGGGCCTACGAGGACCACGTGACCGACGGGGTCCAGGTGAAGCACCTCTTTGTCGGAAACCTCCGCGTGGCGACCCGGGTCACGGGCGGGATCAACGCCGGGATCTACTTCGTCCACGGGGACCACCTGGGGAGCCTGAACGTCCTGACCAATAGCAGCGGCACCGAGGTCCAGCGCCTCACCTACAAGCCCTACGGGGAGACCCACGCCAACACCGGCTCTGTGGACTTCCACCAGCACCGCTTCACCGACCAGGAGCAGGACCCCGAGACGGCGTTCCGTTCATTTCGGAAGATCGATAAGCATGCTATCATCCGATCCAAGGCTACTCTTGGCAAGGCGACGCGATGAAAACCAGGAGAAATCTCGACCGGGGAATCCTCATCTCCGTGGCGATCGCCACGATCGTATGTGCGGCTGGGCTTGCCTCGCATTCGCCGGCAGGCGAGGCACCAGTGGAGATGCCCCTGCCTCCCCGCGGCATGTTCCATCGAGTGTTCATCGTGGTCCTGGAGAACACGGACTATGACCAGGCCCTTCGCCAGCCCTTCCTCAGACATCTGGCCTCGATCGGCGCGCTTTTCACGGACTACCATGGCGTCGCCCATCCCTCGTACCCAAACTACCTGGCCATGGCGGCAGGCAGCACCCTCGGGATCGCCCACGACTCCCCGAAAGATCTGGATGCGACGAGCCTCGTGGACCTCCTCGAATCCGCGGGCGTGACCTGGAAGGTGTACGCCGAAAACCTCCCCTCCCCCTGCTTTCGCGGAACCTCCTCGCCCGACGGCCTCTACGTCCGCCGGCACGAACCGTACATCTCCTTCCGGAATGTCCAGGAGAACTCTGCCCGCTGCGATCGGATCGTGAACGCGGAGCGACTGCGGGCCGATGTGGCCGGGGATGTCCTGCCGCAGTACAGTCTCTACATCCCCAACGTGAAGAACGACGGCCACGACACGGGCGTCAAGTACGCGGACGCCTGGCTCAAGTCATTCCTGTCGCCCCTGCTCAAGGATCCATCTTTCATGAAGGACACGCTGGTTGTCGTCACCTTTGACGAGAACGCCGGAGCCTGGGGAAACCGGATCTACACCACCTTCGTCGGGCCGATGGTCAGGGCGGGCGGTACGACCGGTAGCCGGTACGACCACTACAGTCTCTTGCGGACCATCGAGGAGAATTACGGCGTCGAGAGCCTGGGTCGCGAAGATGCCAGGGCTAGGGCCATCTGCTGTGTCTGGAGACAGTGACGCCCTTCCGGACTTCTGGACAGCACCCCGGCTGCGATTGGCTGCATGCAGGTGATGAGGGAGGCACGGCGCGGGGAAACACGGGGGCAGGGAGCAAGGAGCCTGCGGGCGCTGAATCTGTTCCAAAAAAAATGGATCCCCTGGGGCAGTCGAAGGCCGGCCCGGGGGATCCAGTAGGTTCGCTCGGACCTCAGATCACCGAGGGCTGGCCCTTCAGATTCCCGAAGGTCTCCCGAAAGCGGCGCGTGCAGGTGGGATCTCAATACCGGCGTCCGCCGCCCGGGCGTCCGCCGCCACCGGCGCCGCCACGGCGCGGCGTGGACTCGCGGGCCTCGTTCACCGTCAACGTCCGTCCGCCGAATTGTGTCCCATTCAGGGCATTGATGGCCGCCTCGGCATCTGCCTGGCTTCCCATCTCGACGAAGGCGAACCCGCGGGGGCGCCCCGTATCGCGATCAGTCACGATCTTGACTTCACTCACCTGCCGGCCGCCTTCCTGGAACAGTGTCCGGAGCTGCGCTTCGTCCGCCTCGAATGGCAGGTTCCCAACGTACAGCCGCGTTCCCATGATCTCGACCCTTTCCGCCGGCATTCCGGCGCGTCACGATCTCAAGCGGCAACCGTTCCCCTCCCACCCGGCCGTCGGCCCGCTCCCACCGTGGCCGATCTGACCCACCAGGCTTCGACGCCTAGTCGACCTGTTCGCCTCGCAACAGGGCCTTCGCGCGCTGCTTGCGTTGGCGGCGAACCGCCTCCCGCGCCTTCCGGCGGCGGCGGTCCCCTGGCTTCTCGTAATGGGCCCGTCGCTTGAGATCACGCAGGATCCCATCCCGGAGGACGATCCGCTTGAAGAGCCGGATCGCGCCTTCCACCCCGCGATCCCCGACGGTCACCTCAAGCGGACGTCGTCGTGCCGTTTGACCGGTCTCGGAGCCCGCCATGTCCCCATCCCGCCCATCTCGGAAGCCCATACGTCCTCCTGGTGAGACTCCATCCCTCCGGATGGGGCCACACCGCTAAGAAAAGAAAAATGCCGCGAGGCTTGGGTCCTCGCGGCATCGGCCAAATCATCAGGGACCGTCTGAACCTTAGGCAGGGCGCACTTTACGGGGATTCCCGCCCAGTGTCAAGCAGAATCGCCGCAACTCCGAGTCCTCCCTGCGGGCGCCGGCGCGCGCCTCCGGATTCTTGCGGCGGCTCCGGCTGCGCTTCCGGCTTGACAGCAGCCGCACGGGTGCGGCATGCTCGGGGCAGTCGAGGGGCGGAGGCGTGGTACCCAGGAGGACGCGAGGGCCGGCGCGCGAGATGCGGGCGCACCGTCAGTCCTGTCCGGTGAAACCCCCTACCCAGAAGAGATGTGACCATGACATCCAACGAATCGAATCAACTGGTAGATTTCATCCGGGCCGCAGTGACGGAAGACCTGAAAGCGGGCCGGTACACGCACGTCCACACCCGCTTCCCGCCGGAGCCCAACGGCTATCTGCACATCGGGCACGCCAAGGCCATCTGCATCGACTTCGGCATCGCGGCCGAGTTCGGCGGCAAGTGCAACTTGCGCTTCGATGACACCAATCCGGTGAAGGAGGAGGTGGAGTACGTCGAGTCCATCCAGCAGGATATCCACTGGCTCGGGTTCGACTGGGAAGACCGGCTGTACTATGCTTCCGACTACTTCGAGCGATTGTACGAGTTCGCGGCCACGCTCATCAAGAAGGGCAAGGCCTACGTGTGCGACCTGAGCCCCGACGAAGTCCGCGAGTACCGGGGGACCCTCACCCAGCCGGGCACGGAGAGCCCGTACCGCAAGCGGACGGTGGAGGAAAACCTGGATCTCTTCGCGCGCATGCGGGCCGGGGAGTTCCCGGACGGCTCGCGCACCCTGCGCGCCAAGATCGACATGGCCTCCGGCAACATCAACCTGCGCGACCCCGTGATGTACCGCATCCTCCACGCCACGCACCACCGAACGGGCGACCGATGGTGCATCTACCCGATGTACGACTTCGCCCACGGCCAGTCGGACTCCATCGAGGGCATCACCCACTCCCTGTGCTCGCTGGAGTACGAAGATCATCGCCCGCTCTACAACTGGTATCTCGACGCGCTGGAGATCTACCACCCCCGGCAGATCGAGTTTGCGCGCCTCAATGTCTCCTCCACGGTCCTGAGCAAGCGCAAGCTCTTGCGGCTGGTGCAGGACAGGCACGTCAAGGGCTGGGACGACCCGCGGATGCCCACGCTTTCCGGCCTGCGCCGCCGGGGGTACACGCCGGAAGCCATCCGGGCTTTCTGCGACCGGATCGGCGTGTCCAAGAAGGACAGCACGGTGGACATCGCCCTCCTGGAGCACTGCCTGCGCGAGGACCTGAATCGGCGCGCGCCACGCGTGATGGGCGTGCTCAAGCCCCTGCGCGTGGTGATCGAGAATCTCCCTGAATCGCACGCGGAGGAGGTAACGGCCGTGAACAACCCCGAGGACCCCAGTGCCGGAACGCGCCGCGTGCCGTTCTCGCGCATCCTGTACATCGAGCAGGAGGACTTCCGCGAGAGCCCGCCGCCCAAGTACTACCGGCTCGCGCCGGGGCGCGAAGTGCGCCTGCGTTATGGGTACTTCATCAAGTGCGTGCACGTGATAAAGGACGGGCAGGGGAACGTCGTGGAGTTGCGCTGCACCTACGACCCGGCCACCCGCGGCGGCGATGCGCCGGATGGCCGCAAAGTGAAGGCGACCATCCACTGGGTCTCGGCGGCGCACGCCGTGCCCGCCCAGGTGCGGTTGTATGACCGGCTCTTCGTGAAAGAGAATCCGGATGAGGTGGGGGAGGACCAGGATTTTCTGGCAAATCTGAACCGCAACTCCCTGGGGGTATTGCCCGGCTGCTGGGTCGAGCCCAGCTTGGCTGGCGCGCAGGTCGGGAGCATCTACCAATTCGAGCGGCAGGGTTATTTCTGCGTGGACCCCGATTCCGCAGAGGGCAAGCTGGTGTTCAACCGCGCGGTCTCGCTGAGGGACGAATGGGCCAAGATCGAGAAGGCCCAGCGGGGCAGGTGAATGGAGACACCTCATGCTTGATTTCACGGACTGCCCCGTCGTGGACAACCATTGCCACGTCCTCGAACCTGACAAGCAGACCCTCGAACCCATATGGCTCGCCCGGGAGTTCTTCCACGGGATGGCCGATCTCCCCACCCCCGGCGTCGCCAAGGCCAAGCTCTGGGGCGCCACGGATGAACTCCGTTTCCACTTCCCCTACATGGGCGTTGTCCTGACGGCGGCGTGTCAGCTTGCCAAACTCTTCGGCTGCAAAGCCGAACTGGAGGCGGTAACGGCCGAGCGGAACCGCCGGACGGCGGAGGCGGGACTCGCCGGCTATGCCAAGATGCTCTATGCGGATGCCGGCATCGTGGCCTCGGTCATGGATTCCGGTCTCCCCATCAACGATCCGATCCTCGACCTGACCCCTGGGCGGAAGCTCCGGCTGCTCCAGATGGACCCGCTCGTTCAGAAGCTCCTGAAGGCCTGCGGCTCGTACTCCGAACTCCTCCGAGGCTTCCAGGACAGCATCGAGCGGGCCATCCGACAGGATGGGTTCGTCGGCATCAAGGCCCACCCGGGCGAGCTCGTCGGTCTCGGCGCGGCACCGGTGGAGGCCGACGAGGCCGAACGACTCTTCCCCGCCGCCCAGGCGGGAGATGGCGACGCCTTCAGGAAGCTCTACACGGCGGTCTGGCTGGCCACGATGCTCCAGTGCCAGGACCTGAAGATCCCGCTTCACATCCACACCGGTTTCACCGGTGGGCTCTGGAACGGCCCTATCGCCGATACCGATCCCTTTCTCCTCGTCCCCATCCTCCGGCAGCCCCGGTTCCTCCAGACGCGGCTCGTTCTCCTCCACGCTGGCCACCCCTGGATCCAGCATGCCGGTGCGATGGCCCACGCCTTCCCCCATGTCTGGGTCGACCTCGGCTGGACGACCCCCTGGATCTCCCAGCGGATCGTCGAGTGCTATCGCGATGTGATCGGGATGGCCCCCGTGTCCAAGCTGATGATCGGCAGCGGCGGCCACGGCTCGCCGGAGATTTCTTGGCTCGCCGCCAAGACGGCGAAGATCGCCCTCGCCGAGGTCCTGCCAGACGCAGTCCGCCTGGGGCTCATGGCCGAAAGGGATGCGGAACGGACGGGGCGAATGATCCTCCACGACAATGCCGCCCGGCTGTACGGGCTGGAGGATTAGCGGTTGGCGGCACACGGGCCGTGAGCCGACTACGTCTTTCCTCGGCACCAGCGCACGGCCTGTCCGAGGATCTCTGGCGGCGCGAGGGCACCTCGGGGCAGCCGCCGGGTTTGCGGCGCTGGCTGAGTGCCGCGCTCACCGCGCCGTGCAACTTCCCAGAAGCCTCCCGCGAGATCGGAGGCAACCACCGTGAGCCGCCCGTCCCGGGTGAGTTGGCCGCGGCGAATGGCCTCGGGAATGGCCTCAACCAGGTGGTGGGCCAAGACGAAGCATTCGTTCACCAAGGCCGTCGATCGCTCCCGGCCCGTGGAGAATTCGCCCCAGCCGATCTGGAGGAAGAGCTGCAGGGGACCCTGCACCAGAAAGTAGTGCATCGCGTACGCGGTGCCCGCCCGCCCCGCCTGCGCGATCAAGACGTAGTCGGGGGAAGCGCCCGCCACCGCCTTGCGCACATAGTGCTGGATGTCATACGGCGGCACCTTGAAGGCACGCGTACTGAAGCACCACTCCTCCCGCTCCTTCAGCCGGGTCAGGGCAGCGTCGGGCATCGGCGGCATGCTGAGTCCCGCCTCCAGCAGGAGCGCCTCCACCCTTGCGTAATCCCCGCCTGTATCCACCACTGCCATTCTCGACCCCCCCGATTGCTACGCCTTGACAGCACGAAGGACCTGGGCGATGCTCTCTGCCAGACTTCGGACACGGAGGGCGCGGGCACCGCCTCCGCGGCCGGAGGAACGGAGGCCTGCAGACAGGCACGGCCAGCGGTGCACAGGGAGGCTGGACCCGAGTGATCGATCCTCTCGGCCTCAATCCGGACGGCATGGCCGACCCGACAGGTTTTTTCCGCCGCCTCGTCGCCCTCCTGGGCGGCGGAGAGCGGGTCGCCCTCTGCACGCTCCTTCGCCTCACGGGCTCGGGACCGCGCGGGCCCGGGGCCAAGATGCTCGTTCAGGCGGACGGTCGGTCTGTCGGAACCGTGGGCGGCGGTGCCTTGGAAGCCCGGGTCACCGGCTGGGCCGGCGAGGTCCTCGGGGCCGGCCGCGCCATCTGTCGGTCCCTCTCCCTGGACCCGACGCAGGCGGCGGACGCCGGGATGATCTGCGGGGGCGAGGCGGAGGTCCTCGTCGAACCCCTCGATGGCGCCGAGCCGGCTCAGCGGGAGTTCTTCGGAAAGGTCCTCGCGCACCTCGTGGAACGGCGCCGCGGCTGGCTCGCCACGGCCATGCTGGACACTGGCGACAAGATTCTGACGGGACGCCTGCTCCTCGCCGGGGGACGAGTGGCGGCGGACATCCCGCTCTCCGGCCACCTGCCCCCGGAGGACCTCCTCCCCTCCTCCGCCCCGAGTATCCCTTTCCTCGTGGCGCATGGCGCCGTGCGGTATTTCGTCGAGCCGCTCGTCCCCCCGGACACCGTGTACGTCTTCGGCGCCGGCCACATCGCGGAGCGCCTCGCTCCGCTCTGTCGCTGGCTCGGCTTTCGGACCGTCGTGGTGGACGACCGGGCGGAGTTCGCCTCACCGGAACGCTTCCCGCAGGCGGACGAGCTGGTCGTCGCCCCTTCCCTCGACTCTGCCCTGGACGGCCTCGCCGTCGACTTCGACTCTTCCCTCGTCATCGTCACCCGCGGCCACGCCGGGGACCAGGCTGTCCTGCGCCAGGCCCTGCGCCAGCGGACAGGCTACATCGGCATGATCGGCAGCCGGCGGAAACGGGACGCCGTCTTCCAGCAGCTCGCGGGGGAGGGATTCACGCCGGCCGACCTCGCCCGGGTCGCCTGCCCCATCGGCCTCTCGATCGGAGCGGAGACCCCGGAAGAGATCGCGCTGAGCATCGCGGCCCAACTGGTCGCCGCGCGGGCGGCGCGTCGCGGCGAGGGCTAAGGCGTGCCGGCATACGCGGACATCGCGGGCATCGTCCTCGCCGCGGGATGCTCCCGCCGCATGGGCGCCTTCAAGCCGCTCCTCCCTTTCGGTCCCGCCAGCGTGATTGAACGCGTCCTCGCCACCCTGCGCGAAGCCGGCGTGGCGAGCATTCGTGTCGTCGTGGGATGGAAGGCGGATCGGCTGACGCCGCTGCTGGACCGTGAAGGGGTGCCGTGGGTGCGGAACGAGCGATTCGAGGAAGGGATGTATACCTCGGTCCAGGCCGGCGTCCAGAGCCTCCCGCCCGCGGTGCGCGTGTTTTTCCTTTTCCCGGGGGACATGCCGCTCGTGCGCAGCGCAACGCTCACCCTTCTGATCGAGGAACGCGATCGGAGTCCTGCGGGGATCCTCTACCCGTGCTGCGGCGCGAGGCGCGGCCACCCGCCCCTCATCGCGACTTCCTACGCCGCCGAGATCCTGCGGGAGGCTCCGGCCGGGGGGCTTCGCGCCCTGCTGGCGCGCCACGACGACGACGCCCGGGACGTGGAGTGCGCCGATCCCGGGATCCTCGTGGATCTCGACACGCCGGAGGAGTATCTGCGGGAGCGCGGACTGCACCAATCCGACTAAGACGAACGCCCCCTTTCACACCGCCCCTACTCATTGAGATAGGACTCGAAGAACCGTTCGATCTCCCCGAGTCCCTTCTGGAAGAGCTGGCTGTTCGTATACTGGGCATAGGAGTCGAGCCGTATGAGGGCGTTCCGGCCGGCCTCCTTTGTGCCGACGTCGAGCAGGCGCCGGTGAAAGGACTTGTTGACCACCGCGACGTCCGCGTAAATTTTCGCCAGTCCCGTCAGCTCCCAATCCGGATCCTTGCCGCGCTGCTTGCGAAAGAACTGGGCGAGGCAATACATGGCGACCGCGCGGTACATCGTCTCCTCGAGACCCCCGAAGGGCACGTGGGTGTACACCAGGGGGCGCAGCTTGTCCAGGATCGGGCAGCCGCTGGTGACCATGTAGATCCCGGCCAGGCTGCTCAGTGCGTCCTGCAGGGGGGTCTGCTTCGTGAAAGTTCGGCTTGCGGTGGAGATCTCCACCTCGGCCTGCTCATAGGACCAGACATCCTTGAAGTACTCGACGACCTCGACCAGATTCACGGCCACCGGGCAGTACTCGTGAGCCTCCGGTCGGCGCGGGCAGTTGGCGCACTGTTCGTGGCTGAGGCGAGTCCACCCCGGATAGGGCTCGCGGGCGTCGCTGATGAGGGCCAACGTGTCCGGCCGAAGGCGGACATGAAACTCCCGGACCCGATTCTGCGGGAGGGTGAATTTGTAGCGGATCCAGAAGCAGTCCTCGACGCCCCGGTCCGCGCTCGCCATTTTCACACCCCCATCCGTACTCTCGGAGAGTTTGGTCCTGTTGGCTCGGCGTTCTTCCTCGGGTACGTCTTCCAGGAGGCTCCCCGGTTAGCAGTCATGCCGACGGTATCGCACGCCTGGATGCGTGTCAACGCCGAACCGTCCGCCGTCCGCCACTCGGCCCGTAATCGGGGTCCGGTACTATTGTCAGCAAGCAAGAGGAAAGCCCCTGACCCGAGAGCCGGCGGGCTTATTCCTGTGGAGAACGGGCGAGCATCAAGGAGCCGGATGCAGCGCGTCCCGAGCGGAATGGCTCGCTACAGCGGTGGCATATACCTCCCATCCACGGCCGTCCACCCGCCGTCCACGAAGAGCACGGCCCCGGTGACGAAGCTGCTGGCATCTGAGGCCAGGAAGATCACCGGCCCCGCCAACTCGTCGGGCATTGCCCACCGGCCCAGAATCGACCGGGCCGCGTACGCCTGATACCACTCGGGATGGGTCTTGATCTGGCCAACCAGCGGGGTGTCGACGACCCCTGGCGCGATGGCGTTCACGCGTACGCCCTGCGAGCCGAGTTCGGCGGCCAGCACCCGCGCCATCTGCACCTGTGCGGCCTTCGTTGCCGCGTAGATCCCCTGGCCGGGCTCCACGGATTGGGCGCGAATCGAGGAGATCACGATGATGCTGCCGCGGCCCTGCTGCGCCATCATCGCCCCGGCGCCCCGCAGCAGCCGGAAGGTGCCTTTGAAGTTCAGATCGACGACTCGGTCGAATTCCTCGTCGGCATAGCGGACCAGCGGCTTGCGGATGTTGATGCTCGGGGTCGTGACCAGGATATCCAGCGTGCGATGGCGGGAGCGCACGCCGTCGAGGAGGCCCGTGACGCTCGCCGAATCGGTGAGATTCACGCCAACTGCCTCCCCGGCCTGCCCCGCCCCCGTGATCTCGGCGACGACGGCCTTCACTCCTTCCAGGTTGACGTCCGCACAGACCGCGTGCGCCCCGAACGCCGCCAGGCCTCTTGCCGACGCCGCGCCGATCCCGGAGCCCGCGCCCACGATCACGGCGACACGGCCGTCGAGCCGGAACAGATCTTCGTATTTCATGTGCGCTTCATCCTCGCCCTTCGGCGACAGCTTGCAGCGCGTCCCAGTACATCAGCTCGTACTGCTGGAGGAGTCGGGCCGCCTCCCGGATGGCCGCGGGCGCCACGTCGCGGTCGAGCCCCCGTCGGATGACGGCGAGAGCCGCCTCCGCGAAGCCGGGCGCGTCGGTGGCAAAGAGATTGAAGAAGGCCACCGCCCGATCCTCGAGGTGGTACCGGGCCCGTAGGGCTATGGCCAGCCGCCCGCAGTTCTTGCCCCAGGCCGGCAGGTTGACGAGGAAGGCCGCGGCAAATTCCGCGTCCGATCCGTAGAGGGCCAGCCAGGCGACGAAGTGCGTGTAGGTCTGCGCAGCCGCCAGCGGCGGGATAGCCGCCAGGGCGTGGGCATCCGCGCCCAGGGCTTTCGCAAAGTCGTCCAAGGCCTCCAGCGCCATCGCCTCGGTCTTCAAGCTCTCCCCAAAGAAGCGGCCGCTTGGACCATCCCCATAGCGATGGACCAGGAGGGCGACGCTCCGGAGGTCGCTCCCGATGATGCGCCGCTGCTGGGCGGCAAACAGCACCAGATCCTCCCGAATCAGCCGCCCCGCCTCCAGCGCGGCGATCCAGGGGTGCGCAGCAAGACGCGCCTCGACATCTGCGATCTCCTCCCGCACTTGGGATACCAGTTCCTGCGCCCGGTCCATGGTCCGTCCTCCTCCCTTGTCCGTGCGGGGACGACCGCGACGGCTGATCGTGTCACCCACCGCCCGGGGATTGTGGGCGCGCCCACGCCGAAGCGGGACGTGGGCAGGGTCGGTCTCGTGGCCGCGGCACGGCCCCGGTCAACTTGCATGCCCCCTCCCCGAGCTATCGGATCGCAGGCGCTGCTTCCTGCTCATCGCCCCGGCCCGCCCCTTTGTCGCCGGATCGCCTCCTCCGCTACCGCCAGAGGCTCATCTCCGCGCCATCCAGCCTCACGGCTATTTCTGCGGGCGCAGCCGGTTGAGCTCCTCCTCCAGCACCTTCCGGGTCTCGCCCTCCTGGCGAGCGCGGTCCTCGGCCTCCTTGGCTCGCTTGGTCTGCTCGGAGAGCCGATACTCGCATTCGGACCGCTGCTGCTTTGCGCTCCACTGGCCACGCAATCTGCCCCCGAAGGGATGTAGGGTCAATAAGAAGCACGCCTTTCTTCGCAAGCTGTCGAGCACTTTCAGTAGCACCTTTGCCGAACAACCCTCGGAGAAGATCCAACCGGAGAGCAGCCACCCGTTAACATAATGCCTGTATGCCCTTTTTGAGAGACCCCTGGTCAGGGGGAAGCATCTTTCAGCCTCCACATTGTTGCTATGCAATGTAGGATACCACCACCTCGGCGTTTCGCTCAACCTCATCTACTGATTGTGGAGTTCTTGCGCATCACAGTAGTCCCAATCCGTCCGGACACGACCCGGGGAGACGAAGCATTACCCCGGCTTTTTCAGCTCAGCCTCTGCCTTCTCCAGCCAGTAGCCCATATTCATCTCACGAAACATCGTCATGGCGGTGGTGAGATGGGTCTGGGCCTGCTCGGGCCGGCCTCCTCGCTGGTAGAGTTGGCCGAGGCCGAAGTGGCAGCGGGCGATCAGGGGGCGCATGCCGAGTTCCTCAGCCAACCCCATGGCCTGTCGGTAATGGCCTTCGGCTGGCTCGACATCCTGGGGAACCCGATGCGACGCGATCTCCCCGAGGAGGCGGAGTGTCCACGCCTCGTAGCCGCGCTGACCGCGCTCGCGAGCCAGCGTCAGGGCTCGGCCCGCAGATGCGAGCGCGTCGTCGAGCCGGTCGGCGAGCATCCACGCCTCGCCCAGGTGCCCGACGATGAGCGCCTGCCAGTGCGCCGGCGCCCTCAGGCCCTCGTCCAGCAACGAGAGGCCGTCGGCAACGCGCCCCGATAAGGCGTACACGGAACCCAAAAAGCCGGCGGTGATCGATAACGGTTGCGGGAGGTCCCAATCGCGGCACAGAGCCAGGGCACGTTCGAGGAGGCGCACGGCGTGCGGCCACTCTCCCCGAATACGGTAGAGATACGCGGGACCCCAGGACGCGACGATCCAACTGAACGGGTGATCGAGCACCTCGGCGATTCGGACCCCCTCCTGCCCGTGGGCGATCCCTTCATCGAACGCTCCACGCTCGGCCAG
>CAVQPC010000029.1:0-15975 GCA_963714585.1 uncultured Methylomirabilota bacterium
CCGGTGCTCTCGGCGGAGGGGCCAGTGGCGGGAGCGCCCCTGGGGCCAGCGCCGCTCTTTTCCCCGCACCGGTCGCGGGAGCAAAGGTGTACGTCACTGACGCCGTGTACACCTGGTTAATGTCATCCTTCCCCTGGACAAAATCCCGGTTCTTGACCCACTCCAGTCTGGCCCCAAGGTTCAGGCTCAAGCCGTCCGAGTGCTTGTAAGACAGGTCCACGCCGAAGTATCGGTGGAGTTCCTTGGTGGAGAACTCCTGGCCGAATTGGGTCCGGCCGCGCCGGGCGAAGTCCAGCTCCATCCCGATTTCCAGTTTCGGATCCAATCGCTGCGTCAGCCGGAAGTATAGGTCTTCGCCGTGCGTGCCGATGAAGTCAGAAATGACATGACCCTTGCGGATGAATCCGTCCTGCCACACGCCATGTGTGAATTGAAACGAGGAAGTCCAGGCGTATTCAACCCGAAACGTCGTATCGGGAGAGTTGAAAAGGTTGGGCAGGTACACCCCGATAATCTCTCCAGGCTTGAGGGGGGTAAAGGTCGAGCCGCAGCAGGTGTCGTCCCACCCGAAATCGAGGTACAGTTCAGCATCCCGGGTCAGCGCAATGTATTTTCCCACATCGGCCAACCGGAGGGTCACATCGGCCTGGAAGCGGTTGTCCCCTGCCGCCGGGTCCCCCTCGGTTCCCGGCTTGTTTCCGTGGACCCAGACCGCCGGGTACTTGTACCAGGGGAGGTGCGGCCGCCCCGTCCCGTCGAAGACAATCGACCGGGCGAAGCCCATCTCGATCCACGGAGCGGGCGTGAAGTCTATCCGCCCGCCCGTCACCTTGCTCCGAGGGAAGAATTGGCGCTCCTCTTCGAGTTGCCCGAAGAAAAGTTGAAACCTCACTGGGCCGAGTTCCTCGAAGACCCAGGGGAGGTAGATCTGGTTCGCGGTCTGGAGACGAATCATGTCCAAGCCGAGCGCATTGTTGGAGAAAAGCATCGAGCCGTGAAATCCGGGCCCCCACCAGAGCGGCTCCCGGCCCACGACGAGTTCCAGGAAGCCCGCCCGTCCTTTTGCGTACCCTTCGACCAGGCGTCCAATATTGGTATCCCGCCCGATAAGGTACTCCGGTTGGGCATACGCGGCGAATACACCCCCCGCTTCGAGCCAGGAGTTGCTGGTCACGCGGCCGCTTAGCCCCCGGTCCAACCGCTCCGCGTTGCTGTTCTCGAGGTCGGTGGCCTTGCCTGTGAATCCGGCCCGGATCTGCAGGTGGTCAATCGGTTTGATTTCGAGCGTCCGGGGGGGCTCCCCCTTGATCCCGTAGCCAGTCACCCCTAGGGCTTGTAGCTCCGGGCTGAACTCTTCCAAGAGGTCCAGCAGGATATCCTGCAAGTCAGTGCGGGAGTCGAATCCCGAGACGTGGTTGTTCTGGATGCGCTGGACCATGTCGGCAATGATCAGGGCCATCTCGCGCCGGGACATGGGCTTGGTGTTGAGGACGACCTTCCCGGCGATCCCGGAAAGCGCCAGCTTCTCAAGCGCGTCGTAGGTCCAGTCCCAGTTCCGTGCGAAGTAGGTCCACGGCTTCAGGGGCACATCCCGAATGCTCACGTTCTGGGCGGCGACGATGACAGGGAGGAAAAGCAGGAGCGAACAGGCGATGACGAGGAGCCACCCGGAACGGGGCCTCATCCCTCGCGCCCCAGTCGGTGATTGAAGAGGGGGCCTGTGGACCGACTCGGCGCCTCAGAAAAGAGCTGATACAGCCCCTGGAAGGCATCCCATCTCGCACCCCTCGAGAGGATCGGCACCACCCGGATCGAGCGCAATCACTCAACTCCCGAAACGATTTTCCTCAGCGGGAGACGACAGGATTACTTCAGCAAACCTCCGATCACACCAATGGGGAGGAAGATCTGTCCTAGGATCGTGGCAACGTCCCTGATCAGAGGAATCGTCTGGTACTTCGCTTCGGTCGACAGTGGCACGACGACGGTGTCCCCCGCCTCCACCTTCCGCAGCTTCACGAAGCTCGCAACCGTGGTCCCATCGGATTTCAGAATATACGTCTGGTCGATGTCCGCCTCCCGACGTGTTCCACCCGCCTGATCGATGTAGAACTGGGCATTCTGATCCTTCTGGTACAAGAGGGACGTGCTGTTGCGCACGGCGCCAACGACGAGCACGGAAGTTGGCTGCTGGGGCACGAAGAGAGCGTCCCCGTCTTCCAGCAAGATGTCGTTGGGGGTCCCTGCGAGCTTGTCCGGGGCGTCCACATGCACTGAAAGTCGTCCCACCGCGGCCAAAGCCGTCAGCGAGCGCAAGAGTTCCCGACGCTGGGCGGTGGCGGCAGCCGTCGCGTTTATCAGATCGCTGCCCCCAGATTGGAGCGCTCCCGTGCTGGTGGCCGCAGACTCCGCCAGCAATGTCTGCTCCTGTTCCTGGATGAACCTATCCAGTTGTTGCTGCTCAACCCGGCGGATTGACTCCCGGATAAACACGGCTCCTCGGGGGAACGCCTCCGGCAGGAAGCCCCCCGCGCGCTCGATCAGGCTGCTGAGTCGTTCGCCTCTGGTGATCGAGTACTTCCCCGGCCGCCGCACCTGCCCGCTGATGTTGACCGTCTCCGGGCCCAGAACTTCCGATTTCACGCTGATGATGTCCAACGGCTGGAGGGCCAGGTCGTGGGCTGGATCAGGCGTCGCCCCGGCCGCCCACAGCTTGCCGAGATCAACGGTGACGATCTCTCGGGTGAAGTCCGCACGCATCCGAATAATCTCCACCCGCTCCCGATAGGCCTCGGGGAGCAGCATGTCCGGCTTGAGCAGCTCACTCACGCGCATGCCGGGCTTCCATTCATATTGTCCCGGGGTCCGGACAAACCCCTCCAGCATCACAGCATTACGCAGTCGATCCTGACCAGGGAAAATTGTCACCAGGTCTCCGTCCCGAAGCAGTTCGGATGCACCCTCCCGCCCCGGCATGAATTCCAGATCCAGGATGCGTTTCCCCGCCACGCCTCCCTGTCGCTCCACCTGGACCCGGTCGAGCTGTCCGGTGGGCAATGGACCGCCCGCCATGGCCAGGAGAGCCCCCAGCGTCGTCCCGGGCCGCAGCTCGTATATGCCGGGACGCTTCACCTCGCCCGTGATCCCCGCCACGGGACCGATGGGTGGAACGAAAATCGTATCCCCAGCCTGGAGGGTCGGACCCAGATTGCGCTCTCCTCGCAGCAGGAAGTCATAGAGGTCCACCTCCTCCATTGGCTTGCCGTTCCGGACGAGACGGACGGCCCGCAGCGTCCCCATTTTGGTGGGCCCTCCCGCCACGACGAGGGCGTCCAGAAGGGTGGAGAACGGGCTGACCGTATACGTCCCCGGCCTTGCCACCTCGCCCACGACATATACTGCGACGCCGCGAAGCTCACCCAAGGCAAGTCGCAGCTCAAACCCAGAGTAATAGCGGGAGACCCGGGATCGGATCACCTCCTGGGCCTGGGTCAGGGTGAGCCCTTGGAGCGGCACCGATCCTACCCGGGGCACAAAGACCGCCCCACTCCGATCGACCGCAAGCGATGCCGTGTCGTACAGGCTCGCCCCCGGGATGTTCCATACGTAGAGAATCAGGCCGTCCCCCGGGCCAAGCGTATAGTCGGGACTCACCGGCAGGTTCATGGCCGGGGTCATGGAGGGCAGAAGACTCACGAACATGTCGTAGCCGAATTGCGTGAGATCGCGGGAGATCCTCGGCCCCGTCGGCGCCGTGCGCTGGACACTCTGGCTCGGCGGCGGCGTCGGAGGCTGAAGGAAGGCGCGCTCCAGCGGGGAGCGGGGAACCGCGCGGGTCGCCAAGAGCGTGGATGTGTCGAGGACGAATGCCGCCGAGGCCGTCGCCAGATTGCCCGACAGGTTCTTGATGCTGACGACGACGGTATTCTGCCCTTGCATCAGGGCCGGGAGTGCGCTCTGTCGTTCCACACCAGCCGGGCCCCGCCCTTCCGTGTCAGTCCGCTGCACCAGCCCCTGACGCTCCAAGAGGTTCTGCCGCTCGGTCACGGCATCTCGGATGGTGCGCTCGCCAGGCCGGCGGGGAGTCGGCCGCCAGGTCGCGCCGCTTTGGAAGACCTGAAACTCTCCTGTGCGATCCACCCCGTTGATCAGGGCCCGAAACGTGCTGAGGTCCAGTTCGTTCCGCGGATCGCTGAACGTGACCGAGACGGCGGGGTCGTCGCGCGTGACGATCGCGCCGTTTCGAGGCTCGTCGATCGTGATAATTGGGAAGGCTGACAGCTCCCGCATCACGCGGGGGGTGGCAGGACGCTGCTCCTGCGACGTGCCCGTCCCCTGGTCCGGTGACGGCTGGAAACCCGGCGACTGAACCCCAGGAGAGACCTGCGCACCAACGGGAATAGGAACCGCCACGAGGGTTGCCAACAGGCCTGCCAGAAATGCGCGGCCCGGCCTGCTGCCACTACCGCGACTGTACCACCTGCCCCGCATCATCAACCCCCCTTACCTTTTGCGCAGTATCTGAGGCGAACAATCGCCCGCCGGAGATCTGTCCCCCATTCTCCACACTCCCGCGTCATCTCGGCGTCCCTGCCCATCGAGCGGGAGGGCAGGCCGGACTTTACCTGAAACGTGTGGTGCCGGTCAATCCTTGCGTTCGACTCATTCACCGGTGTCCCCACACCTGGGCCGCCCCCGCGCCGAGCACTATCGCGGCCGCCGCCATGCCGAAGATTCCGTGATAGCCGATCCACTCTGCCACCAGTCCCAGGCCCATGGTCCCCAAGACCACGCCCAAGTCGTACGCCGCGGCCAGCAGCGCCACGCCCCAGCCTCGGCGATCGCGCGGCATCCCGAAGAGCAGCAAGGCGTAAAGCACGGGAATCACGACGCCGTGGCCGGCCCCACAACACAGCCCGACCAGGACGAGGAGAAGTGCCGAATTCCCCAGGGGCAGCACGGCCAGCCCGGCCGCAATGACCCCATAGGCCGGGAGCAGCATCGATGGATGGGCGAGCCGGCTGATGCCGAGGCCTCCCGCCAGGCGCACGACAACTACTCCAAAGGAGTACGCGAAGAAGAACATGCCGACCCGTCCCGGCGAGGCGGCGATCCGGGCCACGGGGACGAACGTGGAGAGCGTGCCGAACGCCAGCCCCACGATCAGACCCCCGAGCAGGAAGGGGCCGGACCCTGCCATGATCCCCCGCAGGGATTCCGGCTGCTCCGCCCGAGGACGAGCGGTCTCCGGGAGACGGAGCACCAGGACGAAGCTCGCCGCAAGCGCCATCGCCGCCGCCCCGAACAGGGCAAAGAAGCCGCCGCGGAAGACGATGGCCTCCCCCGCGCCCGGCATGATGGCCCCCGCCAGGTTAATCCAGACCGTGTAGATGGCAAAGACCTGGGCGCGGGCGCCGGGCGGACTCAGGTCGGCCACGACGGCCCCGAGCCCCGAGTCGATGAGCGAGGTCCCGACCCCCTGCAGGACGCGCATGAGCAGGAACGGAGCGCCGATGCGCGGGAAGAGAAAGAGGGACAGGATCCCCAGCGTCGCCAAGATCGCGCCGGCCCCGATCACGTGCCGCCGACCAAAGCGGTCCAGGAGTCGCCCCCCTACCGGACGGGCAAGCAGGGAACCTACCCGCAGGAGACCCGCCACCAGGCCGATCTGGGCCGGCGAGCTCCCCAACTGCTGGAGATAGATGGGAAGGAGGAGGAAGAACGAGCTTGAGGAATTGAACAGGAAGCTCGCGGCGTTCGTGAGTCGCAAGGCAATATGGAAGTTCCGCGGTCCGGGCGGCCTTACCACGGCTCGAGTCCGCGCCGCCCCGACCCGGCCGGCGGGCGGGCGCCCAGAGGTCCTTCCATCAGGGATCGCACTCAGTCCCGCTCCGCGTCCCCCCGGCGCAGACTGATCCCGCATTCGCCGAGCGCGTCAGGCGCGCCAGATAGTGCCCCTCCGCCTCGTGCCAGATTCCCTCGCACGACCAGCCCTCCGCCTCCGCGTGCACCCGGAGCGTCGGCAGGTCGACGAAGAGCCACTCGTAGAAGGCGCCACGCCTTCCCTCGTATTCCAATTGGAAGCGCATCTCGCCGATGAACCCAGCCGGGCTCGATGCGGTGACAGCCGCGTTGTCGGAGTCCTCCGACCATTCCGGATCGTAGGAATCCAGCAGGATCTGGCCACCCGGTCGGAGCAGGCGGGGCACCTCCCGCAGGAAGCGCCGGACCCCCGCCAGATTGCCGACGATCCCAACGCCGTTCATCAGCATGAGGAGCGTGTCGAACGGCTCCGCCTGAAAACCAAAGATGTCCGCGCAGTGTGCCTCCTGGACCCCCCGCAGCCGCATGATTTCCACCGCCTCGGGGGCGACGTCGATGGCGCACACAGTGAGCCCCCGTTCTTGCAGGACCAGGCTGTGGCACCCAGCCCCCGCCCCCACATCCAGGACTCGCCCTCGGCACAGGTCGAGGGCCGCCTCCTCCAACGCGGAGAAGCTCGCAGGGTCCCGGAAGAAGACCTGGACCGGAACGGTCTCTTCCTCTCCCGCCTCGTCGCGGACGATGACCCGCGCCTCCGAGTCTCCATGGAAGAAGCTCCACAGGGCGAGTCCGTGCGGGAACCATGCGTCGGCAGTCACGTGTCCGCTCTCAACCATGCCCGCCTTCGCCGACGACCCGAAGTGGTCCGAAGCCAGGAAAATTCCGACCAGCCCGGACGAGCGACACGGGCAGTCGAAGGCTAGGGAAGCAAGATCGCCTTGATGTAGTCCTGAGGAGGGTCGGTCACGAGCTGCCGGAAGACTCGCGCCCCTTCGCTGAGGGGGAACGAGCGGACCCAGGGCGACAGCTCGACCTTGCCATGGGCGAACAGGCCGAGCGCCGTTCGGAGGTCGCGATGGGTGACGGCGAACGAGCCGGAGATGCTGCGCTCCCCCAACACCACGCGGAAGCCCGAGACCTGCGTCGGATCATCGTGGAGACCCAACCAGACGATTTCGCCCCCTGGCCGGGTCACCGTGATTGCGGCCTCACGGGTTGCCGCGGCGCCCACGGCATCGATGACCACATCGACCCCCCGGCCTCCCGCGAACGGTCGGAGGGCCGCCACCACGTCCTCCCGCTTCGCGTTGAAGACGGATTCCGCCCCCAGGCGGCGCGCCACCTCGAGGCGCGCATCCGACACGTCCACGACGGCGAGTCGGAGGGCTCCTGCCGCCTTGGCCACCTGGAGCACGAATAATCCGATGGTGCCCGCGCCGAAGACGACGAGCGTTTCGGGGAATCGCTGCCGCGTGCGCGAGAGGGCGTGAATGGCGTTGCCCAACGGCTCCGCCAGGGCGGCTTGCTCGAACGAGACGTCATCGGGCAGGGGCAGCAGGGTCGAGGCCGGCGCGGCGCACAGTTCAGCGAAGCCCCCCGCCCGCTTCGTGCCGTACACCTCTCCTTCCCGGCAGAGCTGGACCTGTCCGTCGTGGCAGTCCGCGCAGCACCCGCAGGCGATGACCGAGTTGACCACCACCCGGTCCCCAGCGCGATATCCGGACACGCCATCCCCCACGACAGCCACGGTCCCGCAGAATTCATGGCCCATGATGAGGGGCGGCGTGCGACGGGCGGCGTGGGTGACGAAGCCGTGCAGCTCGGATCCGCAAATGCCCACCGCTGCCACCCGGATGAGCACTTCCCCGGCCTTGGGAGTGGGGGCGGGCACATCGCGAATCTCGATCTGGTCCCAGACAGGATACACCAAAGCCTTCATGGCCCGACACCTATAACAGACGCATCTCGGCCTGTCAACGCTCCATCCGATCGACATCCGACCGTCCCTGCGGACCGTCGGATGCGAGGACGTCTCACGAGATCTCGGCCCCGTTCGCCGGCGGGGCGCCCTCCGTCGGCCTCCACCTTATCCAAGATGCGAATCCGCTGTCAAGAGCAGCCTCGGCAATGGGGTGCACGTCACGCCTTCACGGCGTTGATCGCCACCCGTACCACTTCGTGCTGGACCGCCCGCCAGATGTGGTCGATAATGCCGGCGGAAATCGAGCGCCCGCAGGGCCATGGAACAGGATTTGCGCCCTGACGCCGGTCTTCGGGCGGCCTGA
This sequence comes from uncultured Methylomirabilota bacterium, assembly GCA_963714585.1. Classification (GTDB taxonomy): domain Bacteria; phylum Methylomirabilota; class Methylomirabilia; order Methylomirabilales; family 2-02-FULL-66-22; genus 2-02-FULL-66-22. The sequence goes on from CAVQPC010000029.1 coordinate 8,109, forward strand.
CGCGGGCCAGCTCTCGCGGACCGTGACCGCGTCACGCGCGAGCCATCCCTACCTTTCGCGCGACGAGGAGACCCGCCATGGCGACCATTTCACCAGAAGTCACGACGCTTCGCTCCAGCCTGATCCAGCTTCGGCGCGACCTGCACCAGCACCCGGAACTGGGCTACCAGGAAGTGCGCACAGCCGGCATCATCGCGGCGCGACTGGAACAGCTTGGCTACCGTGTCCGGACCGGCCTCGGCAAGACCGGCGTGACGGGGCTGCTCCCCGGGGGCAGGCCCGGGAAGACCGTCCTCCTTCGGGTGGACATCGACGCCCTCCCCATTCTCGAGCAGGCGGAGGTTCCCTGGAAATCGCAGGTGCCAGGGGTCATGCACGCCTGCGGGCACGACGGCCACACCGCCATCGGCCTGATGGCGGCCGAGATCCTGACCAAGGAAATGCCGTCCCATGCCGGAAACGTGTTCTTCGTCTTTCAGCCGGCCGAGGAGCTGCTCAGCGGAGCCGCCGCCATGCTTCAGGATGGCGCCCTGGAGGGCATCCGGCCGGACGCCGCCTTCTCCATTCACCTCCAGAACCGCTTCGCCGCGGGCAGCATGGCCCTGCGGAGTGGACCGGTCATGACCTCGGCGGACAAACTCACGCTGACCGTGAGAGGGCGTGGAGGCCACGGCGCGAATCCGCACCTGGCCATCGACCCCGTCGTGGCCGCGGCCCAGCTCATCCTGGCCCTGCAAACGCTCGTCAGCCGCGAGACGCCTCCACTCCAGACGGCCGTCCTCAGCGTCACCACCCTGGAGGCCGGGACGGCGTTCAACATCATCCCCGACACGGTCCGGATGACGGGGACGTTCCGCTGCTATGAGTCCGGCCTGCGCGAAACGCTCCTGCAGAGCCTTCGGCGGACGGCGGATGGGGTGGCCGCCGCCTTGCGCTGCGCGGTCGAGGTGCAGAACGACTTTCTCACCCCGGCGGTGGTCAATGATCCCGCCACGACCGCCCTGGCTCGCGAAGTCGCAGGGGGCATCGTCGGGGAAGACCACGTGAAGGAGGCCGAGCCGCTGACCGGCTCGGACGACGTCGCATACTTCTGGGAGAAGGTCCCCGGCTGCTACGCGTTCATCGGCTCGGCCAAGACCGACGGGTCGCCGGTCGCCGCCCACCACAACGCTCGATTCGACATCGACGAGTCGTCCCTGGAGATCGGGACGGACTTCCTGGTCCGGGCCGCCCGCAAGACCTTGGCCGGCGGCTGACCGCCATCACGCGGCGCTGAGCCCCGGCCGAGAAGAGCGAGACGTCAAGATCGTCGGCGGCAACTGGCTGCGCGTGTTCCAGGAGGAGGGTTCACAATGGAAATGCACAGGCGTCACCTACTGGCTCTCTTGGTCGGCTCGACCCTGGCCCCGCTCCTGCCCGGTCCGAGCGAGGCGGGAGCCCCGAAGCCGGGCGGCACGCTGAAGTTCGCGCTGCTCCGCGATCCGGTCGGCTGGGAACCGCACATCAATCAGGGGGTCACCACCTATTCGTTCATGAACAATATCTATGAGACGTTGATTCGTTACTCTCCCAAAGGCGTGCTGGAGCCGGGCCTGGCCGTCCGCTGGGAGACCCCGGATCCCGCCACGTACCTCCTGCACCTTCGCCGCAACGTCAAGTTCCATAGCGGGAACCCCTTCAGCGCCGAGGACGTGAAGTACAGCCTGGAACGGATCCTGGATCCGAACACGGCTGCCACCCGGTCCAAGGAGTTCTCTGTGATGCAGAGCCTCACGCTGGTGGACCCCTACACGGTGAAGATCACCTTGAAGCGGCCGGACGCCCCGTTTCTGGACCTGCTGGCCTCCGGTGAGGCGCTGATCGTGGATAGAAAATGGGCGCAGGCCGGCGGCAACTTCAAGCAAGCCACCAGCGGCACCGGCCCGTTCAAGCTGGGCCCCTTCGAAACGGGCGTACGCTATACGCTGCTGAAGAACCCCGACTACTGGGAGCAGCCGTACCCATACCTGGACCGGATCGAGTTCGCCTCCATCCCGAAGGACGAGGTCCGCATGCAGGCGCTCCAGACGGGGAGCGTGGACATGACGGAGTACGTCCCCTGGCAGTATATCAAGACCCTGGAGAAGGACCCGAACATCCGCCTATTCGTGGGTTACGACACCTTCAACGTCATCCGCCTGAATCCCAAGCGCCCGCCGTTTGACAACGTGAAAGTCCGCCAGGCCTTCAGCTACCTCATCGACAGGAAGGAGATCGTGGACTTGGCCTGGGGCGGCCTGAGCCGACCTATGGAGGCGGGGTTGATCCCCGAGGGGCACTGGGCGTACCCGAACCTCCACGTGTGGGGTTACGACCCGGCCAAGGGCAAGCGCCTGCTGGCCGAGGCAGGCGTAAATCCGGCCACCACCAAGCTCGTCTTCGACTCGACCACCCTGTCGGTCCACATGGACGACGCGCAGATCATCGTGACCCAGCTCCAGAAGGCCGGCTTCACCCAGGTCGAGTTGAAGCCCATGGATGTGCCCACCCAGCAGAAGAAACGTGTCAGCGGCGACTACCAGATGTTCATCGACGGCTTCAGCCTCCCCTTCCCGGACCCGGATTTTTATACGGTCTGGTTCAGCAGCGGCGGCCCGCTGTATGCGAAGACCGTGGGCTTCGCAGACGAGAAGCTGGACACCCTCTTGGACCAGGGGCGGGCGACGCTGGATCAGAACAAGCGGAAGGCCATCTACGCGCAGGTGGAGGAGCGCCTGATGGAGCTGGCCCCCTGGGTTTTCCTGCACTGGCGCCCGATGGCCGAGGCCACCCGCGCCAACGTGAAGGGATACGTTCGCCTGCCGGGCGCCCTGGGCAACAAGAGCCTGGGGAGGTTGAAATACGTCGACAAGGAGCAATGATATGGCAAAGACCGAGTTGTGCAGCCTGACCTGGCGCGAGGCGGAGGAGGCCTTTCGCCGGAACCCCGTGATCCTCATCCCGACGGGCAGCGTCGAGCAGCACGGCCCACATGTTCCCGTGGGGGACTATCGATACGCCACGGAGGTGGCCCGCCGGATCGCCGAGCAGACAGGAGCGATCTCCGCCCCCACAATTCCCTGGGGCTACTCGGAGCATTTCCGCCCGTTCCCCGGGACCCTGTCCCTGCGCCCGGAGACCCTGACCCTGCTGCTCCAAGATATCTGTGACGGCTTCCTGCGGTTCGGTCTGGACCACCTGCTCTTCATCTGTTGCCACAAGGGAAACCTCCCCATCATCGAGCAGGTGGGACGGCGCCTGCGGGAGACCCATCGGCTGCGGACCGCCACGATTGAGCCATGGGCCTGGGTCACGCCGGCGTTCAAGAAAGCGGCCTACGGCAGCGAGACCGCCTCCATCGGCCATGGCAGCGATCCCATGGGATCGCTGGCCATGAGGCTCTTCCCCGAAGAGGTTCGAATGGACCTCGTGGAGACCGGGAAGTCTCCGGCGTTCGGCGGCCTGCCATTCCGGACCTCTTCGCAGGCCGATTTCGAAGGGGTCCCGGCCTACGTGTACCTGGACTATGACGAGGTGACGGCGAATGGGGTGATGGGAGACCCGAAACTCTCGTCGCGCCGAAGTGGGACGGAAACTCTTGGACCACGTTGTGGAGATCGGCAGCAAGTTCGTGCGGCAGTTCGCCGGGATGCCCACGCGGATCGAGGGCCCACCCGGCCCGCGCACCGTACGATCCGGCTGATCCGGGTGCTCCGGAAGTAGCCCCGAGGCACGAGGGGTGCGGACGGGCAGGCGCGGGGAGGTGGTCGGGATTGGCCGTTGCGGCCGCTTCCCCGTCTCGTGGGTGTTGACAACCCTCTGGGCGAAGAATCCAGGTGATCCCATGTGGAAGTACGTCCTTCGTCGCCTCGGTGTCTCGCTCTTCCTCCTCTACGTGGTGGCCACCATCCTCTTCTTCTCCATCCACCTCTTGCCGGGAGATCCGGCCCTGCTGGTCCTGGGCGGGGACAGCGCCCAGCCGACCCCGGAACAGATCGCCCTGGTCCGGTCACGCCTCGGGCTGGACCGCCCGCTCTGGGTGCAATATGTGACCTGGCTCCGGCGGGTGAGCCGCGGCGACTTGGGCAACTCGCTGGTGGACGAGCGGCCCGTCGCCAGGGATCTGGCCAACCGACTCCCCCGGACACTGCAGCTCGTCGTGCCCGCGATGCTTCTGGCGACGGCCGTCGGCGTGCCCTTGGGGATCTTCGCGGCGCGACGGCGGAGTCGCGCGGCCGATCCCATCACCTCGGCCCTGGCGCTCATGGGATTCTCCATGCCGGTATTCGTGGTGGGCTTGCTCCTCGTCGTGCTCTTTTCGCTCACCCTGAGGTGGCTTCCGCCAGCCGGCTATGTGCCCTTCGGGGAGGACCCCGGGGGATTCCTGCGCCACTTGATCCTTCCGGTCCTGGCCCTGTCCGCGGCCCCCATGGCCATCACCATGCGCATGACACGGAGCAGCTTCCTGGAACAGGCCTCCCTCGATTACGTGCGGACGGCGCGGGCCAAGGGTCTGACCGAAGAGATGGTGGCATGGCGGCATGTTCTCAGCAACGCCCTGCTCCCGGTCGTGACGGTCGTGGGGCTCCAGGTCGGTTCCATGTTCGCGGGCGCCGTCCTCGTGGAGTACATCTTTTCCTGGCCTGGACTGAACGCGCTCCTCCTGAACTCCATCAGCACCCGGGACTATCCGATCATCCAGGGCGTGGTGTTGCTCGCCGCGGGCCTCTTCGTCGCGGTGAACCTTTTCACCGATCTGCTCTACGCCGTCATCAATCCCAGGATTCGCTATGGTTGAGACTCCACGCGACCGAGTGCGCCCATCACTCCAACGCCTTCTCCGTCGCCACGGCCAGATCCTGGCGGCGGCGCCCCTGGTGGCAGTGATCGTCTTGGTCGCGGTGCTGGCGCCGATCCTGGCGGCGCGCGATCCCAACGCGCTCGACAGCCGGGCGAAGGTGCAGCCTCCGAGCCTCAGCCACATCCTGGGAACCGACGAGTTCGGGCGAGACATCTTCAGCCGGCTGGCGTATGGGGCCCGCATTACGCTGGTGGTCGCGTGCTGCAGCGTGCTGCTGGCGACGCTGGGCGGAACGGTGCTCGGAACCGTCGCGGCGTATGCGGGGCGCGGGGTGGAGATGGCCATCATGCGGGCCATGGACGGCCTGCTGTGTTTTCCGCCGATCCTGCTGGGCATCTTCGTGGTAACCTTCCTGGGGCAATCACTCCCGAACCTCATCCTGGTGATCGGCGTCCTCTACATCCCGCGGTTCACGCGGGTGGTTCACGGGAGCACGCTGGTCATCCGGGAGTTGGAATACGTGGAGAGCGCCAGGGCGCTGGGGGCGTCGGCCGCTCGCATCATCTTCCGGGCAATCCTCCCGAATATCCTGGCCCCCGTCTTGGTGCAGACCTCGCTGGCGGCCGGTCACGCCATCCTCCTGGAGTCCGGGCTCAGCTTCCTGGGTCTCGGTCCGCCGCCCCCCACCCCGTCCTGGGGTCGCATGGTCGAGCAGTCCGGGCGCTACATGGAGCTGAGCGTGCTCCCGCTGCTCTGGCCCTCAGTCGCCATCTCCGTGACCGTCCTGGCCTTCAACCTCCTCGGCGACGGCCTCCGCGACCTCCTCGACCCGCGTCTCAAGTGATAGGGTGGCTGTGGTCAGGGGGTGAGATTCCGCTGCGACGACCCGTTGCCGAGAGGACGGCCACGGGTACTTTGGGGGCGGGCTGTGCGCCTTCATGGACCACGGCCCATGCTGGCGGAGGATCGTCCCTGCCCGCCCTACCCGGCACAGGCAGGTCGATCACCTCGGGCTGGTCAATCGATGAATGGCGAGCACACCTCGGCCAGATCAGTGGGTCATAGCGCGAGCAGATCAGGCTGCCAACGGGCGGATCTCGGACTTGATGCGGGCACCAACGGCATCCTGGGCGCAGTCCAGGTCATACCGGCTCTGTAGGTTAAGCCAGTACTGGGGTGTTTGGCCGAAGAACCGCGAGAGGCGCAGGGCCATCTCCGCAGTCATCGGCCGCTTCCCGTTGGCCAGGTGCGATACTCGCATGGCCGAAACTCCGATGGCGCGGGCCAACTGTGCCTGGCTGATGGAAAGCTCCTCAAGCAGTTCGGTCAAGAACCTGCCGGGATGGACCGGAGCGAGTTTCTTGATCATGACATCCTCCGCTCAATGGTAGTCTGTGATTTCCACATCAAGCGCATCGCCGCCCTCAAAGCGGAAGCACACACGCCATTGATCGTTAATGCGGATACTCCACTGCCCCTTGCGGTCGCCCTTGAGTCGTTCCAATCGATTGGACGGAGGGAGTCGCAGATCCTCGATTCGGGTGGCCGCGTCGATTTGCATGAGCCGCATGAATGCCCGAGTGTGGATTTCCTTCGGGATCTCGCGTGACGGCTCGCGGCGAAATAGCCTCTCGGTCTCGCGGCGGGCGAACGATTTGATCACGCGCAGCAATATAAACAATACGTTTATGAATGTCAAGAACGACGCATGGCTGGTGCCCGGACGCCTCCAAGAGGGTGCACTCGGGAGAGTTAGGGAGAATCTCCGGGTGGGCGTGGCACGCGGGCGAGGCGGATCAGGGGGTTAGTCTACGCCGCAACGACCCGTTACCGAGAGGACCGCAACGGGTATCCCGGGGGTGCGCTGTGAGCCCGCATGGGCCGCGCCCCGAAGTGCCAGCGGATCTGCTCGATCACCGGCTGCTCAATGAAGGCTTCGTCGCGAGCTCAGCCGAGCGGCGATGAACCGAAAACAAGTACCCGACTCTCGATCTTTCCTCCGAGCCAGCCCCGGTGGCGGAGCATGGCCCCAATTCCTGCGGCGTCTACGCTCGTGATCTCCGCCACATCCCCGGCATGCTGCAGCCAGCGTCGGGTGAGGGGCGAGCGGTCCTTGGCCATTCGCGCCGCCCGCCACCCGGGGAGATCCCTCCGGAGATCGCGCTCCGCGCCGACGTGCATGCGCTGACGCTACCGCGCGCTCCTGCGCAGCGGCGCTCCCCCCGCCAGCCTGTCCACGGCCGGCTCTTGGGTGTTCGTCTGGGAAGTCCTCCGGCCCCAGACCACGGCCTCAAGCGAGAGTAGGCCGGGCCCGTAGGCGGCCAGCGCGCAACTGGCGGCAAGGAGGACCAAGGGGAGCTCGACCCCTCCCGGCCCGAAGAACCCGCGGTGGATGTGCACCTTCAGGATGGCGACGGTCATGTCGCAGGCGAGAAGCAGGGCCGCCCAGCGGCTCAGGAGGCCGAGCACCAGCGCCACGCCTCCGAAGAACTCCACCACCGCGATGAAGGGGCCGGCCAGCCACGGCACGGGGAATCCCCGCGCGCACCATGATACCTGCGGATCCTGCGGATCCCAGCACGAAGAGCTTCTGCCCCCCATGCATCATGAAGGCGATCCCGATCACGACCCGGAGGATCGCCATCCCCCATTCCCTCACGTCCAGTTCCGCGCACATCTCCTCTCCTCCCGTGGGCCGACCTCCGCACCTCCGCGGCCTCGGCTGACGCTGCCCGACAACGCTCACGCTCCGATTCGATTTCGGATTACACGACGGGCCGCGAAGGGGCCCGGGCGCAGGGCCGGGGGGGTGGACGGGGCTGGGTGGCGAGAGGCCGGCTCGAGCGATCGGAGCCGACAGTCGCGAGGGACAGCCCGCCCCAACACTCGGTCCCTTGGAGCGCAGGGGGTCCCGACAGCCTTTCAGTTCAGCGAGGCTTCGGGATCGGGGCGACTGTCCCCGTACTTCTGGTGGTTGAGCGGTAGGCGGGGCTACCCACGACGTACCGCTGGGCTTCCCACTTGTCGTGAGCAAGCGCCTTGGGGAGG
>CAVQPC010000030.1:0-62869 GCA_963714585.1 uncultured Methylomirabilota bacterium
AGGCCAATTGTGTCGCTGGAAGGAAATCGCTGTATTCCGATACACAATTGTTAAAAAATTGCACTGTAGAAATCATTTGATCTTTTTTTGGCTCTTCGCTGATCGGTGTTTTAGTAAACCCGGATCCCGGTAGACAAGTTGATGGGAGCAAATGCCCTAAAACCCCCTTACGATGGACTCCTCCGCCCCCTTTTGGGACGCCCCCATGGCCTACCACTCGCGTACTATGAGATACTCCCGGGGGAGTGGTCTTACCAAGGGAGGGGTACCCCCAAGGTACCTGTCATACTGGGGAGGGGTACCCCCAGGGTACCTGTCGTACTGAGGAGGGATACCCTAGGGGGTACCTGTCGCACTCGAGGGAGGGATCCCCTAAGGGGGGTACCTCTTCTCCTGCACCAGCAAACACCCTGCTTCGCGTGGAAGTCACGTCGAAGATGGATGGATGTGAGCACCACAAAACGGGAGGGGTACCCTAGGGGTACCCTGTCGTACTAAGGGAGAGGGTACCCTAGGGAGGGGTACCTGTCATGATGGGTGAGGTACCCTGCGGGAGGGAGGGTCAGGTCCGGCAGAAGTACGGGCGGGATACCGCTTCCTGTGCACCAGAGAGACTGCTGCTTCGTGTGGAAGTCACGACGGTGGGAGGTGCTGGATGCGGTGCCGGGGCAGAGGGGTACCCCAAGGGGGGTCTGTCATGGTGGGGGAGGGATCCCCCTAAGGGTACCTGTCGGACTGAGGGAGGGATCCCCCTTGGGGGGTGGGTCGGGTCGGGCTATGGGGGGGAGGGAGAGTTACGCTCCTCGAGGGCTGTGGCCCCCGCCGCGTGGGCGTGCCCCCGAAATGAAAGAGCTCACACCAAAACAATTGTGAAACCTGCATAAAAAATTCAAGATGTACCAATGAAGTGAAAATCAAAGGATTATGAAAATTGAACAAACATCTCCCCAAACCCGGTCAACCGTACGACGATATTCTTCCCGCTTTTTGTCTCATTGACCAGCCCTCCAAAACAGGGGTTCTTTTCATTTTCAGGTAGTTCAGCACGGTTTTGCTGAGATCTGCCTTCCAAAAGCGTCTATTAGGGTTTTATTTAAAGCCCAATCTATGCCAAATTTTGCCAAACAGAGCATTTTATGAGGTGTTTTAAAAACTGTGTGTAAAAATTGGCATATATTTACTGGTTTTGCATCCTCATGCACTAGGCTGGCCCAGTGCTCTCCGACGGAGAATGGGATATGCCGGACGGTCGGTCACAATCGGGGTTTTTCCCTACCTTGGCATAGCCATTTTCTCATAAAATTGATGATTATTGGGGGGTGATGACACCGATAAGACGGGCAAATCTGCCGTATTTTGGCAAACGGGTTCGTTGCGATGACCATCCGGATAATTGCATCGAACGATGCAACGTCTTCAATCGGGTTCGCAAGGGTGCGGATCGCATTCTTGATGTTTGCTTTCTGTACGAAATCTGCCATAGTTGTGGTACACTCCTGGTTCTTTTCGAACCAGAAACAGTATTTTATGAGGGATTTTTTAACGGTTTGGAAAACGGGGTGAATTTTCACATTCTAGGAAAAATGTTAATTCTCACCCTATGCAATAATTTTCAAATTTCTGGTTCTGATTCGTCTGTGGGTGATGACTAATATTTTATCTCGTTAAAAATTTCCCAATCAACCGCCAACACATCAGCACCAATCTAATTTTTTGAAATATTCTGAACACCAAGTGCCATGGCCCAAGAGTTAATGGACCAGGTAACAAGATCATCCGAATAATAAGTATTTTCACTCAGGCGCTTTGTGAGTTGAGACAATAAAATGTTCCAAGGGACTGTGGTTTTTAATTTTAGAATTTCATGCGGAATTTTTTCTTCAAGTGAACTCATAATGGCATTGATTTCACGCTTATTTTCCCCGTGACAATGATCTGCCAAGAGAGCATGTAGTCTTTTTGGATTTTCGATAATTGTTTGGCTATAGATATTTACAATTTCACGTAATCTCTCTCTGGGAATATTGTTGATCGTCTCATTGACTTTTTTAGGAGTATTGGGTGCTTTTACTATTGGAACCAGATCTTTCGGAACGGTTGTCGGTTTTATTTCTGGGTAGAGTTTCGTTGTAATTGGTATTTTTACTTGTTTTTGAATCGGCGTTCTCCGTTTTAATCCTCTGCAAAAATGATCCTCAGGAAGACGATGATCTCCGCAAAAATTCCCTCCACATCTCCTGCAAGTAAAAGGCATGCCATTTATCGGTTTTCTGCAGAGATCACAAAGTGTCATTTTACTTTTGAATCACTCGTTCAATTCTCTATTTTGCATTACGTTTCTACATTTTTATTTATCTAAGATTGTTTGATTGATAATGCCTGAGTTGCAGCATCTTCGGATGCTTTAAAATCACCCATTTTTGTGTAAACTATCGATTTTCCTATCCATGCATCTTTGAAATTTGGATTGAGTTCGATTGCTTTATCAAATGCTTGGATCGACTGGTTATATTTCCCTGCACCAGATAATGCATAACCCTTATTATTCCAGGCCTAGAACGAATGTTGGATCCAATTCGATGGCTTTGTTCAGAGCAATTTCTGCATCAGAATTCTTACCTTTCTTCATCAGAGCATATCCATTTTCATTCCACAAATCTTTGTTATTCGGAGAAATTGTGATGGCATTTTTCGAGAATCGCAACAGCATCGTTATAATCCTCCGTTTTCATCAGTACATCTGCTTTCCCATCAATGCATCCAGAGAATTCGGATTATATTTAAGGGCTTGATCATATGCTTGCAGAGCATCGGAATATTTTGATTGTGCTGCCCAAATTTCCGCTTTGCAATTCCATGCTGCGAAGTTTTGTGGATTTATCGCTAATGCTTTGTTTGCAATCTGGAGACTGTCATATGAATTTTTCAGATTTAACAATGCTCTGCTCTTACCGACAAGGGCATCGACATAATTGGGATCTATGGATAATGCATTGTTGAATGAATGTCAATGCATCCTGATATTTTCCCTGATTCAGGAGTGAAGTTGCCCTACCCCGGTCATTGCTCTTTTATTTTTTGGATCATTTGCTAAAACACTGTCAAAGACTGAACTTGCATTCTGATAATCACTCAGTGCATTCAGGCAATCTCCTTTATTAAGAAGAATCTGCACATCACTCGGATTAATTTTTAAGGCTGAATCATACGCTGCAACTGGCATCTGAGTATTTGTTGAGTGCCTGAAGGCTCTGTTCCTTTGTAATCTCCAGGCATTTTTGTCCGTTGGAGTGATGCTAATAGCGTGGTCAAATGAATCAATTGCCGCAGTATAATTATGGAGTGAGAAATAACTGATCCCTTTACCAATCCACGGATCTGCATTATTCGGATTCAGTGATATGGCATGATCAAATACCGGGATTGCATCACCATATTGTTCTAGCAAATTGAGAGTATCACCTTTGGTTGATCCAGGCAGCCGAATAATTTTGATCAAGTGCAATGGCCTTGTCTGAAGCCTGAATTGATTCATTATACCTTCCCAATTTGAAAAGACTGAAACTCCTTATAATTCCATGCCGCTACGGATTGGGGATTGGCAATAAGCGCCGAATCAAATTCTTTCAATGCTCCCGCATAATTTCCACTATTCAATAACAAAATCCCGAAGTATTGGAGGCATGCGGCATCACTCTGATTGGTAACTGGTAGGACAATCGCAGAACCTCCAGTAGTATCCGTCGTGGTAGATGTTGGGGAAGACGGGGGAGTGGCTAGAAAAGACCCCCAAACGATGAAGCCTATGAAAAGGACTCCGATACAAAAAAACGCCCAGTATAACAATCCTTTATTTTTTTCAGATGTTTTAGGAGATGAGGTAAAGGTATACTTTTTGTTGGATTATTGATTGCCTGAATCAGCTTTTTTTTATTAAGTCAATATTAACTTGCCTCTCGGTTGGAATTACCACCGTTCGTCTAACACTATTATATCCGGTAAATTTAAGCAACAAATTGTGCGAGCCAAAAGGGACTTGTAAGATAATCCTTGGGGCGATTCCACATTTATTTTATCGAGATAAATTTCAGCACCATCGGGATTTGAGGTAATCAAAAGGGGTGCATGGGTTGCCTGCAGCAATTGAGTTTTCTTTTGCACATCACGAATATTTGATGGCTCTTTTTGGTAAGATCAAGTGCCCATGCCCAAGATTCAACAATCCATTCTGCAGCAACTTTTTCCATTCTGCAATGTTCATTGAGCCGTTTGATCAGGTTAGGGTGACAAATTCCTCAATGGGAATCTGCCCTTTATTATTGATCAATTCATCGGGAATGTTCTCCTCAAACGACTGATTTATTAAAAATGATTCGGTTTTTGAATCATGCATTCGATAATCTTTGAAGAATGCTAAAAATCTTTTTGGATCATTCACGATAGAAATGCCATTCTCAGAAATAATTCTCTTGATTATCTTGTGAGGCACATAATCGTTTTTCAAATGGATTTCCTTCTCATTTCAGTGAGTTATAATGTTTTTTGATATGTAATATTTTTCGAAAACATATCAAGTTTAATGAATTTTTTTTTAACAATTTTTCAAAATTTGAAGAACCCAATGTGATTATCTCTAAAAATAATAAAACAACAATCGAATCTTTCATAAGATTTGGTCTGTGATTAACAAAAATTTTAATAAGATTTTTTATCTGAAACTCCTTTCATAAACATGATCCAATGTTATCGCAAATCCGTCAGGATAAGAAATTGTTGTTTGGTCTCTTGGGTTTTGGAAGCGGATCTCTTAGAGCACTAGTTGCGGAGATAGTCCCTCAACAAAAAGACACCTATTTTATTTTAATACTTGATGGCACTATGGGCAGCAATTTCAGCAATGATGATTGCTATAGGGTTATATTGGGCAATCGATGTGTACAGCCACCGGGCGACAGATTGGCCAGCACTCCTCAAAAAGGCAATCCCTTCGGGCTTGATCGCTGGTGCGGTTTCCGGCAAGTGTTGCCCAGGCAATATTGGGACTTTTACAATTTCAACAGGATTCATTGGTGCAACTTACATTTCAAGCGGGATGCTGGGGGATTATGGGTTGCCTGCTGGGGTTGGCTTTGTCCTATTCAATTCGGAATCTAGGGGCACAGAAAGCGGTAATTGCTGGAGCCGTCGGTGGTGTAATCGGGGGCTTTGGATTTCTGCTTGTGGGGGGATTATTAGCAAATACTCTTGGTCGCATGGTCGGTATTGGAATTCTCGGTGCAGCACTTGGCCTTTGCCTGATCATAGTAGAGGAGCGGTATCGCTCAGCCTACCTCGGAAGTTAACTGGGCGCGGAACGAAACAAGTAAATTTACGCTTGGGCGCGCCCCCATTTTTATTGGGGGTGGTGAAGATGATATCTTCGTATATGGAATACCCCACCATGCAATGTCCCTATGGCTCGACAAAGGTAAAGTCAAAGGAACCTATCACGTAACTGGGGAAAATAAAGAATTACATAATGGCAGTCTCATTAAATTCGGAAAAGTGGAGATGTTTGTCAGGGTCAAATAAAGTTAATTCACGGGATTCTTCCGTTATTATTTGAACAGTCTTTTAATTTTATTAAAAATTCCCTGATTTTCCGTGTGTCGGGGCTTTTTTCGGAGATAATTTGGGGACCGGGAAATAAGGTTTCTTTGGCTCCTTGTTTTTCATTAAGTTTCTTCAGACAATAGCCTCGCTGCTTCCACGCTCTTGAATTATTTCGATTGATTTTTAGTGCTTTGTCGTACCACTCTATCGCCTCTTGATATCGCTCCTGATCCGATAACAACCAGCCCATATTCATCATTGCCTCATCATAATCGGGATCTAATGCGAGTGCGTGTTTTGTTGCTTGGAACGCCTCAAGATATTTTTTCATTAATCCCAGAACGCCACCTTTGAGTTCCAGGCGATTGGGATCCCTTGAGGATTAAGTTTCAGTGCATTTTTGTACGATAGGAGAGCAGTGCTGGATAATCTTTCAATTTTCTTAAAGAGAAACCACGATTCTCCAGACAACTGCGCTATCTGGATCAATTCTGATAGCAGCATCATAACAAAATGCAGTTCGCCAAGCAGTTCGGCGGTGCGGGCGCACGCGTGGTCGGGACCGGCCTCTACTACCTCATCCCGAACCTGGCCCGCTTCAACATCGGCAGCGCCAGCGGGCAGGGGCTCCCCCCGGAGGGCGCGTACATCGTCCTTACCCTGTTGTACGGGGGAGCCTACATCATCCTGTTCCTGGCCGCGGCGATGGCCGTCTTCGCGCGGCGAGATCTGAAATGAGCCGGCGGGTTTTCGCCCGGTTACTGATGTCCGCCGCCCTGGTTGGCGTCATCCCCTTGTCCGTGGCCGTGGATGCCCGCGCCCCGCGAACCCAAGAGTGGGCGGGGGCGCCTCCCGTCCTGCCGCGCGCGGCGATCGTCCGGCCCCTGCTGCTCGGCTTCCATCCGTTGGCCGCGGACGTGTACTGGCTCCGCACCATTCAGTACTATGGCGCCCACGCCGAAAGCGATAGACAGTTCCCGCACCTGTACGCCCTGGTGGATTTCGTCACCAGCCTGGACCCGCACTTCGTCGATGCCTACGAGCTCGGCGGCCTCTTCCTGATCCTCGGGAAACAGCTACCCCGAAGCCATTGCCATCTACGAGAAGGGCGTCGCCGCCAATCCCGAGCGGTGGGAGCTGCCCTATGACCTGGGCCGACTCTACTTTCTGGACCTGCCGGACCAGGCGGCAGCGCTTCGCTGGTGGAAGCTGGCGGACCGGCTCCCTGGTCGGCCGGAATACATCCCTCGATTCATTGCCCGCCTGTACGCCAAGACGGGACACCTCGAGACCGCCCTCGAGCTCTGGCAGGATATGTACGAGCATTCCAGCAACGAGTGGGTACGGCAGACGGCCAAGCGCGAGATCGACAGGATCCTGGAGGAGATGCAGAGGCGGGCGGCACCGGGAGCGGGGAGGTGAACCGGGCGAGACGCGCGACCGAGTCCGTCGGCTGGCTGTTCGGGTCCGACGAGCGCGCACGGACGTGGCGACTCGTCCTCCTCTGGCTCGTGCCGGCCGCGACCCTCATCTGGACCCTGCGCTTCGATTTCGTCTTCGACGACATTCTGGTCATTCTGCGCGATCCTCTGGTCACTGGCGATTTCGGCTTTTCGGCGATCTTCGGTAGTCGGGTGAGGGTGGGAAACCTGACCCTCGATTACTACCGTCCCGTCATCACCCTCTTGTACCGCGCGGATTACTGGCTCTGGGGAACGAATCCGGCCGGGTACCACCTCACCAATCTGCTCTGGCACCTGCTGGCGACAGCCGCGGTGTACCAAGCGGCCCTGCACACGACAGGCCGTCGGACCGCCGCGTGGATCGCGGGAATGATCTTCGGACTCCTCCCGGCCCACACCGAAGCCATCGGGTGGATCCAGGGCCGGGTGGATCTTGCCTCCACCACATTCGCCCTGCTCTCCCTCCTCGCGCTCCTGAAAATGCGGACCGCGAAACGAGCCGGACAGATCGGGTGGGGCGCAATCGCTGGCGTGTCCTTCTTGGTTTCCCTCCTGTGCAAGGAGTCGGTCGCGGTCCTCCCCCTGGCATGGGCCATGTGGGAAATCCCCGCTGGAGGGGCGGGCGAGACCCGATGGCCGCGGCGCCTGTCCCGGCTCCTCCCCCTCCTGGCTGCCGGCCTCCTCTATTGGCTGCTTCGCTCGCAGGCCGCCGGGGCCCACGGGATGTTTCCCGTGAGCCTTTCGCCGCTTGGCGTGCGCTGCCTGGCCATGCTGGCTGTTCTCGGAGAGTACTTCCGGACGCTCCTCTGGCCGCGCTTCGCGTTGAGCTTCTTCCAGCCCGTCTGGGTGAATTCCGCCACCGCGCAGATCCTCCTCGGAGTCGAGCGGGACGCTCCTGCTTGGCGGGGGACTCCTGGCCGCCTGGCGGCACGACCGATCGCTGTTCCCCTGGGTGGCGTGGATTCCGATCACACTCCTCCCTCCCCTGCTGTTCCTCCTGTACCGGCCCGCTCCGGAGGTCGGGTTCTACATCGCCGAGCGCTTCCTGTACCTGCCCTCGGTGGGCTGGTCCATCCTGGCGGGGGGAATCATTGCGCGGGCGCTCGAGGCACAGACGCGACTGGTCCGCCCCGCATGGCGGGTGGCCGGCCTCGCCGGAATCCTGGCAGGATACGCCGCGTTGACCGTGATCCGGCTCGCCCCCTGGGGCGATCCGGTGGATCTCTACCTGGCCATGAAGTCCCAGCCGTCTCTGTCGCCCGCAATGCGCCTATTGGTCCGGAACAACCTCGGACAGCTCCTGCTGGATCGGGGGGAGCTCGCCGAGGCCCGCGCGGAATTCGAGGCGGCCGTACACGTGGGGCCAGATGACCCCCGCACGCATAACAACATGGGCGTCCTCCTCATCCGGGAAGGACGGAGCCTGGAAGCGGTGCCGTGGCTCGAAGCCGCTATCCGGCTCGACCCGGCGTACGCCGATGCCTATGGGAACCTCGGGGCGGCCGAGGAGGCCTTGGGCCACATCACTGCCGCACGCGCCGCCTACGAGGCCGGGCTCCGGTTGGACCCGACGTCTTCTCGCCTGCGGGCTGGGTTGAGACGCATCGGGCAGGGGGCGGGCATCGGCATCGCTCCGGCCGGCCAGGTGGGCCGATGAAAGCCGGCTCAGGACCTCTCGACCTCGCCGTGGTGATCCCTGCCCTGGACGAGCGGGAGAACTTGGAGTTGCTCCTGCCCGCCCTGCGCGAGACCCTGGACGGTCTGGCGGTTCGCTGGGAGATCATCGTGGCGGACGGCGGCTCGCGGGACGGGACGGTCGAGGCGGCAGAACAGCGAGGCGCCCGCGTCATCCACCAGCAGGAACGGGGATACGGCGCGGCTCTGTTGGAGGCACTGGCCGCGACGCGCGCCCGCCACGTCGTGACCATGGACGCCGACCTGTCCCACCGGCCCACGTTCCTCCTGGACTTCTGGAAACAGCGGGAGGCCGCCGAGGTCCTGATCGCCTCGCGCTACGTGCCCGGAGGCGCCTCCGAGACCCACTGGTTCCGCCGCCTCAGCAGCCGACTGCTCAACCTGACCTACCGGCGAGCCCTCTCCCTTCCCGTGCGGGATCTCTCCAGCGGGTTTCGGATGTACCGCCGGGACATCCTGAAGGGCCTCCAGTGCACGGCCAGGGACTTCGATATCCTGGAGGAAGTGCTGATCAAGGTGTACGCCCAGGGTTTCCGCGTGCGCGAGCTGCCCTTCCGCTACCGGTCCCGCGGGACGGGCCGGTCTCACGCGCGCTTCCTGCGGTTCGGCTGGGCCTATCTCAAGACGCTGATCCGGATGTGGCGGCTGCGGAACTCGATTGCCTCCATGGACTACGATCACCGGGCCTTCGACAGCCCCATCCCACTGCAGCGCTACTGGCAGCGGGCCCGGCATCGCATCGTCCTGGGGTTCCTCGACGCGCTGCGCCGGACTGGCCGGCAGCGCATCCTGGACATCGGGTGCGGCTCCGGCCGGATCATCCAGGATTTGCCCGAGGCCGTCGGCCTGGACGTCTCGCTCCCCAAGCTGCGCTTCCTCCGGGAGCGGCATCCCCATCTCGTCCAGGCCGACGTCTTTGCCCTCCCCTTCACCGACGCCGCGTTCGATGCCGTCATCTGCTCCGAGGTCATCGAACACGTGGCGGATCGCCGGCCTCTCTTCGAGGAGATGACGCGGGTCCTGCAATCGGGGGGAACGCTGATCCTGGGCACGCCGGACTACGGGCGGCGGCTCTGGTGGGTCCTGGAGTGGATCTACGGAAAGGTCCTGCCAGGGGCCTACGCCCGCGAGCACATCACGCACTACACGCGGAAGAGCCTGACCGCGCGACTCCTGGCTCACGGGTACGCCATCCAGGATCTCCGGTATGTCGGCTTCTGCGAGATGATCTTCCGGGCCGAGAAGGCCCAGGCCGCGGGAGGGACACGCCCCGGGCGAACAGGGAATCACATGACCCCTAGCAGCGAGAGACTCTCATGCTGATCGCCTGGGCCGCTGGGCTGGGTCTCATCATCGGCAGCTTCCTGAACGTGTGTATTCATCGCCTGCCCAAAGAAGAGAGCCTCGTTTCCCCCGGCTCGCGCTGCCCGGCCTGCCTCACGCCGATCCGGCCCTGGGACAACATCCCGCTCGTAAGCTTCGTGCTCCTGCGCGGGCGCTGCCGGACGTGTGGGGAGGCGATCTCCTGGCGCTACCCGCTGGTCGAGGCCCTGACGGGCGTCCTGTTCGTCCTGACCGTGCGGCGCTTTGGGGTGACGCTCGAGACGGCGTTTCTCCTGATCTTCCTCTCCGGCCTGGTGGTCGCAAGCTTCATTGATCTGGACCACCAGGTCATCCCCAACGTGATCACCCTGCCCGGCATCCCCCTCGGGCTCCTGGCCGGTCTCCTGGTGGGAGAGCCGCCGCTCCTGGATCGACTGATCGGGACATTGGCGGGCGCCGGATTTCTGTACCTGGTCCTGTTCTACGGCAGCACCTTCTACGGGCAGGATGCCATGGGAGAGGGGGACCTGAACCTCATTGCCCTCGTGGGAGCGTTTCTCGGATGGCGGGCGGTGGTGATAACGATCCTGGTGGCGTGCCTCTCCGGCTCGGCAGTGGGGATCGCCCTCATTCTGATCAGGCGCCTGGGTCGCCGCCAGCACATCCCCTTTGGGCCATTCCTTTCCCTGGGCGCTGTGGTGGCGTTGTTCTGGGGGGAGCAGATTATGAACTGGTACCTCGGGTTCCTGCGATGATCCCGGTCGCACCTCCTGGGGCTCAGACAACAGCGACAATCGGTTGGTTTGAGGGATTCGGCAAGATGTGGCGACGACGTGAATGTCTGCGTGTGGCGCTCGGGCTGCTGGCGCTCCTCCCCATCGGAACCGTGGCGCTGGCGGGGCAGCCGGTGGGGCGGGAGGATCGGATCCGGGATGCCATGATCCGGATCGACCGAGCGGGCACCGCCATCGGCGAGGTGGAGAGCCTGGAGCGGCTGGGCGCCGCCTTCAAGGTGAAGCCGCGGGTCGTGATGGACCTTCGGGATCAGAAGCTGGACTACGGTGAGGTGGCCGTGGTCCTTGCCCTCTCCGAGGCGGGGAAGAGCTCGGTCGACGCCGTCCTGGGACTCTGGGCCACCGACCGTCTCAACTGGGGACAGATCGCCGACCGGTTGAAGGTGGACCTACGAGACTTGCTCCGCCGACTGGAGGGCGTGCGCCGCGATCTCGCCCACCGGAGGCCGTGAGCGCCCGGCCTGCCCCGTCGTCGCGAGGGTCGACGAGACGACGGACGCCTCCCGATGCAGCGACGCCGACTGCTCTGCTCCTGCAGGCAAGAACGGCTTATCCCTCATTCCGCACCCTCATAGCTCCCGCAGGACCTCCCGGATGCTCTGCTCCAGGATGTCCACCATGCGATCGACATCGGCATCGGTCACGATGAGGGCCGGCCCGAAAGCAACCCAGTGCGGGTCGAAGCGAAGCAGCAGGCCGTGCTGGAGGCACCGCCGCCCCACCCGCAGGCCCAACTTCACCTCGGGTCCAAAGGGGGCCCGCGTCTCAGGGTCCTTGACCAGCTCCACCCCGATCATGAGACCTTTGCCCCGGATGTCGCCGATGATCCCGAGGGGCCGGAGCTTTTCGAGTCGCTGCACGAGGTGGGTCCCTACCCGCTTCGCGTTCTCCGGGAGCTTCCGCTCCAGGATCTCGCGGATGCTGGCCAGGCCCGCGGCACAGGACACTGGATTCCCCGCATAGGTGTGGCCGTGGGCGAATTCCGTTCCCGGCTTCCCCCAGAAGACCGAGGCCACGGGCTCCCGGAGGATGGCGGCCGCGAGGGGGGCATACCCGCTGCTCATCCCTTTCCCGCAACAGAGGATGTCCGGCACGACGTCGAAGGTGTCGGCCGCGAAAAGCTCGCCCGTCCGGCCGAAGCCGGTGATGATTTCGTCGAAGATGAGCAGGATGTTGTACTCGTCGCAGAGCTGCCGCAGGATCTTCAGGTACTCCGGGGGCGGCGTGATGATGCCCCCGGTGTTGCTGATGGGCTCCACGATGATCGCGGCAATCGATCGAGGATCCTCCCACTCGATCATCTGCCGGACCGTCCGGGCACAGAAGACCTCGCAGTCCGGGTAGCTCTTCTCATAGGGGCAGCGGTAGCAGTAGGGCGGGTAGGTGTGGAGGTGGCCGATGGCGGCGGGCTCGTAGAGGGTCTTGCGATAGCCGACGCCGCCTGCGCTCATCGTCGCGCCCGTGGCCCCGTGGTAGCTCAGGTAGCGGGAGAGGATCTTGAACTTTCCCGGGTTGCCCGTCTGCTTGTGATACTGCCGGGCGATCTTGAAGGCCGCCTCGTTCGCCTCCGAGCCGCTGTCCACCAGGCGCGCGGTGTGGAGGTCGCCCGGCGTGATCTCGGCCAGGAGGTTGGCCAGCTCGATGGCCCGCGGGTTGGTGCCATGCATCGGGGGGTTGAACGGGAGGGTCTCGAGTTGCCGCCGGACCGCTTCGAGCACCCGGGGGTTGTTGTACCCGACGTTCACGACGAAGATGCCGGCCAGCCCGTCGAGGTACTCCTTGCCGTGCACGTCCCAGAAGCGAATCCCGTCGGCCTTCGCCACGATGAAGGGCTCCTTCACGAACTCCGTCATCTGCATGTAATCCAGCATGATGTGGCGGAGGTACTGCTCCTCCGCGAACCGCGCGTCCTGCCCGCTGGCCATGATGCCTCGCTCCTTTCGGGAAGCCTCGGTTCCGCCTACACCTTGGACATGCACATACCGTTCAGCACCAGCCTCAGCGTGCCCCCGAATCCCCCATCCCCCCTTTGCCAAAGGATGGCGAAGGGGCTTCGCCGGGTGAAACCCTGAATGGACACGCGCTACCCTTGCGCGGGCAGCTCCCGCATGACCTTCTGGATCGCCACCTCGAGCGCGTCCACCAGGCGCTCCACGTGCTCTTCGGTGAAGATGTAGGGCGGGCTGATCTGGATGTGATCCCCCGCAGACACCGTCGATCATGCCACTCATGCCCGGCACCACCATCACGCCCTCCGCCAGGGTGGCCTCCACGATCCGTCGCGTGACGCCCGCCTCCGGCGGGAAGGGCCGTTTGCTCGCCGGGTCGGCGACGAATTCCACCCCCAGGATCAGGCCGGTCCCGCGCACATCGCCCACGATGGGGAAGCGCTTCAGCGTCTCGAGCCGCCGGCGCAGGATGGCGCCGATCCGGGCGGCATTCTCGACGAGGTGGTGGGCCGTGAGATAGCGGAGGACCGCCAGGCCCACGGCCGAACACAGCGGATGCCCGGAATAGGTGAACCCCTGCGTGGTGTGACCCGACCCCTGCGCGATGGCGTCATACACCTTGTCGTGCAGGAGCACGGCCGCCAGCGGGGCATAGCCGCTGCTCAGCGCCTTGGCGGTCGTGATCAGGTCGGGGAGGACGCCCCAGTGCTCGATGGCGAAGTTCTTCCCCGTGCGGCCGATGCCGGTGATCACCTCGTCCGCGATGAAGAGGACATCGTGCCGGTCGCAGATCTCCCGGATGCGCGGGTAGTACTCGGGCGGCGGCGTGACCCCCGCGGCCGAGGTCCCGATCACCGGCTCGGCGATGAAGGCGGCGATGCTGTCGGCCCCCTCCAGCGTGATGACCCGCTCCAGCTCCTCGGCGCAGGCCATCCCGCAGGTGGGGTAGCTCTTCCCGTAGGGACAGCGGTAGCAGTAGGGCGGCTGGATCTTCGGGAAGTTCAGGAGGTACGGTGTGAACTCCCGGCGCCAGGCGGTGCGACCCGACATGGACAGGGCCCCGATGGTGTTGCCGTGGTAGCTGATCCAGCGGGAGATGATCCGGTACTTGCCCGCCTTCCCCCGCTCCAGGTGGTACTGGCGGGCCAGCTTCAGGGCGGTCTCGGTGGCTTCCGACCCGCCGGACAGCAGCAGGACGTGGCCCAGCCCCGGCGGGGCCCAGCGGGCCAACTCCTCGGCCAGGGCCTGCGCCGGCAGGTTGGCGAAGGAGCCGCCGTGGACGAAGGCCACCTGCTCTGCCTGCGCGGTCATGGCGGCGACGATCTCGGGGACCGCGTGCCCCACATTCACCACGGCGATCCCCCCGACCGCGTCGAGGTACTCCCGGCCCGCCGTATCGTAGAGAAACACGCCCTTCCCTCGCACCATGATCGGATACGTCTTCGTGAAGTCGCGGTACACCTGGGAACCCATGCTCGGAACCTCCTCAGAACGTTCGGCTGTCCGGCAGTTCGGCAGTTCGGCTGTACCAGAACTGCCGAACAGTCGAACGGTCGAACTGCCGAACGCTTTTTGTCTTCTTATCCGCGTAGTTCGCCCGGAAGCGCTCGCTCCACCTCACCGATGGCCTCGTCCAGGATGGCGACCAGGTCGTCTACCTGGCTCTCGGTGATGATGAAGGGCGGAGCGAGCAGGATGTGATCGCCGGCCACGCCGTCCACCGTGCCACTCCCCGCGAAGACCACCAGGCCGCGGGCGAAGGCCTCCTCGAAGACCCGCTTCCCGAAGAGGTACTCCACCGGGAACGGCTCCTTCGTCTGCTTGTTCCGGACGAACTCCACGCCGGCCATGAGGCCCTTGCCGCGCACGTCCCCCACCGTGGGGTGCATGAGGAGGCCCTGCAAGCCCGCCAGCAGCCGGTCGCCCATGCGGCGGGCAGTTCTCGATCAGGTTCTGTTCGCGGATGATGCTCAGGACCTCGATCCCGACCCGGGCCGACAGGGGGTTGGCGCAGTAGGTGTGGCCGCCCCGGAAGTTGCTGTGCTTCTCCCGCAGGAGATTGATGATCTTGTCCTTGAGCAGGACGGCGGCGAGCGGCGTGTACCCGCCTGAGATCCCCTTGGCCGTGGCGATGATGTCGGGGACCACATGCCAGTGGTTCAGACCGAAATTGGCGCCGGTCCGGCCGAAGCCCGTCATCACCTCGTCGGCGATGAAGACGATGTCGAACGCGTCGCAGATCTCGCGGATCAACTGGAAGTACTCGGGGACGGCAGGGACCGCGCCCAGGGCCGCCCCCACCACCGGCTCGGCGATGAAGGCCAGGACGTTCTCCGGCCCCTCCTGGCGGACGGCCTTCCGGAGGGCCCGGGCGCACTCCAGGTTGCACTGCCCGTAGGTGAGCCCCCACTCGCAGCGGTAGCAGAAGCAGGGCGGGATCTTGACCGAGTGGCCCATCATCGGCCCGTAGATCTTACGCCGGGAGGTGATGCCGCTGATCGTCATGGCGCCAAAGGTGTTCCCGTGAAAGCCCTGCCAGCGGCCGATGACGGTGCACTTCCCCCGGTTGTTTCGCTCGTACTCGTACTGCCGGGCGAACTTCACGGCATTCTCGGTCGCCTCGGACCCGCCAGAGAGGAGGAAGCTGTGCTGCATCCCCTGGGGGGCGATCTCGGCGATCCGGTGGCAGAGCTCGATATGCGGCTTGTTGGCGAAGCAGTGGGCCGGGCTGAAGGCGATCGTCTCCGCCTGCTCCGCCATCACGGCGGCCACCCGCTTGTTCCCGTGGCCGATGGAGGTGACCACGGAGGATCCGCCGGAGCCGTCGATGTACTTCCGCCCCTTGGTGTCGTAGAGGTAGATGCCCTCACCGCGCTCGACCACGGGATAGTCGCGCTCCAGGTCACGGAAGACCACGCGGCTCAGATCCCAGCCCACCACCGCCTGCTTCATCCGTCCGTCGAGTTCCATGCGGACTCCTCTGCGGGACCTGCGGTCCCTGCGGTTATCGGCCGGTCATCACACCGGCTACAGGATCTTGCCGAGAAATTCCCGTGTCCGCGGCTGCTCCGGCCGGTCGAAGATGTCGCCCGGCGTCCCCTGCTCGACGATCCGTCCCTCGTCCATGAAGATCACCCGGTCGGCCACCTCCCGGGCAAAGCCCATCTCGTGGGTGACGACGAGCATCGTCATCCCGTCCCGCGCCAATTGCTTCATGACGTCCAGGACCTCGCGCACGAGCTCGGGGTCCAAGGCCGAGGTGACTTCGTCGAACAGCATGAGCTTCGGCTGCATGGCCAGGGCGCGGGCGATGGCGACCCGCTGCTGCTGGCCGCCGGAGAGCTGGGACGGGTAGACGTCGATCTTGTCCTGCAGACCCACCTTGGTCAGGAGCCCAACAGCCTCCTGCCGGACCTCGGCCTCCGGCCGTTTGCGCACCACGCGGGGGGCCAGCATGACGTTCTGGACGGCCGTCAAGTGGGGAAACAGGTTGAAGGCCTGGAACACAATCCCCACCTCGGCCCGGACGGCGCGGATGTTGGTCTTGTGGTGCTCCAGGCGGATGCTATCGATCCAGATCTCCCCGGACTGCACCGGTTCCAGGTAGTTCAGGCAGCGGAGCAGCGTGCTCTTGCCCGACCCGCTGGGCCCGATGATCACCACCACTTCCCCCCGAGCCACGTCCAAGCTGACATCCTTGAGGACGTGCAGGTGCCCAAAGTACTTGTGAATGTTCTTGACCTTAACCACTGACCTTCAACCTCCGTTCTGCATAGAAGGCTAGGCGGGACAGCGGGTAGCACAGAATGAAGTACAGGACCGCCACGATGCCGAAGACCTGAAAGGGCAGGAACGTTTTCTCCGTGAGGATCTGCCCCACCCGGGTCAGCTCTAGGTAGCTGATGACGGAGATGATGGATGAGTCCTTGATCAGTCCGATGAGGAGGCCGACCCCGGGCGGGATCATCACACGCACCGCCTGGGGCAGCACGACATAGCGCATGGCCTGGACGTATCCCATGCCGAGTCCCCGGGCGGCCTCCCACTGCTCCTTGCCCACCGACTGGATGCCCGCCCGCACAATCTCCGCCAGGAAGGCGCTAGAGTTGACCATGAGCGTCGCCATCCCGGCCACCAGGATGGGAACCTGGAAGCCGAGGAGCGGTAGCGCGAAGAAGACGAGGTAAAGCTGCATCAGGAGGGGGGAGTCCCGGATGATCTCGATGTAGGCCGCAGCCGGCACCCAGAGACAGCGAATCCGGGAGGCGCGGGCCAGCCCGACGAAGAGGGCGATCAGGAGGCCAAGGCCCAGCCCCCCCAGACAGAGCAACACGGTATTCCCGAGCCCCTGCAGCAAGAGAATTGCATCGTAAAGATTGAGCCGATCCTGGACGTATTGTGGCATGGCGTTCAGGAATACCCTCCTTCTTCGACCCGGATCGCCTGGCGCGCCTAGGCGGGCCGGCGGAAGTATCGGCGGCCCACGAGCTTCAGGATGCCGGAGATGATCAGCGTCATGACCACGTAGATCAGCGTCACCACGGTGTAGGTCTCGAAGGAGCGGAACGTTGTCGAGGCCAGCTCCTTTCCCCGCAGAGCCAGGTCTTCCACCGAGATGGTCGATACCAGGGACGACCAGAGGATGATGCCGATGAACTGGTTGCACAGCGGGGGATAGATGACCCGGAACGCCTGCGGAAACACCACGTATCGCATGAGCTGCGGATAGCTCAGGCCCAGGGAATGGCCCGCTTCGACCTGGCCCTTGTGGATGGCCTCGATCCCCGCGCGGATGATCTCCGTGAGGTAGGCCCCGTTGTTCACCACCAGGCCGATGAGCCCGGCCGTGTAGTTGGGCACCTGGATATCGATTTGACTAAAGCCAAAGTAGATGAAGAAGAGCTGGACGAGCAGCGGGGTGTTCCGGATAAACTCCACGTACCACGTGGCCGGGGTCCGAAGCCAGCGGAAGCGTGAGAGCCGGCAGAGCGCCCCGATCGTGCCCAGGATGAAGCTGAAGAACAGGGTCAGGATCGAGATGTGCAGGGTCACCAGGGCCCCGCTGAGCAAGAGCGGCAGCTCCTGGAAGACCGGGCGAAACTGGAAGACATATCCGTGCATGTGGGACACGCCCCAGCAGCCCCATCGCCCCCGACCGGAAGCGGCCGGGGGCGATGGCCAGAAAGGTGCCTACCAGGTGGGGGAGACGCGGAACGGCTCTGCCGCGAACCACTTCTTGTACAACTCCTTCATCTTCCCGCTCTGCTGCAGGCGATAGACGAAGAAGTTCATGTAGTTCAGCCACTCCTGATCGAACTTGCGGACACCGAAGCAGTAGGGCTGAAAGGAGAGGGGCTTGTCCAGGAACCCCAGGCTCTTCTTCGCATCCCGACCCGCATGGTAGACGGTGTAGGTGTAGTCCTCGACCTGGCCGTCGGCCTTGCCCTGCTGGACCGCCAGGAGGGCTGTGGAGGCCTGGTCAAAACGCAGGATGTTGGCCTTGGGGGCCTGCTCCTTGACCAGGATCTCCCCGGTGGAGCCCGTGGTCACCGCCACGCGCTTCCCGTTCAGGTCGGACCAGCTCTTGATCTTGGCCTCCTTTCGGAAGATGACCCCGATGCCGTCAATCACGTAGGGGTCGCTGAAGTCGATGACCTTGGCCCGCTCCAGGGTCGCGGTAAAATTCGAGATGGCCACGTCGATCTTGCCGGAGAGCAGGAAGTTGATCCGGTCCTGTGTGGTCGGCACCGGGACCAGGGTCAGCTTCACCTTCAGCTCCTTGGCCAGCTCATTCGCGATGTCCACATCCATTCCCACGATGTTGTTCTGGGCGTCCCGGAAGCCCCAGGGCGGATAGAAGTCGAAGGTCCCAACGGTCAACTCCCCCTTCTTGATGACCGCATTCAGCGTGTCCTGCATCTGCGGCGCTGCCTCACCCGCCAGGCTTACCAGGGGCAAGGCGAGGCCAGCCATGAACAACCCAACCACAAGCAACCCCACTGCTCCTCGTTTGGACATTGTCTCTCCTCCTTGCTGTTCGGCGCTGCGGGAGTGCGGCGCCACCGTTCCCTGACCCCTTCTCCTCAACCTCTCGTCCTCGCAGCGACACGCCGCGCCGGACGGCGGGGGCTATGTGCTGGGGATGATCGCCTCGCGGCGTAGCCCGGACCGGCCGGGGCACGCCCCGAGCGTCGACTGTGAGCGCGTGCCCGCGAGGACACCAGTCTGGCGATGAACGGGTCCAGCATCTCGCCCAGGTGCTCGCCCATGGCCCGGCAGGCCCCTGCCTTGTCGCGGGATTTCAGCATGGCCAGAATGGCCGCGTGGCCGCGCACGATGCGTTTGAGGTCCCGGTACATCAGGCTCGTGGCCGACTGGTACAACCGGATCTTGCCGGCCATCCCGTTCCAGACCTCGTGCAGGAGGCGGTGGCCGGAGGCCCGGCAGATGAAGGCGTGGAACTGGAAGTCGAGCTCCATGAGTCGCGGGAACTCCCCCTGGCGGGCCGCGCGGTCCATCTCCGCCAGGATCGCCTCCAGCGCGGCGCAGTCCTTGGGAGTCAGACGATCCACGACCAGGGAGGCGGCGAATCCCTCCAGGACTCCGCGCAGGCCCGCGACCTCTTGGATCATCTCCGCTGTCAGTTCCACGACCCGGGCGCCGCGATTCGGCTCCTTGACGACCCATCCCTCCCGCTCCAACTGGCTGAGTGCCTCCCGGACGGGGGCCCGGCTGGTCCTCATCTCGCGGGCAAGCTGGGCCTCAAGGAGGCGGGTAGCGGGGGGAATTGTCCCCCGCGCGATGGTCTCGCGGAGAGAGCTGGCGATTTGTTCGGCGATGGTCCGGTAGGTGACGGGAGCAACCCGGGAGGACAGGTCGGTGGCGTGGCGGCCTTGTGGCATCCTACCGGAGACGACCATGGGCCAGTCTGGGGGACTTCGGGTTGCGTAGCGTGCCATCTGGCAAATTGTCGACAGTCGACTTTCTATCCCAAATCACTTCTCGGCGTCAAGCGAAAACCCTTTGAGGCAAGGGGGAGAGTCAGACCCACGCGTCCCTGTCTCCAGTCTTCTTGTCCGCTACCGGGAGTCCCATGATATAGAGACTCCGCCCCGAAGGCGCCAAGGCCGGGCGCGGAGGCGAGGCGCGTCGCTCCTCCTGGCAGCAGGGTATGCTCATGTGGCTGACATCTCTCCTCCTGGTCCTGGTCGCCGCCGGCCTCCACGCAAGCTGGAACCTCATCGTCAAGGGCGAGGACGACAAGCTATTCTCGGGCTGGCTGACGGTCCTCACGCCGTGCCTCATCCTTTCCCCCGCACTCTTCTTTACCGGTCTGCCACCGCAGGATGTCTGGCTGATCCTCCTGGGAAGCAGTATCCTTGAATCCCTGTACATGGTGGCCCTGACCCGGGCCTACAGCTACGGGGATCTGTCCGTGGTCTATCCCGTGGCTCGAGGTCTGGCACCGCTCTTCGTCGCGATCGGCGCCCCGATCGCTCTCGGCGAGCGCCTTTCCCCGGTCGCTTTGCTGGCCATCCTCCTGGTCGGGGGCGGGATCGCCTGGCTCGGCCTCTCAGCCAAACGATCTGCGACAACCATTCCCGCACTCATGTGGGCCGTGACTACAGCCGCCCTCATTGCCTCCTATTCCATGGTGGACAAGGTAGGGATCTCGCGGTCGCATCCCCTGGCGTACATCATCATCCTGTTTGGGTGCACCGGAGCCATCCTGACGCCTTACGTCCTGCACCAGCGGGGACTCCGGCGGATAGTAGAACTCTGGCGCTTGCGGTGGGGGATCCTGGTGACGGGAGGGCTGCTGAGCCTCGGCGCGTACCTGCTCGTCCTGATCGCCATGCGCCTGACCCAGGTGAGCTACATTGCGGCGCTCCGTGAAAGCTCGGTCATCATTGCGACCGTATTGGGCTGGCGAGTCCTGAAGGAACCGTATGGCAGGACGCGCATCCTCGCTTCAGCCGTTGTCACCCTCGGCCTGTTCCTGCTCGTCCTCGCGATGCGGGGCTAGGCGCGCCTTCCCATGGAGATCGAATCGGAAGCCGTTTCGCACTTGACAGTCGTCTCTCCGGGAGTAAGGTATCAGAGCGATGACCCCTTACAGCCACTCGCCTCGTGGCGAGTGCCCACTGTCAGAAAGAAAAGGAGGCCACAGTGATTCAGTTCTTAGTGCACGAGCAGGCCGACAATGTGGGGGTGGCAACAGTAGACCTCAAGGCCGGGGAGGTCGGGAAGGGCCTGTATATGGACACGCAGGCGCCGGTGGAGGTAGGGACGCGCAATGATATCCCGCTCGGCCACAAGGTCGCGCTGCGGGAGCTCAAGGTGGGCGACACGGTCATCAAGTACGGGCACGATATCGGCCGGGTGACGGCCAGTATCCAGGCGGGCGAGCACGTGCACATCCACAATCTCAAGACGAAGAGGTGGTAGCGATGAAGATTCCCACGGTGCTGGGGTATCGCCGCGAGAACGGCCGGGTGGGGGTCAGGAACCATGTGGTGATCCTGCCCCTGGATGATCTCTCGAATGCCGCCTGCGAGGCCGTGGCCCACACCATCAAGGGGACGTTAGCCCTCCCCCACGCCTACGGCCGCCTGCAATTCGGGGAGGATTTGGCGCTCTTCTTCCGGACCATCATCGGCACGGGAGCAAACCCCAACGTGGCGGCGGCCGTGGTGATCGGCATCGAGCCGGAGTGGACGGAGCGCGTGGTGGCGGGCATCGCCCAGACCGGCAAGCCCGTGAAAGGCTTCGCCATCGAGCGTAGCGGGGACCTCCAGACCATCGCCGCGGCCGCCCGCCAGGCCAAGGACTACCTGCAGTGGGCCACGGAGCTGCAGCGGACCGCGTGTGCCTTGGATGAGCTGTATATCTCCATCAAGTGTGGCGAGTCGGACACCACCTCGGGGCTCGCCTCCAATCCCACGGTGGGCAACGCCATCGACAAGCTGGTCGCGCTGGGGGCGACCACCAGCTTCGGCGAGACCTCCGAGATCACCGGCGCCGAATTAGTGTGCCAGGAGCGCGGGGCGACGCCCGAGGTAGGCGCGGCCTTCCTGCGGGCGTGGACCGCCTACAACGACCTCATCGTCACCCACAAGACGGACGATCTCTCCGGCAGCCAGCCCACCCAGGGGAATATCCGGGGGGGATTGACCACCATTGAGGAGAAGGCGTTTGGCAATCTGCAAAAGATCGGCAAGCAGGCCCGGTACGTGGGGGTGCTCGGGCCCGCCGAAGCCCCCCGGGGCACGGGGTTGTGGTTCATGGACACCTCGTCGGCTGCGGCCGAGGCGGTGACCCTGTGGGCAGCCTCCGGGGCGGTGGTGCACCTGTTCCCCACCGGCCAGGGCAACGTCATCGGCAATCCCATCCTGCCGGTGATCAAGCTTTCGGCCAACCCGATAACGTGCCGGACCATGAGCGAGCACATCGACCTGGACGTCTCGGCCATCCTCCGGGGCGAGCTGACGCTGGAGCAGGCCGGGGACAAGCTCCTGGACCTGATCGTGCGGACCGCCAACGGCCGCCTCACGGCCGCCGAGGCCCTCGGCCACCGGGAGTTCGTGCTGACCAAGCTCTACGTGAGCGCTTAGGAGCGCTGGCGGGGAGCGTGGCCTGAAGCGAAGGAACGTCAAAGGCGGCAGCGCGGGGAACCCAATATCGGCCGGAACGATCCGTGTTCGTATGGCAGCGGCCAAAAGTTCAAGCGCTGCTGCGGCCGATGATCCTTGGTAAGACCGTCCCACCGCCATGGCGCCGGGAGGCGCAGCGGCGAGTCGTGCCGACGTCCCCTTTTTGGTCCTGACCGGACCAGCCCGGTCACTCTCAGTCGCAGTGCTTGACCCTGGTGGCTGGACTACGCAGGTCCATCCGCATGGCGACGGCGGACGAGCAACAGGCGCCGCGGAACTGGGAAGTCTCCTGGATCGTTTCAGGAACTTTCTCGCGATCAAACCGCTGGAAGCCCCACTTTTCCGCGAGGGAAACAATGCTTGTGGTCAGGAGGTAGGCACGCTCGACCCCTCGTGCTTTCGCGTGTGCAACGAGCTCCTCATAGAGGCGCCGGCCAAGACCCAGACGCTGATATGCCGGGCCCACCACGAGGGATCGGAAGAGCACATCCGGCCCTCGCACCTCCATTCCCACGCAACCCGCGGCATCCCCGCGATGCCGGGCCACCAGGAAGTCCGACAGGTGCGGCGCCACATCTGCGGGAAGACCTGCCTCAGACAAAAGCGCCTCGATCGCGGGGAGATCGTCCTCACGTGCAGGAGTGATCATGATTTCCGGAGCCACGACGGCCGGATACGCTTTCACGCCTTCGAACCGCGCGCTCCAGATCTTCCCCGCCGCCTCCCGTGCCAGCGCCGTGGCCTCATCGCCAACGACGCCCACGCCGCACACGGCACTGCTGAACAAGCCGATCAGCTTGCTGGCATCGTACGGGATCCGGGCGGTCACGCGCACGGCGCGAAGCCCCGCGGCTTCCAGGCCGCCCCGATAGTGCGCTTCGCTGATCGCCCCGGCCAGGCACTTCGTCCAGGCATCCCGGTTGCGGCGGATCGGCTCAGGCAGCTCCTCGGCAACGATGTCCGAAATCGAGATGCGCCCAGTCGGCCGCAGCACCCGAGCGATCTCGCGGAAGACGGCCGGCTTGTCCGGGCTCAGGTTGATGACGCAGTTGGAAATCACCCAGTCGACCGAGGCATCCTCGACCGGCATCTTCTCGGCGTCGCCCAGGCGAAACTCCACGTTCCGGTGCCCCGCGATCCGCGTGTTCTCGCGGGCCCGCTCGATCATCTCCGGCGTCATGTCCAGGCCGATCACCCGGCCGGTTGGGCCGACCTTCTCGGCAGCCAGGAAACAATCGATCCCGGCGCCCGAGCCAATGTCGAGCACGGTCTGCCCCGGTTGGACCCCGGCGAAGGCCAAGGGGTTGCCGCAGCCGAAGGAGTTGCAGACGGCGTCCTTGGGCAGCCGCGCCAGCTCCTCCTCACTGTACCCCGCCACTTTCGCCATCGTGCCCTTCATGTCGGCAGTCGTGGCCGGCCCACAGCAGCCGCTCTGGATCTCCATCGCCGCGGGAGATGGGCCGCAGCAGGAGCTTGGCTGCAGGATGGCATTCGCGTACCGCGCCTTCACGGCCTTCTTGATCTCACCCTCGTTCGGCTCAGTCATGGCAGCACTCTCCAGTCGATGGTTGGGCAGCAGCAATCGGGTCCAGCAACCCTTTGAGTGCCTCGCGGGCCTGGGCGCGCGGTCGTCCGCCGTTCGTGGCGACGACCGCCGCCATGGCCTCCCGGATCGCACCCTCGCTCGCGCCCTTGTCCTTGGCCACGCCAAGGTAGTACCGCATTCAGGGGTAACATCCCACGGTCATTGAGACAGCGAGCCCGATGAGCGCTTTGGTCTTGGCGTCCAGTTCTCCGTCGGCGTACGCCGCATGGTAGAACTCATTGAACTGCGTTTCCAGTTCGGGTTTCAGCATACCTCCTCCTCTCGCCACCGTCATCTTCTCCTGCCAGATTATTGTTCTATACAAGTATATTCCGAAAAAAGATCACGGCTTGCAGCAGGTCTCCTGCCAGCGACGGGCCCCGTGGGCCAGCGCTTCCAGCATCTTGAACGCTCCCGCCCATTCGTTCGACGGGATGGCGCGCAGCATCGCCTTTTGCGTTTCGATCAGGTCTCGATTGATGGCGGCCACGATGGCCTTGCCCTGCGGGGTGATGCTCACGTGCACGACCCGTCGGTCCTCTAAATCCTGCCGCCGCTTGACGTATCCTCTCCGCACCAGTTTCGCCACCACGCGGGTCATGGTGCTGACCGACTTGAGCATTCGCTTGGCCAGCTCCTGCATCGCGAGATCGCCCTCCTCGGCCAGAGTATCGAGGATGTGCGACTGGCTGATGGAGACGCCGTAGCAGCAGATCTGGTTCCAGTCGCGGAACTGATACCGCCGGATAAGCTCCTTGGTCAGCCGGTGGAGCCGCTCGGCACCCTCGCCCAGCGTCACTGCCTTCACCATGGCCCTCCTATAATGGTTGTAGCATGCAAATTACTCCACCCTCGCACCCGTGTCAAGGGAAAAGCTGCGGAGGACAGATTTCGCGATTCCGTGGGGAATATCAGCCCGGCAGGCTCCAGGTCTCCCCGATCTTGTGGAGAGCGATCCGGCGGGCGGAGCCGTTCACGGCCGTGGAGAGGCGCTCGTAGGGCTCGAAGGGTCGCTCGCGGGAGAGACGGAAGGTCCGCCAGTGCATGGGAATGAGATAGCGAGCCTCCATCTCGTGGAACAGATCCCAGGCCTGTTCGGGGCTCGAATGGTTGGCGATGTACGGGTTGTAGCCCCCGATGGGGAGCAGCGCCACATCCACCGGGCGACGGTTGAGCGTGGCAGGAAGCTCTTCGGTATAGGCAGTATCGCCGCCGAACAAGACACTGCGCTTGTGCTTGGTGAGGAGCAGGCCGTTATACCCCCGGTCCCGGTCCCAGGGATACCGGCGCCCCCAATGCTTCACCGGCACGGCCTCGACCCGGACACCGTCCACCTCGGCGCTCTGCCCCCAGTCCAACTCCTGCACCTTGGTGAACCTCATACCGTCGATGAACTCTGTTGTGTCACGGGCCAGGATCATCGGGATGTCTCGGGGGAGCCGGCGGAGCGTTGGGATGTCGTAATGATCCATATGGGCATGGGAGAGCAGGACGAGATCGATAGGCGGCAGGTCGGCCACGGGCAACGCCGGGGGGACATACCGTTGGATGCCAATCGTCATAAGCCCCAGGACGTCCGGGCCGACTTTCCGGCCGAAGACGGGATCCGTCAGAATGGTGGTGCCTTCCAGATTGATGACAAAGGTCGAATGCCCGATCCACGAGAGGGTGATTCCCCCATCGGACCAAGTGCGAGGCGTCGGAGGGGCCACCGAGACATACTCGCTCGGGTTCATGGCCTCTTCGTCCCCTTTATCCGGCTCGCGCGTGAGATGGTTCCACAGGATGCGGAGCGTCCGCATAGTTCGGTCAAAGGCGGACCATTCCCCCGTCTGGGCCCACGCCCGCCGAGGGAGGAGAGCCAGGGTCCCCGCCAGGACAGCCAGCGTAATGAGCCTACGCCGCCGCTGGTCGGGTCGGTCCGGTGAGTTGACAGGGCTGTGTTTCTTTTGCATAGATGAAACCCGCAAGGTTCCCACAAAGTATGCCGGAGGAAGGACAAGGCAGCAACAAGAAATCACCCGATCCTCGTCCTAATTTCTGGCGGGCCGCCTACGGATTCCACGGACCGGCGGATCCGCGGGCCCTGGCTGTGCAGGCAGTTTCGGGTTCGGGGGTCACGGCTCGAGGGCGACGGCCGCGGCGCCCAGGATGCCGACGTCTGCTCCCAATGCGGCAGGGAGAAGAGGAACGGAGTTCATTGGGACGAGCCTGACCCGGCTTTTCACCTCGCGGCGCAACGGCTCGAAGAGCAGGTCGCCCGCCCTTGTCACGCCGCCCCCGATCACTACCCGCTCCGGGGCCAGGATCGTGATGGCAGCGGTGACGCCGAGCGCGAGGAACTTGACTGCGCCCTGCCACACCTCGCCCGCCACGAGGTCTCCCTCTTGCGCCAGCCTGGCGATGTCGGTCGAGGTGAACTCGCCCAGGTCGCGCAGGCGGCTGTCGCGGCCAGCAGCCAACAGCTCGCGGGCGCGGCGTACGATGGAAGGCCCGGAGGCAAGTGCCTCCAGGCAGCCGCGGTTCCCGCAGCCGCATAGGGGGCCGTCGGGCAGGAGGGTCATATGGCCGATCTCCCCTGCGGTGTCCTTCAAGCCGTGCCAGATCTTCCCATCCAGGATGATGCCGCCCCCGATGCCGGTGCTCACCGTGAGGTACACGAGGCTCTGTGCGCCCTTCCCCGCGCCGTAGCGGAACTCCCCCAGGGCTGCGGCATTCGCATCGTTCTCCAGAACGACGGGCAAGCCCAACGCCTGCTCGAAGTGCTCGACGAGAGGCACCTGGGTCCATCCCGGCAGGTTCGGGGGATCGAGAATGAGGCCGGCCTTGCGGTCCACCGGTCCGGCACAGCCGATGCCGATCCGTCGGACCGGAACGTGGGAAGTCTCGGACCTGGCCAAGACTTTCTCTGCGAGCTGAACGATCCGGCCTAGGACCCTTTCCGGCCCCTCGACCGCCTGCGTGGGCACTTCCGCACGGGTCAGGATACGCCCTTCGACATCGACGACCCCAGCGGCAAGTTTGGTCCCACCAATGTCTATCCCAAGAACCTCCATCGTCAGCCTCCGAGGCCGCACCACCCGAGCTGGAGGCTTGCACCCCCCACCTTGCCGCTTCGCCCGGCCATCCCATCACCACCCCAGTGGCGGGACGAACCCCTTGCACGCTCCCAACCCTCCTCGGGGATCCGTGCGGTAGCGGGGCCAGTCCCACACCGATCCCAGGTCAATTCACCGCAGGCTCCGGACCACTCCCGCCACCTGCGACGAGTTCCTTGTAGTCGCGCTTCGTCTTGAGCATCGCGTAGTACGTGCAGATATGCGCCACGTAGGCCTCCCCCTCGCGCAAGAACCCCAGCCGGTCCCCCACGCCGAACACATAGGTCTTCAGCGCCCTCCGGAGATCCCCACCCCACATATCCAGAAGCTGCCGAAGCTCCAACGCCGTGACGGCGAGATTCCGCGGAATGCTGTCCAGATCCTCGGGGCGGCGGATCAGCCTGGGCGCCAGAGCACGGGCGGTGGAGAACATCACCTGGCCCAGGCCGCGCGCCCCCTTGGAGGATATGGCTTGGCTGTCGAAGCTGGATTCGACGGCGACAAGGGCGAACAGCAGGTCGGGGTCCACCCCATGCTGGGCCGCCGCGGTGAGGATCTGGGCCGTGAGATACTGCCGCTGCCCGGAATCCCATCGGAGTGGTGCGAATCCTCGGAGGAAGTGATCGTACACTGCGTCTCGAACGGCAGGCGGAGGCTCCGGTTTTTCAAGACGAGTGGCAAACCCAACGGCTTTGGGAGTCTGGGCGATGCTCGTTGCTGGCTGCGCAGTCGATCGGCCGGCCGCACCGACCGCCAAGAGGACCACAACGCCCAAGAGGCCGCACGCCGTCCAGCGCAGTCGCCGTCGCGATGCCTCCAGGGCTTTCAGGCGGTGCATCAACGCCTGAAGGACAGGGTTCGTCATCAGTCAACCCCCTTTGCTGAATTGCTTCTTGCTCCTTTCTTGTCCTCCCCCTGCACGGAGCAGGCGGGAGGAGGCGCACGACATCAGGACTTATGGCAAGTCTGACACTTCTCGCCATCCATCACACTGAAGGCCCGCTTGCCGTTGTGGCAGGCCCCGCAGAACTTCCCCGCCCCCATCGCATCCATCGTCAGCTTCAGCCCCCCCTTCTGCATCTTGAAGAGCCGTGGGTGACAGTCAGTGCAGGTGAGGCCGCGGGCGAGGTGGGCGGCATGGACGAAAGTCACGGGCCCGGGTGAGCCCTCGGCCCCAGCGAACCTGATGGGAGGCGGCGCGGAGGCTTGGGCTTTCCCGCCCGCCGCCCCGCGGAAGTCGTGGCACTGGGCGCACGGCAGGCCGGCATTGTGCTGCATCTTGTCCGTGTGGCAGGTGAGGCACTGCGCTCGCGGCGGTGGTGTCCATTTGTGCGGCAGATGGCAGGTCGTGCATCCGGCGGCCGCGTGGGTCGCCTTCTCGTGAAGCCCCGCCAGCTTCCCATGACAGGTCTTGCAGTCGGCGAGGGGCTCGAGTTGCTGTTCCTTCAGGTGACACTGCTTGCACTCCAGGGAGGCCATTGGCGCGCCCGAGGACGGGATGTTGTGGCATCCCCGGCAGGTCGCCGGCTTCATGGGTTCCCCGGTGTGGCAAGCATCACAGAGGATCTCCGCGTGCTTGCCGGCCAGTTGCCACGGATGGGCGAAGCCGGGAGTTGGCGGCACCCGGACGAAGCCCGCGGCCTGCTTCGTCAGGAAATCGTGGCAGGTGTCGCAGGTTCGGGGAACCACTCGCCCGTCCTGGCTCACGTGCTTCCCGTCGTGGCAGCGGAAACAGCCCGGCCATTCCCGGTGGCCGATGTTATCGGGATAGGCCCGCCAGGTCACGCGCATGTCGGGGAAGAAGTTCTGCCCGAAGATCCGCTTGACTTCCTGGATGGCCTTTTGGAGTTGATCGCCGAACCCCTTCACCTGCTTCGGGTACTGCGTCTCATAAAAGTTCTGGATGTACCGCTCGATCCCCCGCTCGGCGTCCGGAGTGGTCGCATATGGCTGCACCAGAGCCTCGACGGCCACCTTCTTGATGAAGGGCAGGTCGGCGGAGATCCGACCCGCCTCCATGGCGAGGTCCACGGCCCGCCCGGGAGGCAGGAACCGGTGGCTGGGCTGATTGTGGCAGTCGATGCAGTCCATCCGGCGCATCCCCCCTGTGCGGATCTGCGCCGGCGTCAGGGG
Source organism: uncultured Methylomirabilota bacterium (assembly GCA_963714585.1). Lineage (GTDB taxonomy): Bacteria > Methylomirabilota > Methylomirabilia > Methylomirabilales > 2-02-FULL-66-22 > 2-02-FULL-66-22. The sequence goes on from CAVQPC010000030.1 coordinate 29,286, forward strand.
ATGGTCCTGCGAGGCGTACTCTGTGATCCGGCCCTGCTCATCCTCCACGCGCACCCAGGGGATCACCTGGCGCCGCGCATCCGCCGCGATGTACCAGATCTTGTTGGCGATGTTCATGTGCCAGTGAATCCCCGCGCTCAGGCCCGGCACGGCCCCGCCCCCCGTCTTCACGAGGAGGTCCACCTCCCGGCGGGTGTTCTTCTCGTCCGGGCCATAGAAGGTCAAGGCGGCGAGCTGCTCACCCCAGAACTTGGCCGGCCAGTGGCACTGCTCGCAGGTCTCCTGGGCGGGGCGCAGGTTCCCGATCGGCGTGGGGATGGGACGGGGGTATTTGTGGAAGAGGACCGAGTAGACCTGGTACGCCCCCGAGAGCTTCGACCGCACGAACCACTCCGCCCCGGGCCCGATGTGGCAGTCCACGCACGCCACGCGCGCGTGGGGCGAGCGCAGGTAGGCCGTGTACTGGGGATCCATCACGGTGTGGCAGGCCTGGCCGCAGAATTCCACCGAGTCGCTGAAGTGATACGCCTGGTATCCGCCGATCGCGGAAAACCCCAAGAGGAAGATGACCACGACGAATGACAGGCCGAGTGCCACCCGATGCCGTGGGTTGTTCAGGTCCAGATGAGGTAATTCAACGATCTCCAGCCCCTGGCGCAGCCGGATGTATCGGACGACGGCCCCCGCGAAGATCAAGGCGAAGCCGGCCAGGACCACCCCCGGCAGAACCATGTACGTCACGATGCCAACGTAGGGATTGTGCCGGGTCGCCAGGACATCCACCAGAACCAGGAAGATTCCGGTGACAAAGCTGAGCCCGGCGATGACAGCGCCGATCAGGCTGGCATAGTTGCTGAAGAGCCGGCGGAAAGTCAGGGGCATCGGCGGCGATCCTTCCTAGATCGATCTGCGTGGGCTGACGGGAGCGACGAGATTCGGCGGCACCCTGTGTGCCCTAATGCTCGGCAGATTGATGTGTCGTAACCATCCAAGCGGGGCAGGCGAAGCACTGGAGCGAGTCCCAGGCGGCGCCCTCATCATGCAGCCCGAGGACAAATTGGAGTGTATTTACCAGAGAGGACCCGGAATGTCCAGCCACCGAAGCACTTGTCACGAAATGCAGACACCCGCCTCTCCGGGTTGCAGGGCGCTGTTGGGGTCAGGCCGCGGCGAAGCGCTCGCGCAGGGCGCGGATCTGACCCAAGTGATTCGCGTCGTGGCCGACGTGCATGTCCACGTGGGCGGCAAGAGAGAGATCGCCCCGCTTGGGATGGATGCCGACCCGCTGCCAGGACTGGTAGGCGAGGGCCCCGAGAAGCGCGATCGTCTCCCGCCGAAGCCCTTGGAACTCCCGCAGAACTCGCGCCGGGTTCTCCTCGTTGTACCTCAGCCGGACGGCCAGTTCGTCCTGGTTGATCATTCGTAGGGCCGGCCGGTCATGATTCGCAATCTTGCCGTAGCGCTCGACGAAGAGACGCTCGACATCTCGCACGTGGCACGCGATCTCCAGGATGGACCATTTCTCCGGCGCCGGTTTTCTGCAAAGGATGTCGTCGGGGACGCCCTGGAGGAGGCCTACCAGGGCCTTCGGGGTTTCCCCGAGCTTCGTCAGGATCTCCCACCGCTTCTTGATGTTCTCGATCTGCGCCAGGTGCGCCTCGTCGTTTCCGATGGCCTGGCGCTGCAGAATGATCTCCAAGCTCATGGGACCGAGGGACTCGTGCGTCCCCATGCGTCCCCACTGATCCGCCCCCACCTTTTTCAGGATTCCCAGAACCTCCTTGCGTGCTGCCCGCCAGTCCCGCAGGACCTCGCGCAGAGCCATCCGGTCGTACTGCCGCTCCAGGGCCAACTGGTCGCCATCCACGTCGGGGAGGGCGGGATTGTCCTCGGCAAGAATTGTGGTGTACCGGTAGAGGTACCCCAGGCGCTCGGCGTCGCGCATGTGGCACACGATCTCGTGGATCGACCACTTGCCCGGGGCCGGCCGCCAGGTGAGGAGCTTCTTGGGCACGCCAACAAGGGCGGCCTTCAGCCGGTCGGGTGCCGTCCTGACGATGGCAAGGTACCGCTCACGTTCCTGCTGGTCCATGGTTCCTCCTTCATGCGCAGAGTGTGCGGAAGTTGACCGAAGAACAGATTCCCGTTGACCGCAGATTTCCGGGACTATGCATTCCTCCCGCGCTTTCCGCGGGCAGTGCGCTTCATGAAGGCCTCGACGAATTCCCCGGCTCGCCGGAGGAAGGCCCGAGTCATCTCCTCCCCCATGACGGTGGTCGCGCGGCGGGCATCGCCATAGGCTCCGTTGGGGGTCAACTCCTCCCAAAAGTATGGAACCTCAACGGCACCGCCGACGCTGGCGTCGGTGTACGGATAGGGGTCCGTGTGATTCTTCCCCTTGGCCAGGGCCGCCTGCCGGACGATACGGGGCGCCAGGTAGAGTCCCATGGCCGCTTCCACCTCGTCCGCGTGCACCCGGCGCTTTGGGATGAAGCGCTGGCACACGTCCCGCACCAGCTCGAACCAGGTGCAGGCGGCCACCAGGAACCCCTCCTCATAGCGCAGGCGCGTGCAGAGCACGGAGAGGGCGCCCCGATTCCCCCCGTGCCCGTTGAGGATCAGGAAGCGTGGGATGCCGTGAGCCGCCAGGGCCCGGATGCTGTCTCGGAGACAGGCGCTGAAGGTGTCCGGATGCCACGTGATCGTCCCGGGGAAGTGCATGTGATGGTTGGAGAGCCCGGCGGGAAGCGGCGGTCCCACCACGATCCGCGGGAAGTGCTGCAGGGCCAGCCGCCGTGCCAGCTCCGTGGCGATGGCGATATCCGTCTCGAACGTGAGATGGGGCCCGTGCTGCTCGCAGGAGCCCGTCGGGAGGATCGCAAGCCTCACTCTCGGGAGCCTTGCTTTCGCCTCCGGCCAGGTCAAGTCGGTCAGGAACACTGGCTTGTCCATGCTCGCCTCCGTTGGACCTCCGGGGATCACGCTATCCGCAGATTTCGCAGATTTCACGACGGGATCCCTTCCGGAAGAATCTGTGCAATCTGCGTAATCTGCGGATAAACAGCAGTTAGTCTTTGCCTCGGATTCGGGCGTATTCCGCCAGGAAGGCGATGGAGGAATAAATGGAGAGAAGCCCCGTCCGGGGATTGGTCGACGAGGGGACGTTCTCGACCTCGATCGTCAGGCGCCCGAACTCGCCGCGCACCTCGATCCGATGCTGGTTGAAGGTGCCGCCCGGCACGGCGTAGATTCGCACGCGGGTCCGATCCGGCCCCACACCAGCCAGGCTCAGCGCCGCCGAGACGTTCACGTTGGTCGGAAACCCCCTGCAGGCCTCCCGCGCCGATCCCTCAAAGATGAGCGTGTCCTCCGTGAGCCCGTCCAGATCGATCCCGTGCTCCAGCACGTACGGTGCGCCGGCAAGCCCTCGCGGGGGCTTCCGCGTCGTCATGGTCACCGAGTCCACTCGACCCACGGCCGCTCCCCGGACACCGTCCAGTCCCGCGATGGCGCCGGAGGCAACGAGAAGGTGACAGCCGCGGGCTTCGGCCTCGCGGAACCAGTCCTCGCGGCCGAGGAGGCCGCCCACACTGATGACAAAGACATCCTTCCGCGCAGCCAGGCACGCGGGCACGATTGCTTCCAGGGCCCTGCCCGTCGCCGCCTCGACTACGAGGTCCGAGGCTGCGACGAGGGCGGGGAGGTCGAGGACCGGCGGCGAGGCGCGAAGCGTTGTGGCCAGCGCCACTGCCCGCCCCCGCGTGCGATTCGCCAGCCCGGCTAGGTGGGCCGGGATCTTCCCGTCGTCGACGGCCCGGGCGATCGCCGAACCGATCGTCCCGCAGCCCACGATGCCGATCTTCAGCATGGCCGTCCCGCCCCGCGTGGTGTCGCTCGGAATCGCCGGGCCTCTCCCGTTGGCTGGCGTCTCACCCGCCTACTCCCTGCCTCGCTTTCCCGTCCGAGGATCCTGGGGGTGCGTGGCCGCTGGGCCTCCCCGCCCTGCGACCATTGGTGGGGCCTCGTAGCGGCTGCGGTACATCCAGGCCTCCAGCCGAAGGCGGCTTGCCATGCTCGCCATCTGCCAGAGCGCCTCGTCGGTCGCTTTCCCCCCTTGCGGGGAACTGTGGTAGGCCTCCGCGGCGCGCCGGTAGCCCCGGGCGAGGAGGACGAGGTGCACATCCAGGGCCTCGCGCGGAGGATGCAGCAGGAGGTCGTCAGCGACCTGGAGCAGGATGTGCTCTTCGTACATGAGGCGGCCGGCCGGCCGGCCCTGAAACACGGCAGCGTGGATCTCCTCCAGCCGCGGGAGGTTGTTGGGGATGACGGGATCCTGATCGAGCATCCACTCGAAGAGGGCCGGGACCTCCTCCACGGCGCGGGTGGCCGGGGGCCGCGAGCGGTCGAAACTCAGGAGCAGCTCTACACTCGTCCGCCCCGCCGGTTTCCTGGGGGGATCCGTCGGCGGGGCGGTCGACGGGTCGGGAGCCGCCTGCACCGGTGTGCCCGGCGGCGAGGGAGATGGGAGGCTGGAGAGGAGAGGAAGCTTGTCGGATCCGGGAGCCGGTGGAGTGTGCGTCGGGCTGCTGGGAGCAGGAGGCGGCTGCGGGGTGGCGGAACACAGCTCGGGGTCCCCCCGGATCACCGGGCCAAGGTCCGGATCCTCGGCCTGCATCTTGCGAAGCAGGTACACGTCCGACGGAATCCGCCCCCCCTGGAGGAACTCCCGAAGGTCTGCGGTCCCTTCGGCCCGAAAGACCATGTAGCAGGAAGGACAGAATGTGGCGCTGTCCGGGATCTCTCGTCTACAGGCCGGACAGGATCGAACGTTCTCGCGCCCCCGCCCGCCGAAGAGCCGCAAAGGCATGCCCACCTCGCTGGGCTTCCCACCTTACAGCAACCGGCGCGAAAGATACCACCCTTCCCCCACCTCCGTCAAATCAGGATGCCGGCCGGTGCGCGAGGGCATCCTCCAGTTCGGCGACCCGTTTGCGCAGTGCCCGCTCCGTCTGGAACCGCTCGCTGTCATCGCGGAGAACGGCAAAGATCCCCTCGACATTTCCCGCGGCATCCGTGAGGAGTCCCACCGTGAAGGCGATGGACAAGCGGCTTCCGTCTTTGCGCATGGCCGGGACGCGGAGCAGGTGGCCGCCGTATTTGGTCTGGCCACTCTGCATCACGTGCTGGTAACCTTCCCAGTGCCGCTCCCGCTGTGGCTCCGGAATGATGAGGTCCAACGATTGGCCTTGGGCCTCGTCGGCGCTATAGCCGAACAGCCGCTCCGCCCCCGGATTCCACAGCGTGACCTGTCCCGACGGGTCCGCCATGATGATGGCGTCCGCGGCCGCCTGGACGATCCGATCCCCCAGAGTCACGGGCCAACCTCCCCCTCGCGCTCCGCCCCCCTTACCCCATGGTAGAGACCCGCTCTGGGCGAATCCGGTATATCACGCGGACCTCCCCCGGCTGCCGATAGGGGTAGCGGTCCTGGCCGAGGTACTTCTTCGCCAGGGAATCGATGTGGGCATCGGCGCCGGCCTCCGAGACCTCCTCCACGTGCCCGCGCACCGCCAGGTAGCGGTACGGGTTGTCGGGATCCTGGATGGCCAGGGCCACCCATCCGTTGCGCCGCATGTTCTTGTCCTTGACCCGGCCCTTAGCCGTGTTGATCCGGACGTGGCCGCCGTCGTAGTCGAACCACACCGGCGTGACCTGGGGGCTGCCGTCCGGCATGAGGGTTGCCAGGTGGGCAAAGGCCTTCTTCTGCAAGAGATCGCGGAAGTTGTCAGGGATAGTCGCCGCCATGATCGCCTCCTTTCCGCTCCTGTGGTCGGCCTGCGAGGCGAGCACCTGCGCTCCAGGTCTTGCGCCTCGCGCGCCGCCGCCCCCCGTCGCTCACATCACCTGCACGACCAAGCCCGTCTCACCCAGGATCTTCGCCACCCGTTCGCATTCGGACGCCCCCCCGCGATAGACCTCGGCGAGACCCTGCGTATGGACACGCCACGCAATCTCCTCGGCCTGCGGCCGGGTCATGCCCGGGACCGCCTTGATCAACTGCCTGATCACCTCTTCGAAGGTATGGCACTCGCAGTTGAAGAGGAAGACCTTGCTTCCCTCACCGCCTCCCGTCCCGAGGTCGGCCACTTCCTCGGGGGCCACCTGTCCCTGCGATGCCCATGCATACCCATCCCCGCGCATCATGCCATGCCGTCCGGCTCTTTCCTCGATGCTGCTGCAGGGCAAACCGCCGTCGCGCGGCGAGCCCGCTGCTTGAGCCAGACTGTAACGCGTTGCCATCAGATGTGCAAGCCCCCTTCCGTCGAGCAATTCCCCGTCAGGAGTTTGAATTCGGGATGTTTCTTTGCGGCCTTTGCGCGCTTGGCGGTTCAATAGACACATCTGAGCGCAGTCGAGCCACGTTGTGCCCCTATTCGGAGGATGCACGCCAGCGCAGGCAGATCAGCGAAGAGGGAGAGAAGGAGGGATCTCAGATGATGAGAAGGTCGCCTTCCCGGGCGAGGTCGCAGGTGATTCCGACGCCCGCCGCGGCGACCCGCTGTAGGGCCGCCGAGCGGATTCCGTCCAGGACGCTGTCGGAATGGTCGGGGTCGTGGTGGAAGAGGGTAACCTGCTTCACCCTGGCCGAGATCGCCAAATCGAGGACGTCCGTCCAGGCGGAGTGTCCCCACCCGCGCCGCCGACTCAGCTCCTCCGGGGTGTACTGGGCATCGTGGATGAGGAGGTCCGCGTCCTCGAAGAAGCGGATGAACCGCTCGACCTGATAGGCCACGTCGCCGCCAGCCGCCTTCCAGCCCAGGGGCAGCTCGTTGTCGGTGGCATACACCAGCCGCTTGCCGGCGTGAGAAATCCGGAAGATGAGGGCCCGGCCGGGATGGAACGAGGAAAGGGTGTCGACCTGGATGCCTCCCAGCCGGCACGACCCCTCGTCGATCTCTTGGAACTCCATCCGGGCGCCGAACTGTTCGAGGCCGACGGGGAAGTAGACCGAAGCCATCTGCCCCGCGAGGATCTGCAGCAGGTCGGCCGTGGGCTGGGCCGGGCCGACCAGCGTGAACGCGTTACCGACGGTGTAGGCCGGCTCGAAAAATGGCAGGCCCTGAATGTGATCCCAGTGGAAGTGGGAGAACAAGAGGTACCCGTGGACCGCGGCGCCGGGGCGCCGCAGGGAGCGGCCGAGCTCCCGCAAGCCAGTGCCCGCATCCAGGATGTAGATGTCCTCGACCCCGGAGACCCGGACCTCCACGCACGGCGTATTGCCGCCATAGCCCACCGTGTCACGGGAGGCCGTCGGGATGGAGCCCCGCACCCCCCAGAACCGCACCGAGATCTTGCGGGCCAGCAGGTCTTGCACCGTACCGAGCAACCGATCTGGGGCGAACGGTTTTTCCAGGAAGGCGTTGGCCCCCACCTCGCGCGCGATCCGCTTGTCGGCGCGGTAGTGCTTCGCGGAGAAGATCACGATGGGCCCGCGATACGCCGCGGGGCCGTTGCGGAGTTGCCGGCACAGCGTCAGGCCGTCCGTGCCGGGCAGCATGATGTCGAGGAGGACCAGGGCAGGCTCGGTCGAGGCGACGGTGGCGGGGAGGTTCGCGCCGTCCTCCAGGCAGACCGTGCGGTATCCCGCCGACTCCAGCAGGTCCCGGCACATCTGGAGGATGCAGCGATCATCGTCCACGAGCAGGATCGTCTCGCTCGCCATGTACTGTCGCCCGCGCACGCGGATCGTCTCCTGCGTGCACCCCTCCTCTGCTCCCGCAAAGGCCCGAGGTCCCCACCCCCGCACGCTCGCACCCCGCTAGCCTTCTCGGGTGGGGAACCGGCGTGCCGAGTCCGATCACTCGCTGGCGGGAAAATTGCCCTTTCATAGCCCGCCCGCGGGCACCTGTCAAGGACAGGTTTCGGTCGGATCCGTCGGGGGGATACTCCGCATTCCCCTCAGGGATGGTGGCGGACCGGCCCGCTCAGCTCCGACCTCGGCGACAGCCCGTGCTCCCGCCGCCACCGATTCTCATAGCTGCGGGCCTCCTCCTCCCAAGCCAGGAGGCCGTGGGGACCCGGGGCACGGCTCTGCACCTGCCACCAGTGGACCAGCTCATGGATCAGCACCGCCTCCATCTCGGGGAGGTCGTTGAGAAGCCCAGTGGTGATCAAGATGAGATGCTCCCGCGGCATGTAGGCGGCGGTGGTCAACTCCCCCCCGACCCACTGGCCGGTGTGAGCGAAGACCATCTGATCCAGGTGATCCGCCACCTCCAGGGCAGGCAGACTGGCCATGTCGGGGATGGGCTGCCCCGTCAAGACCGGCAACTCCAGCGCCAGCGTGGTCAGGAGGGCGACCAGATACTCCATCCGTCTTCCTGACAGGCCCAGGTGAGATGTACACCGGGCGAGACGCTATCACAGTCGGCTGGCGAATGCGAGGCGATTCTGTGGAGGCTGGCAGTGTCCGCACCCTCACTGGAGCGTCAGAATGCCCTCGGCCACACGGGCTTCCAAAGCCTTCTGCTCCATCCCCGGGAGGTTCGCTGCCCTTTCCCTCCGCATCACGTGGATCGGATCTCCTGCCGCATGAACGTGGCGTACGAGATGCCGAAGCAGATCAGGCTGATGGCCACCAGCGTGACCAGGTACGGGGCCACGATCAACGTACTCTGCAAGAGCGGCAGCGGGTTCTGGAACCGGCTCAACGACAGTCGCTCCATTGGCCCCATGAGGATGAGGGACTGGGTCGTCTTGCGCATGGGATCCAGGATGATGGAGGTGGAGCTGCTGTAGAGCGTGATCGGGGACAGGCTGGAGACGAATTGGCGCGTCTCCTCGTGCTTGAGCACCGGGGTGGGATCCTCGATCGCGCCGCTGGGCATGGGCGCCAGCACATCCGCCATCAGGTTGGCCCCCAGAGGCATGAAGAACGCCAGGAAGATCCAGAGGGCCAGGGTTGCCAGGGCCGAGGTCGCCATACTCCGGAACAGGACTGAGCACAGGATGGCCAGCCCCAGCCAGAATCCGATGTAAAAGATGCTGATCACGAGATAGACGAGGAGCCGCCCCACCTCTTCCCAGCCGGGCACCACCCCCAGCACCGGGAGCCCCAGGCCGGTGATCAGGAGCACGATGGACACCATCATCAGGCTGATGATGGTCATCCCGGCCAGGAACTTCCCGTTGATGACGGCGTCCCGGTAGATGGGCTGGGAGAGGAGCTTGCTCAGCGTCCGGTTGGCCCGCTCCCGGTTGATGGCGTCGAAGCCCAGCACCATCCCGATGAGGGGCCCGAAGAAGGCGATGAACTGCACGAGGGAGAAGAGCGCCCCCGTGGACGTGAACAGCATCAGGAAGACCAGCGAAGGCTTGGCGATCCCCTCCAGCTCCTTCCGCAGGCTGGTGGCGGCCATGTAGGCCGTGATGAGGCTGATCATCAGGATCACGGTCAGGAGCAGGATGAATCGCGTGCTGCTGAAGTGATCCTCCAGCTCCTTGCGGTACACCGCGAGTAGTCCGCGCACAGCGAATGCCTCCCGGGCGGGCCCTCCTGCTCAAGCGGGGGGCGCCTCACCCTCTCGGAAATAGCGCATGTAGATCTCTTCCAGGGTGTACTGCGCCTGGTCGATGCCCAGCTTCTGGCGGGCCAGCTCCTGGATGGGCCCCACCGCCACCAGCTTGCCCTTGAGCATGATGCCCACGCGGTCGCCGATGCGCTGCACCTGGTCCAGGAGATGGGAGGAGAAGAACGCCGTGATCCTCCGCTCCCGGCTCAGGCCCTGGATCAGCTCCAGCATCTTCTGCGTGCCGTCGGGGTCCAGCCCCAGGGTCGGCTCGTCCAGGAAGATGACCTGGGGGTCCTTGAGGATGACCTCGGCGATGCCCAGCCGCTGGCGCATCCCGCGGGAATACGCCCCCACCCGCTTCCGCGCCTCAGGCTCCAGGCCGACCTGATCGAGGATGTCCGCGATCTTGCGGGAGAGGACGCCGTCCTGCAGGCCGTTCAGCCGCCCCACGTACTGGAGGTTCTGGACGGCGGTCATGTCATCGTAGAACCCGACGTTCTCGGGGAGGTATCCGACCACGCGCTTGACCTGCAAGGGCTCCCGGACGGGGTCGAACCCGCAGACCCGGGCGCTTCCCGCGGTGGGCTCGCTGAGGCCGAGGAGCATCAGGAGGGTGGTCGTCTTTCCGGCGCCGTTGGGCCCCAGGAAGCCGAAGATCTCCCCCCGCTCGACGCGGAGGTTCAGGTGATCCACGGCCACCTGGGCCCCGTACCGCTTGGTGAGGTCCTGGGTCTCGATCACAGTTTCCATAGTCCCCCTCACCGCCGGCCCAGCCACACGAACAGACCGCCCATGCCGCCGATCACCACCACGATGAGGCCGATGCCGAACCAGCCCCAGGTGGAGGGCGCGCGGACCGTCACCCGCATCTCGACCGACTTGCTGCTGCCCTTCTCGCCGTCCGCCGAGAGGGCCACCGAGTAATCCCCGACCAGGGCCTGCCCGGCGGGCGTGATGGTCACGTCCACCTGCTTGAGGGCGCCAGGATCCAAGGTCTCGATCTTGTCCGGCTTGAAGTCCACCTTCCAGTTCTCCGGCTTGAAGGCGCTCAGGCTGACGTTGTGGTTAACCGCCGTCCCGGTGTTCTTCACAAGCAGGGTCATGCTGGTGGGCTTCCCCGTCACCGCGTCCAGCGAGAGGATGCCAGTGGGGGTGGCCGCATCCAGCTTGAAGGTGCCCGTGAGGATCACCATCAGCTTGGCCTCGGCCTTGGAGTCCCCCGCGCTCACCTGGAACAGCACGGGATACTCCCCGGCCAGGGCATCCCGCGAGGGAGTCACCTGGACGGCCACGGTCTGGCTGCTCCCGGCCTTGATCTGCAGGCTGGAGATCTGCTTGGACTCGTAGCCGGGCTTGAAGTTCACCTCCCACTTGTCGGGAACCTTGGCCGCCAGGTTGAACGTGCGGTCGTTCTCCAGCTTGTTAGCCACGTCCACGGAGAACTCGAACTGCGAGTCGTTGGGCCCGCGCAGCACCGGATAGGACGTGTTGAGCACGATGTCCCCGGCGCCCAGCTTGCTCCGCTCCCGCACGGTGATCGCGATGGCCGTGCTGGCCGTGAGCTTCCCGTCCGGGGTGATCCCTTCCAGGCCGAAGTCGTATGTGCCGGGGCCTATCCCCTTCTCCGGCTCGGCCGAGAAGGTGAGGGTCCGGGTCTTTCCGGCCGCCACCGACACCCCGGTCACGGTGAAAGTGCCTCCGAGCAAGGAGGCCTTCCAGCCCTTGGGGACACCGGTGAACTTCAACGCCACGGACTCGTCTCGTTTCCCCTGGTTGTCCACGGTGAGATCCATCCGCACCGTCTCGCCAACCGGGACCACCACCCCAGAGTAGTCCGTGTAGATGCTGATCCCCCGTTCCGGACGATTGTCCGGCTTGGCCGGCGCGTCAGCGGCCCGCGCCAGGCCCGGGACGCTCAGGGCGAGTGCGATAAACAGGACCCCGGCAAGAAGGTCTGCTCGCCGGGACAGCCAGGACTGCTGCGGAATCATGCTCTGCCTCCGATCGGATAGTGCCACCACGGTGGAACCTCCAGAAAAAATGGCCGGGTCCGGACCGCACCCTCCGGTCCGGATCCGGTCTCGTCAGGTCAGTACTCCTCGGGCGGCATGGGCGGCCCGGGCTTCTTCTCCTTCTCCACGACCACCTTCTTGGCCTTCCCCAGATCCTGGAGCTTGATGTTCTCCAGCTTGATGCCCAGCTCCTCGGAGATGACCTCGCCGCCCGTCAGGATGGCGAGGTCCTTCAGCATCTCCTTGCGCCGGTCGCCGAAGCCGGGGGCCTTGACGGCGCAGGCGGTGAACGTGCCGCGGAGCTTGTTGACCACCAAGGTGGCCAGCGCCTCTCCCTCTTGGGGCTTTTCCTTGGCGGCATCTGGAATGATGATGCCGCCCGTGTTGACCTTTTGCTCTTCAAGGCGCCTGACGACAACCCGATCATTGGATGATTTGACGTTTATTTTCGCATCCTCATTCAAAAAAGGGAAGCCCAGATGTGAAACCTCCTGATAAAGGACAAACGGGGTAGGAGAGACTCATCGCTCTCCCGCCCCCCGATCAGCCCCCCCGCCGGTGATCAGGCAGGCTTGACGGGGCGTCAGCGCCTCCCGTCGGGGTCCCTCACAGTTCCCGGAGCGCCACGGCAATCCGCTGGCGGGCCGCCCGAAGGGCCGGTGGCACACCGCCGATGAGCCCCATCATGAGCGCGAAGAGCAGCCCGGCGAAGAGCAGGAGCGGGGTGACCCGGAAGGCGAATGCCAGGTATGAGAAGGTCTGCCAGTTCATGGTCCCCGTGGTCAGGCCGTTGAGGGGCAGCACGGCGGCACAGCCCAGCAGGCCGCCGACCAAGGCGATGCAGAGGGCCTCGCAGACGAAGGACAGCACCACGCTGCCGACCCCGAACCCCAACGCCCGCAGGGTGGCAATTTCGCGCGAGCGCTCGGCCACCGCGGCGTACATCGTATTCAGCGCGCCGCAGACCGCGCCGATGCCCATGACCAGCGCAATGATGGATCCCAGCACCACGATCAGCGTGGTGAGCTGCTTCGACTGCTTCTCGTAGTAGGCGATCTCCCGATCCACCTGCACGGTCACCCGGGGATCGGCGCTGAGCGCGTCCCTGAAGGCGGCCAGCGCGTCCGGGGAGGTGAGCCGGGCGGTGACCGACTGGAAGATGTTCGGCGGACGCAGGTAGGCCTGATTGAGCACGTTGGCATCGCACCACACCTCGGAGTCGAAGGCACTGCCCCCGGCGTCGAAGACGCCCACCACGTTCCAGCTTGCGCCGCCGAAGCGGACGGTCCTGCCCAGTCCGAATCCGGCATAGCTCAGGGCCACGTTCCGGCCCACCACCAGCTCGTTCAGTCCAGGCTGGAAGAACCGGCCGGCGATGATCCTCACGCCATCCCGGACGGTCAGCACCTTGGGCGAGACCCCGCGCACCTGCACGTTGGCGTCGGTTCCGCTCCGCTTCAGCGGGAATGCGGCAATCACCACGACCTCTGGACTCACCAGGGGACCGGCGCTCCCCCGCGCCACGCCCGGGGCATCCTCGATGACGCGCACCTGATCCAGCGTGACCACGCTCTCCATCTCGGCGCTGGCGCCGGCCCGCCGGACGATGGCGTTTTGCGGCGAGCCCGAGGCCACCAGGGTCGCCTGGAACCCCCGCGCCAAAGACAGCATGGCGACGAACACCCCGACGGCCCCGGCGATGCCCAGGACCGCCACCACGGTCGAGGCCCAGCGCGCTCTCAGGCTGCGCAAATTATAGGTCAGCGGAATCGCCACCTCAAACCCTCCGCAGGGCATCCACGACGCGCAGCCGCATGGCGGAGAGCGCGGGCAGGAGGCCGGCCAGGAGGCCCACCGCCAGCGCCAGCAGGAATCCGAGGCCGATCGCCTTGGGCGGGAGGTAGAAGAAAGGCAGCAGGCCGCGGGTGGGGTCCCCCCGCAGCGTGAACAGCTTCGCCAGGACCAGCCCCAGGCCGCCGCCGACCGCCGCCACGACCAGCGTCTCCGCCATGACCAGGATCAGGATGAAGCCACCCGAGAAGCCGATGGCCTTCAACACCGCCAGTTCCCGCACGCGTTCGCGCACGGTGATGGCCATGGTGTTCCCGGTCACGAGCAGGAGCGTGACGAACACCACGCCCCCGATGCTGAGGATCAGGACCTCGATGTTCCCCATCTGCTTCACGAAGGAGGCCGCGAAGGACTTCTCCGTATCGGTCTTGGTCTCCCAGGGAGAGTTGGCGAATTCCTGGTCGATCGCCCGCACCACGTGCACGGCGTCGTCCGGATTGGCGATGCGGACCGTGTACCAGCCCACAAAGCCCTTCCGATACGGGGTCCGCTCGTCCAGGTAGTCCCAGCGGAGCCAGAACTGGGTCGTGTCGTCCTGCCGCCGCCTGCCGTGGTAGATGCCGCGGATGTTGAACTCCCAGGTGCCGGGGAAGATGGTGCCCCGAATCGGGATGCGATCTCCCAGCTTCCAGTGGAAGCGCTCCGCCAGGGCCGCGCCCACGATGCACCCTTCCCGATCGGCGCGAAATGCCTGCCACTGGTCGTCGGACACCACGAACTCCGGGAACATGTCCCGGTAGTGCTCGCGATCGATGGCGAGTTGGGGGAAGAAATTGCGCTCGTCCTGGTAGACCCCCCCGAACCAGTTGGCGAACGTCGCCTGGGTTACCCCCGGGATCCGCAGCAGCCGGTCCCGATAGGCCAGCGGCAGCGGCTGGATGAGGGAGACCTTGTTCAACACCACGAGCCGGTCGACGCCGGCCACGTCCACCCCCTGCTGGAACGCCCCGCGGACCACGGCCAGGAGGCCGAACAGGAACAGGGCCGTCGCGAAGGAGCCTGCCGTCAGGCCGGTGCGGATCTTCTTGCGGAAGAGATTGGCCAAAACGAGGCGGCAGTACTTCACCTGCCGCCGCCTGCCCTCGCGGCCTCCGCCAGGACGCCCTTCTCCAGGTGGAGCACGACCTGCGCGCGTCCTGCGGCCAGCGGGTCGTGGGTCACCACGAGCACGGTCTTGCCGGAGTCCCGCGCCAACTGGTCCAACAGGTCCAGGACCTCGTCCGCACTCTTCCGGTCGAGATCGCCGGTCGGCTCGTCGCAGAGCAGGAAGGTCGGGTCGGCGACGATCGCGCGCGCGATGCCCACACGCTGCTCTTGCCCTCCGGAGAGCTGCCGCGGGTAGTAGTGCATGCGGTCGGCGAGCCCGACCACCGCCAGGGCCGTCTCCACGTGCCGGCGGCGCTCTGCCCTCGAGAGCTGGGTCAAGAGCAGCGGCAGCTCGACGTTCTGAAAGGCGGTGAGCACGGGGATGAGGTTGTACATCTGGAACACGAATCCCACGTGGCGGGCCCGCCAGGCCGTGAGCTTCCGGGCCGACATCCGCGTGATCTCGTCGCCGGCGACGGTGATGCTGCCGGCCGAGGGCAAATCCAGCCCGCCCAGCAGATTCAGGAGCGTGGTCTTGCCGGACCCGCTGGGGCCCATGAAGGCCACGAAATCCCCCGCCTCCACGTCCAGGTTCAAGCCCTGGAGCACGTGGACCTCCTCGCTCCCCCGGCGATACGTCTTGTCCAGCCCCCGCACCTGGACCAGGCTGCCGTCGGGGCCGCGGCCATCAACCCGGACCATGCCCTCTCCGTCACTCTCGGATTTGGACGCGCTGCCCGTCGCGGAGGCTTTCGTTGCCCTTCACGATTACCCGCTCCCCATCGGACAGGCCGGCGATTACCTCTTGCTCGCTCCCACGCGCCTGACCCAGGCGCACGGCGCGTCGCTCCACGCGCCCATCGCGGTACATGAAAACCACCTGGCCGCCGCCCTCCTCCCGCACGGCGGTCCGGGGGAGGAGAATCCGGGCGGCGCCCGCCGCACGTGCGGCCGGCTCGTCACCGAAGAACGTGACCTTCACCCCCATGTCGGGGAGAATGCGCGCGTCAAGGCGGTCGAAGGCCACCCGGACCTTCACGGTCGCCTTCTGCCGGTCCGCCGTCGGGATCACCGTGCGGACTTTGGCCGGAATCTGCCAATCCGGGTAGGCGTCCAGGACGGCCCGCACCGGCTGTCCCGGCTTGACGCGGGCGATGTAGGATTCGTTGACGTCCACCTCGATCTCCAGCGAATTCATGTCCACGATGGTTGCAATCCCCGTCCGCGTGAAGCCGCCACCGGCAGAGATCGGTGACACCATCTCGCCGCGTTGCGCGTCCTTGGAGACCACGACGCCGGCAAAGGGCGCCCGGATGATGCAGTTATCCAGGTCCTGCTGCGCGACCTGGATGCGCGCCTCGGCAGCCCGCACCTGCTCCTGGGCCAGCGTGATGCGGGCCCGGAAGCTGTCCGCGGTCGTTCGCGCCTGATCCAGAAGCTGCTCGCTGATTGCCCCGTCTTTCCACAGCGCCTCCATGCGCCGCCGGTCGCGCTCCGCATTGGCGAGGTTCACCCGCAGATCGGCCAGCGCCGCCGCGGTCGCGTCACGGTCCGCCTTGGCCGAGAGCAGGCGCGCCTTGGCATCCGAATCGTCGAGGGTCGCCAGAATCTGCTCCGGCTGAACGCGCATCCCCTCGTCGGCGAAGATCTCGGTGACCCGGCCGGTGATCTTGGCCGCGATCGTGGCCCGCCGTCGGGGCGTCACATACCCGCTGGCGTTCAGCAGTACGGGTCGCCCCGTCGGACTCGCGTGCACCGTGGCCACCTCCACCACGGGCGGCTTCCCATAGAGCCAGTAACCCGCCGCCGCAGCCAGCAGGAGGCCCCCCAGCACAACGGCAGTCCAGCGCAGCCATCTCCTGCCCACGGGATCATGCCGGGACCGCTCGTCGATCCGTAAAGCCGAAAGATCGGGCCCCTTGGGCCGCTCGACCATCGATGCCTCCGGGATGTCTTTTTCAGGTGGCAGACCGAAACCGCTCTGTCTCTCCAGGGTGAGAAACGTTTTCCACACTCACCACGACTTGTCAAGCGTGAACGGTGGCAGGAGGATTCGGACCCCAGAAAGGAAAGAAGCCCTCCGCAGATTTCGTAGATTCACGCAGACGCGTCCGGGGCGCGAAAAAGGCTGAGATAACCTCCGTTATCGGCGCCTTTGAGCCCTCCGATACGCTTGGTCGTGCGGGCCTATGGCGATTACGAGCACGATGCGCTTGGCATCCAGGATTTCATACAGCACGCGGTATCCGTGTCGCGGACCAAAATCGTATCCCAGGACACCCGAAAGGCGGCCCTTCTTCGGCCGACCTACATCACGAGGATTAGCGGCGATTCGAGGAATGTGAATGTCGCGCAGTGAAGCGAGGAGGCTTGAAGGGAGGTCGTCCAGGTCGCGTTGGGCCCAGGAGGAGAGGACGACCTCATAGGTCATCGGCTTCGTCGCCTGGCCTGCGCTGCACCAATTGCCTGGGCAGCGGAAACCGTCCGCCCAGCCAGAAGATCTCGACGCGCCTCCCGACGGCGACGAAGAACAAAGGCCTCCTCACGGCGAAGCAAATCAGGGACCATTTCGATAGCTTTCTTTCGTTCGTATGGACTCAATTCGGCGAACGCTTGGGCAACCTGCCGGGCCGTCCTCATGAGACATTCCCCCACCCATGTGCGACAAGGCACCATCAATCCACTGAAACTATCCGGCGCGCCGAGATTATCGCGAGACTCTTGGCCACTGTCAACCGGTCCAGAATTTCCTTTCGGCTGGTCTGATGGGGCTTAAGCCGCGCGTCCGCCAAGAACTGCTTCAAGGCCACGCTCGTCCCCTCGCAGGAATACCTTTGGCTCTCTCAGGACGCCAGTCAGGAAGGGGTGACGCACCTTGATCCCCCTCCGAAACTCTTGCGGGCTGTACACGGTCGGTTTGATCTCCCGATTGAGCATCTTCTTTACCGGGGCAAAAATGGAAGCGGCTTCCCGTGCGGACAAGTCTCCCACGATCATGATGTCGAGGTCGCTGGAGGCGGTCTCTCCACCGCGAGCCACCGACCCGTACACGAACGCAATCTGGACCTTCTTCCCGAGCTCCGCCAGATGCGTCCGGAGCACTTCGCCCACCGCTACGGTCTTGAGGATTACTGCCTTGAGATCCTGAAATGCAGGATGGGACTGGTTCGCCTGGTAGTAAATGCGATTCCCCCGGCGGCTTCGGTCGATGATTCCTGCACGGACGAGCCGGCCCAGGGCTCCCTGGGTCAGGAAGAGCCGCTCGCCGATCCGGTCGGAGAGCTCTCTTTGATAGAAGGTCTGTGTCGGATGGAGGGAGAACAACCTGAGCAGCGCGACAATGGCCCGCCCGGCAAACAGCTCTCCGATCCCCTTCGGATTCTCCAAGGAGCCGACCCGCTCCGGCCGCCCGGAGAATTGACCAGTATTCTTGGTTGATCGACCAGCATTTTTGGTCATGCGCGGACTATACTGGAACCGGATTGTTGGCGCAATGATAATTCGACCGGACCGGGCGGCCCGAACACCCGGACGGGGAACTGCCCGGAGGAGTATCAGTGAATCTGCCGTATCTCCAGGACTTCCTCCCCCAGCATATCGGTGATCTTCACGGCCACGGTGGTCGGGCCCTCCGGCGCGGGCAGCTCGTAGCGACCGGCGACCAGATCGGTTTTTCGCTCCGGCACGTCGGAGAGAGCGACGTTGAAGACGCTGCCGTCGTAGGCCGTGTCGATCATCACCGAATCCACCATCGCGCGCCAGTCCGTGATCTGAGCCTTGAAGAGCGTCTGGTCCATGTTCAGGCGCTCGATGATGCTGGGCGAGATGAAATCCTTGATCTCGACGACAATCTTTCCCTTTACTTTCTTCACATCCACCCGCGCCCGAGCGGGCTGGTGGGTGAAGAACTTCCCGTATTTCTTGTCTGTCCGCAGCTCAATGACCTCGATCTTGCTCACCGGGCGATGGCGGTTCCAATCCTCCAGCCAGGAATCGGCGGCGGGCTCCTTGCCAAGGCAAACCAGCACCACGTCCCGGTCCTCTTTCGGCCGCGACTTCAACTCCCGCTCAAGCTCTTGCAGGTCCAGCAGGGTCAATGGATGGCCGAACGGAACGATCTTCACCAGCCTCTTGCCCAGCCACCCGTCGAAGTAGGCGTCGGTCCGCGTCCGCTGCACGCCCAGGTGCTCACAGGCGAGATTAACCGCCTCGTTGTGCTGGATCGCCAGGTCATAGTCGTTCACCCGATAAACGGAGAAAGACAAAGAGGCTGGCTTGGCCGCGTCTTCCGGCTCCGACCCCGGAATACTCCCCTGCCTCCCCGCCTCGATCTGCTCGCGAACGATTGTCTGAAGGCGTTTCGCGGTTGCCTGGATCGCCCCCTTGTTGATGTCACATCCAATCCACCGGCGACCGAGTCTTTGCGCAACAGCAGCCGTGGTGCCAGAACCTATGAAGCAATCAAGCACGATATCCCCAGGTCCGGATGCAAAAGAGACGATGCGTCGAAGCAGATCCTCATGTTTTTCCGTAGGATAGTCCTTCTGGTTCTCGTACGCGTGAATATCCGTCCAGAGGGTATTGGCTATTCTTGTATCGCTAGGGGGAAACCAATTTTCGACCTTACCTGTTCGTTCATTCTTCCTAATGAACTCAAGCTCCGAACCCGTGTCTTCCCAGAACTCCTCAAGTGTTCTTCCGTTAGCCTCCCGGAGAAAACGCTTGTAATTCTCCACTGCGACGAGTGCGCGTTCTTGACTCCACTTCCACTGGCCATCTGTGGGGGTTACACCGAGCAACTGATAGCGCATTGTTGGCCGGTTTTCACCGCTCCAGAAATGGTGCCAGTAACCCTCTTCTCGCCGGCTCTGTCGGGTCTCGGCGGGGGAGAATCGCCGTCCGGGCTCCTTTGTGTACCACAATACAACGTCGTGAGCCTGCGGGTATTCTCTGATCCCTGCAAACTGCTGCTGAAGGTTTTTCGTAATTCGCCGCTTGAGCACAAGCTCATTGCGGAAATTGTCCTGACCCAGCACCTCGTCGAGTACAACCTTTACATAGTGCCCTCGGCCGCTATCCAGATGGATGAAGATTGCTCCTTCATCCGAAAGAGTTTCTTTGAGGAGAAGGAGCCGCTCAAACATGAACTGAAGATAATTGTCGTTGGCCCAGATGTCTGAATATTGTATCTGCTCGCCGAGGGTGTAGGTCTCGCCGTCGATCTTGGTCGTCCCCGCCACGCCTCGGAGCTGCACCTTGCGGACATAATCGGCGCCGGAGTCGAAGGGGGGGTCAATGTAGATGAGGTTGACTTTACCCCGGAAGCCGTTGGCGAGAAGCCACGCCAGGACCTCTTTGTTGTCCCCGTGGAACAGCAGATTCTGCCATCCGTCCTTCTGGCCGAGAGGGTTGAACGTCTCGACGAGCTGAGCCGGGAATGCCGTGACGCGCCTGAGGGGGCGCTTGCCGACCCAGGTGAGCATCGGCCGGCCCTTCGCCGCTGCGATGGTGACCTCCTGCTTCCTGGGCTGGGACATCGGAACCGGTCCCGACTTCTTCTTCGGTGCACGAATCGTCGCCGACCTCTTAAGAGCCACTAACTTCTTTTTCATTCACCCGCCTCTGGTTTGCCCCTTTGAAGATACGGTCGCAGGCGATCCATCACAGCGTCTCGAAGGCGGGATGCGATTTGCAGCGCCTCTATCGCACCCTCCCGACTCAGCGGCGGAATCTCACCAGGGTAGCGGACGTCCACTCCGTATGGGGTCAATGTATGGGCCTGGCCGAGCGCATCGTGGATCCCTCTCTCGACAGCATCCGCGAGCAATAGAAGCGCCTCGATGTTGTGTGTCCTTGGGAACTCGATCCCGTGCCGGGTCAGCAGAGCCTTGAGGTACTTCTCCGCGGCCTGCTGAGCATGGAACCCGACTGGGTTGTACGAGACGCGCTGCCTCTCCATGAGCTCTTGGGCGACGGCGAGGTCCTCGTCCGCCTTCGTCACCCATCGCCTCACCAGATCCCAAACGACCTGTTCAGGACTCCTCATACACCCGGATCCCTGTGTGAACGGCAGGATAGGCGAGGCCGCCCACGATGTTCCGAGTCTCCTCGAATTCAAGTATCCCCATGATCCACGGATCGATGAGCGGCCGCTTTCCGGCACAGATTCGCCGCAGCTCGTTTTGTCTCTTCTGCCTGTCCCCAACAGGGTCCTGAACGACGATCAAAAGATCCAGGTCGCTTTTCGAGTCCGCATGTCCCGTGACTCGCGACCCGAAGGCGAAAATCTTCTTTGCCGAGGTAAGGGTGGCAATCTCTCGGATGATCGCTTCCGCGTCGGCTCCAAGCATGGCGGTGGAGGCCTCCTCTACGAACTCATAGGCGGTCCTCAGCGCGTCGTACGGCACGGATTCCTCTCGCACAAAGGCCAGCTGGTATTTGAGCCTATCGGGATTCAGGTTGGTCCACTTGCGAAGCGCCAGAGCTTTTCGACCTTCCTGAGTCACCGGCTGCTGTCCGCTTTCGGCAAGCGTCAAATCGTTCTTGACCGATTCCTGGAATTGAGCATTCTTGATCTCGACGATGAGACACTTGCCATCCTTCTTGCGGATGATGAAGTCGGGCGTGTACGGATGCCAGTTCCCATCCTCGCCTTTGTACTCCACGAAGAAATCGGTCTTCTTCGGATCCGTCAGCGCACCCGTGAAGTAGATGTCCTCGACCTCCTCGGGGTGTGTGTTGATGTGCCGCAGCAAATTCTCAAAGAAGCTCTTCTCGGGGTTCGAGTCGAAGTTGTAGGGGCTGTAGTGAAAGCCGAATCCGCCGGCATTGTCCGCCTGAAGCCGTTCCCAGGAAAGCAGGAGGCTCTCTCGCCCCTTGTGGTACGTGATCTCTGCCGTGTAGACCTCGGCCCCCGCCTCCAGCTCCTTGCGAAAACCATCCGGCTTCACCAGCGCCAAGGCGTCCTCGACCTCTTCCTCGTGGATATCGTATTGCCTGATCTGCTCCGCGACTTGGCGAGAGAAGCCGGGAATGTCCGCCTCGGGAACCTGCGTCGCACCGCCATAGATGCGCTTCAGTTCGTCGTAGACTGTCCACACATCCAGCCGGTGAACCGCAGCCAGCTCGACGGCGGCAGCATACACGTCAACCGTGTCGGGCTCGGCGGCAATGACGGTCTCGCCAACCTGTCTCAACAGCTTCGGCGTGGACTCCTGGACGCCCAAGTCGAGCTCCCGCCGCTTCAAGAGTCTTTGGGCCTCGGCCACGGGTTTTCGCAACGCAAGCGCCCCGCCGGCTGCTCCCTCTCTGCGGACAACAGTACGAATCACCCGCTTCACCAGGAGGGGCGGCAGGGCAATCTTCCGCACTTTGATCTGCGCCGTGCGAATCTCCGCGCTTCTCGCGTTCAGATCTCGGACGCGCTCGCCATAGGTTTCCTGCAGTTGCCTGTCCAGCGTGCCCTCGTTCTCTTGCGAGAGGTAGATCCGTGCCTTGCGGGCATTCCCAGGCACCTGCCGGAGACAACGCGTGCTGGCCTGCAGAACAAAGTTGTTCGAGGATTGAAGTTTTCGCGCAAGCGCGCAAGCGAAAAGGCTCGGACAGTTCCAGCCCTCCGTCCCTTTGTTCACCAGCAGGATGACCCGGTGCGGCGCCTCGGGGTCATGGGCCAGCCGGTTAAACGCGTCCTCGCTCTCCTTTGGCGTCTTGGAAGTGTGCTCAAGGACAAGAGTGGTTGGGAGGCCGAGATCTGCCAGCGTCGCCTCGACCACCGGTCGCAGCTCCTCCAGGTCATCCGTCTGGGGAAAGTAAATGGCCAGCCGTGCCGGCGCCCCATTGGGAAGCGCCACATCCCGGTACTCTCGAAAGAAATCGCGCACAACCTCTGACACGAAGCGCGGGGCGTCGCTGGTGGCATAGCTGTAGGATCGGATGCTGTCAGAGACATCCTTCAGAATGTTGTCTCGAATGCCCTCGGAGAGCCCGTACCAGATGACGACGTCCTTCAAGGGTTGCCGCTGAAAGTACGGAGTCCCCGTCGTATTCACCACGCAGATGACATCCGTCTGCGCGTGAAGGTAGTCCACAGTCTTGCGGACCTTCTTCAACTCCGTGTCCATGGCCTGACCGTACGTGTGGTGGGCCTCGTCCGAGAAGATGGCAAGCTTCGGCAGCGACGCGACCGCCTGCAGGCGCAAGTTGGCGATCTCCTCTTCCTGTCGCTCCCGCTCATTCAGCTCGATCTGCGTCCAGCCATTGACCCTCCGCAAGGTGGGCTTTTGGATACGGATCTTCTCGGTATTCGTGACCACGACGTTGAAGACACTCCCGCGGGCAATCGGCAGATCCTTCTCCCCGTCGCGCGTGAAGGTAAGCTTGAGGGAAGCCGCAAAGTCCTTGTACAGACGGGCAGGCAGAATTTTGTCGAACGGTACCGCTCCCAACTCTTTGAGCGCTTCCAGGATCGTCTTGCCAGGGGCGAAAACGAGCGCGTTTTCGACAAATGGTCCATCCGGATACTCCAGGGCCATGGAAAATTCGCTGGCAATAATCGCCCCGATCAGGATGGTCTTCCCCGCGCCCATCGCCAGGGCGAAGATGTAGCTGGGATATTCCAGCGTGAGCGTCTCGCGCAGGCTCTCCAGCTTCAAAGCCTTGACAAACCCGTCGTCGATCGCCACCCGTGCGAGGAAGCCATCAATGCCCTCGTTGAGTACGAGGTTCATCACCCGCTCATTGCTTGCTGCCACTCCCAGCGCGGCAAGACGGTCGGCAGGTTTGTCGAAGTACCGGGCGTACAGATCGGGAATGCGGGGAGTGCCTCCCCTCAGCCGAAGATACCAATAGGTCTCCAAGGCTCGGAGCTGAGGCCTGCGAAGGAAGCGGAGATCTTCCGAATCCGGGAGACGAGCGAAATCCAGGACCTCACCGATGGTCGGAAAGTGGCCACACGGATAGCCGGCCTTCCGCCAGCCGCCCACATTCTCCTGCAGAACTTCGTAAAGGTGCCTCACGAGTATCCATATACTGTGAGGGGCCCCCAAAAGTCAACGATCTTACACGCCCGGCAAAAGCGCCCAGGAGGGAGAATGAGGGGGGGCAGATGGGCGAATGGCTTTCCCGGCTACCCTGCCGCCCCGGGATCGACGACCGCAGGCTGGTTTCGGGTTATCATCCGGCAAGATCCATTCACCGAGACATTCTTTCGGGAGTTGGGACTGAATAATCGCCAACTGCAACTCGTCGCCTTCATTCGGCAGCATGGTGAGGTTACAAACCGAGATTATCGGGAGATGGCCGCTCTTTCCGATGAGACTGCACGTAAGGTAATCAAGCAGTTACGCGATCGCGGGGTCATTGAGGCAGTCGGCAAAGGACGCAGCACGGCCTATGTCCTGAAGAAACGAGTTGGCGATTAGTTGGCGATTAGTTGGCGATTCCGGAGGGTGGGGAAGGCCGCCACGTATCACGCCTGGAGCGTGACCACGGAGAACGACTCCGCCGCCAACTCACCTCTTTGCACCACTGGCGCAAGGACGCCGAGGGGGCCCTCTACGGCGTGGAGACCAAGGTCCTTGTCAAAGCAGTCAAACGAAATGCCGAACGTTTTCCGCCCGACTTCATGTTTCAGCTATTACCGGAGGAGGTTGCGCGTTTGAGGTTCCAAGTTGGAACCTCAAAGCCCGGCCGCGGGGGATGGCGTTATGCCCCCTACGCCCTCACCGAACCATGGGGCAGCCGGGTGGATGATCTTCCCGGCTGCCCCGCGCTCTTCAGGGGGCTTCGGCGAGGCCTCGGGCAGGTTCCCGGACAGGGGCGGCACGCAGGGTGAGCAGGTCCACCACGGCCAAGACCACACCCACGAAGAGGCAAAGCCCCAGGACCCAGGTCACGGCGAACCAGAAGCGCATCTGGGCCTGGGCTGTCATGTAGCCGAGGCCGAGGATCCGCTCGATGTAGACCTGAAGCACGCCGGCCACGCCGAAGCTGAGGCCCATGCCGACCATGCACAGGCACATCCACCAGAAAGCGATGTGGCCGCGGCGCTCGGAGAAGCCGGCGGCGTCCCGCAACTCTGGCATGGCGTAGTAGAAGAACATCAGGTTCACCAGGACGTAGGCCCCGAAGAAGGCCATGTGCCCGTGGGAGGCCGTCACCTGGCTTCCGTGGGTGTAATAGTTGATCTGGGGCAGCGTGTGAATGAAGCCCCAGACGCCGGCACCCACCAGGTGGAAGATCCCCATCCCAATCGCGTAGGTGAAGACTACCCGATTCCGGATCGGAAGCTGCCGCTCCTTCACGTGGTGCCAGGCGTCCCAGAGCATCAGGACGATGGGGACCGGCTCGAGGGCACTGAAGATCCCGCCGACCCAGAGCCAGTAGTGCGGCGTCCCCAGCCAGTAGTAGTGATGCCCCGTGCCGGCGATCCCGGTGAAGAGGAAAAGGCCCAGCTCGACGTACAGCCATTTCTCCACCGCCGCCCGGGGCACCCCGGTGATCTTGATCAGGATCCAGGCGGTCATGGCCGCCGTCACCAGCTCCCAGGCACCCTCGACCCACAGATGGATGACCCACCACCAGTAGTACCAGTCGATGGTGAGGTTCCGGTAAAACGGCAGGTCGAAGAGGTAGAGCAGCGCCAGAAACAGCAGGCCTCCCAGGAGCGATCCCTGGATGGCCGTCCAGTTCTTGGCCTGGAACATCGTCATCCCGACATTGAAGAGAAAGATGAGCGCCCCGATGACGATCAGGATGTCCAGCGGACGGGGCAGCTCCAGAAGGGGTTTCCCCTCGGTCCAGTAGAAGAGGAATCCCACGATCCCGACCACGCCGGTGCCGGCCAGGATGGCGAGCTGGAGGTATGCAAGGCCCGGGCTGAACAGTTCCCGTCCTGTCTCGTCCGGCACCAGGTAGTAGGTGCTGCCCATGAACCCCAGGAGGAGCCAGAGGACCAGGAGGTTTGTGTGAATCGCGCGAGCGGTGCTGAACGGGAAGACGTCCACCAGCCACTGGGGCAAGGACGCCCAGTAATTCACAGCGAGCCAGGTCCCCATGAGGACCTGGAGGACGAAGAGCAAAAGGGCGACCACGAAGTATGGATACGCCACGCGCTGCGTTCGATAGGCCACTGCCATGGGGCGGTCCCTCCTCTCCTTCTCTGTCTACTTCAACCCCGCGAGGAAGTCGGCCAACTGATCCCGCTCGGTGCGACCCAGCCCCGGTGCGGGCATCGTCGCCTGGGGATTGACGGACTTCGGGTCCTCCAGGATCTTCTCCACGGTGCTCCGGTCGCGCCGGGCGCCGACGTGGGTGAGGTCCGGGCCCAAGGTCCCCCCGGTTTCGTTGAGGCGGTGGCACCCGAAGCACCCCTTGTCCTTGAAGAGGGTGGCGCCCGGGCTCACGCCCAAGCCCACCGCAGCCTGGGCCGTCCGGCGGAGCTTCGCATCCTGGGGCGGCCAGTCGTGGGTGTCGATCTCGCTGGTCCATTTCAGGAATGCCACGAGCTGGGTGAGTTCCTGGTCGGTCACGGGAAGGCGGGGCATCTTGCGCCACGTCGTAAACTTCTCCGGCGTCCGGACAACCGCCTTGATCCCTTCGTCGCCGCGGCGCCAGTACACCTTGGTCATGTCCGGAGCGTAGTAGCCCCCGAAGCCCAGGATGGTGTGGCAGTCATTGCAGTTGTACTTGTGCCAGACCCGTTTGCCCGCCACGACCTGGTCATTCAACTGGTCCGCGTGGGTCAGCGTCTGGATCTGACGGTGCGTGTCCACGGTGAGACCCAGGAAGAGCGCAGCGGAGATGAGCGTGCCCAGATAGAAGATCCACTTCGCAGTCTTCGCACTCATAGGCGAGCCCTCCTTTTGTCCTGGTCCCAACAGGGGCCTTGATCCCTCAAACCTCTACCACCACCGCCACAGCGCGACGATAAGCACGATGAGTAAGGCCATCGACAGATTCAGGTATGCCATGAAGTAGAAGGCCTTCTCCTGGGGGGATCGCCCGCGCGCGTGCGTCGAAGGGATCAGCCGTCCCATCCGCGGCATGCGGAGGACGTTCTCCTCCCCGTGGGGGGCCTCCACCAGAAAGTCGGTCAGGTCGGCGCCGGCATGGTGCCGCCCGGCATGTGTTCCCTCGATCCACCATCGCCCAAGGGCAACGTCGTATATCCCGCCCCTGTAAGCGATGTAGGAGGGTCGGCCTTCCTTTCCATCGAACTGCGCCAGCTCCTCGAGCGTCAGGTCCTGCTTGCCCGCCACACCCGCCTTGCCCGCCTGCCGCCGCAGCCTCGGCCCCACAACCAAAACGGCGACCAAGGCCGACGCCACCATGCACAGGAATAGCGCCACCTTCACCATGAGCAGGATCCCGAACCGGGTGTGAAAGAGAACGTCGAGCGAGGGGACCCGAAAGAGCGCCAGGGTCGTGCCCGTGACGGCCATGACCAGCATCGAGACGAGCCCAACCCGCACCTCGCCGCGGGGAAGACCGCGTGCGGCGTAGGCAGGCTTCAGGACGAGGTGCACGTACAGGATCGTCCCGAACCAGAGGATCGCGGTGAGGAGGTGGACGTAGCCGACTAGCAACCGTGTGAGACGGAGCGCAGCGCTTCCAGTGACAGAGGCGGAGTTCCCCCCAAGCGTACCCTTCTTGAAGGCCCGCCCTTCCGCGGTGAGTTCGCCCCCACCCCCCGGATTGACGTGGCAGACCCCGCACGCCTTGCCCGTCTGGCGGGCGTATTCCTCGGTGGCGAAGGCCGGGAGAGCACTGGCCAAGCGTCAGGAGAACGAAGGCCACGCACACAAGGCGCAACTCCCAGCCCCCGCCCGGATTCGAACCTTCGCCTCGGAACGGTAGCCTTGGTTCGAGGCCCCACCCCGGTTCATGGGGGATGGGCTCATCGTTTGCAGCCGCGACGGCTGAGGCGACGCCCGCAGGTAGAGAGGAAAGATGCTCGCTGGAAATGGATGCTGCCATGCTGAATCCACCGATCTCGGGGGCCGGCAGCATCGCCCTCACTATAGGCATTCGGATATGGGTGGACAATGACAAAAATCATATGCGAGGGACAAGAAGCAGGAGGAATTGTCGATCACTCCGCAAAACGGTCACTCCTCTTGTCCTCTGCCTGGTATCGAGCCCTATTCCAGCCGCTTGCGGAACCGCAGGGTGCTCACTGCAAAAACGGCTGTGCCCAGGAGAAGCAGGGCGAGCATCTGGGGCCAGAGGACGGATGGACCGTTCCCTTTGAGGAAGATTCCTCGGATGATCACCAGGAAGTAGCGAAGGGGGTTCAGGAGGGTGAGGTGCTGGATCGCCGCCGGCATATTGGCGATGGGGAACATGAAACCCGAAAGCAAGACGGCCGGCAAGTAGAAGAAAAACGTGGACATCAGCGCCTGCTGCTGCGTCTTCGAGACGGTCGAGATGAACAGCCCGATGCCAAGCGTCGAGAGAAGATACAGGCCCGTGGCACCGAACAGGAGAAGGAGGCTCCCCCGGATGGGCACGCTGAACCAGAAGAAAGCCACGGCGGTGATGAGGGCCACGTCGAAGAAGCCGATCAGGGCGAAGGGCAGCGTCTTCCCCAGGATCAGCTCGGCCGGGCGGATGGGGGTGACCATGAGCTGCTCCATGGTGCCGATCTCCCGCTCCCGGACGATGGCCATGGAGGTGAGGAGGAGCGATGTCAGCATGATGATGATGGCGATCACGCCGGGCACATTGTAGTTGCGGCTCCGGAGATCGGGGTTGTACCAAGCCCGCGACCGGAGGTCGATTCCGCCGAGGCGGGCGAGAGGTGCTTCGGAGGCAGGCGTCCCCACGGCTACTTTCTGGACGGCCAGGGCACTCTGGGCCAGGTCGCGGTTGTATTGGCCGATGATCCGGTTGGCGTAGTCCATGACCACGCTCGCCGTGTTGGAGTCCGTCCCGTCCACGATGATCTGGATTGCGGCAGTGCGACCGCGCGCGAGGTCGGTGGTGAATCCGGGATCGAACTGAACGACGGCCTTCACGATGCCCCGATCCACCAGATCTCGCACCGCCCTCGCCTCGCCGACCCGCTGGACGATCCGGAAGTAGCCCGAGCTTTCGAAGCGGCGCACCAGCTCCCGCGTCTGGCTGCTGGACTCGAAATCGGCGACGGCGGTGGGGATCTGGGTGATGTCGGTGGTGACCGCGTAGCCGAACACCAGGAGTTGCAGGATGGGCGTCACGAAGATGACGGCCTTCATCCGCGGATCCCGCAGGATCTGGATGAACTCCTTGATCAGCATGTGCTGAAGTCGCTCCCACATCACGCTTGCCTCCTAGTCCAGGTTCTTCCGGAACTTCCGGTTGGCCGCCACCGTGACGACCAGCGCGAAGATCCCGAGAAACAGCGCCTGCGTCCCCAGTATCCGGAGGCCAATTCCTTTCAGGAAGATGCCCTTCAGGATGGTGACGAAGTAGCGAGCCGGGAAGACGGTCGTGATGGCTTGCAGCCATCCCGGCATGTTCCCGATGTCGTACATGAACCCGGACAGCAGGAACGAGGGCAGGAAGGTGACGACCATGGCCACCTGGCTCGCCACGAGCTGGGACTTGGTCTTGATGGAGATCAGCATGCCCAGGCTCAAGGCCCCCAGGAGGAAGATCATCGAGAGGCCGAGCAGAAGGGCCACGCTCCCCCGGAAGGGCACCCGGAACACCAGCGTGCCCGCCAGCACCGCCAGCACCACGTCGATGAGGCCGATGCCGAAGTAGGGGAGGAGCTTCCCCAGGACCAGCTCGGGAACCTGGATCGGGGTGGCGATGAGCTGCTCCATGGTCCCCCGCTCCCACTCCCGCGCCACCGTGAGGGAGGTGAGCAGCGCGGCGATCACCATCATGATGACGGCGATGAGGCCGGGCACGATGTAGTTCTTGCTCAGCGAGCTCCGGGTTGTACCAGACTCGGAGCCGGCCCTCGACCGAACTTGCTCTGCCGCCGAAACTCGTCTGCTCCGCGACGAGCTGGCTGGAATAGCGGCTGCTGATCGCCTCCAGGTAGCTGATGGCGATGGTCGCGGTGTTGGAATCGCTGCCATCCACGAGCGCCTGGACGGGGACCTGCCGGCCCCGCTCCAGGTCCCGCGCGAAATTCCGGGGGATGACCAGCCCCACCTGAGCTTGGCCGGAATCCAGGGCCTGCTCCACGTCCCGGTACTCCTTCGCCCTGACGACCACGCTGAAGTAGCGCGAGTCTTCGAACCGCGATAGGAACTCGCGGCTGACCTGTGACTGATCTTGATCGAAGACAATGGTCCGAAGGTTGTCCACGTCCATGGTCAGGGCGTAGCCGAACAGAAACAGGAGGATCATGGGGATGACGAAGGCCATCCCCAGACTTCGGGGATCTCGGCGGATCTGGATCAGCTCTTTCTTGGCGACAGCCAGGAGCCGCGTGATGCGCATGTCAGTTCACCCGGAGGGTCTTCCTGGATTCCGCCCGGTCCTCCGCCTCGATGAGCGAGACGAACACGTCCTCCAGTGATGGCACGATCTTCTCGACGGCGTCGACACGCAGGCCGGCCCCTTCCAGGAGGCCTCGCACCACCGGCGCACCGGATACGGCATCCGCCACCACCACGTGGAGGACCTTCCCGAACAAAGCCGCCTCTCGCACGATCCCCTCCTTCGGCAGAAGTTCAAGCGCCTCCACGGGGCGGTCTACGACAACCTCGAGAACGTCCTCGAGCATACGCTCCCGCTTGAGCTGGTCCGGCGTCCCCAGGGCGATGATGCGCCCCCGATAGATCAGCGCGAGTCGGTCGCAGTACTCCGCCTCGTCCATGTAGTGGGTGGTGACGAAGACCGTCACGCCCTCTTGGGCCAGGGTCCGGATCAGGTCCCAGAAGTTCCGCCTGGAGATGGGGTCCACGCCCGAGGTCGGCTCGTCGAGAAACAGGATGGTGGGCTCGTGCAGGATGGCCGCTCCCAGGGCCAGCCGCTGCCGCCAGCCTCCGGCCAGCTCCCGCGTGAGGCTCTTTTCCCGCCCCGTGAGACCGGCCATTTGGAGGACCCAGGTCTTGCGTGCCGCCTTCTTCTCCCTGGGAATGCGGTAGATGCCGCCATAGAAGTTCAGGTTCTGCTCAACGGTCAGGTCCTCGTAGAGCGAGAACTTCTGGGACATGTATCCGATGACCTCCTTGATCGCCTCGCCCTGCGTCCGAATGTCCTTGCCCGCCACCCAACCCGTCCCCCCGCTGGGAGCCAGCAACCCCGTCAGCATCCGGATGGTCGTGGACTTGCCGGCGCCGTTTGGACCCAGGAACCCGAAGATCTCGCCACGGGGAACCTCGAAAGAGATCCGGTCCACCGCGACGAACTCGCCGAAGCGGCGCCCTAGGTTCTCCACCCGGACCGCGATCTCAGGCTGCCCGTCCATGCGCCACTTCCTTTCGCTCTTCGGTCATCGAGATGAACACATCCTCCAGGGACGGGAGCACGCGGCGGACGCCCTGAGGTCGAAGCCCCTCAGCCTCCAGCGCGGCGAGGACGGCGGGGAGATCCCGTTCCATCTCTGCCATGGCAACGTGCAGGCGGCGACCGAACAGGGTTACACGCGTCGCCTGCGGAACACCGGCCAGCACCTGACGGGCGCGCCAAGCGTCCGGCACGGGCAGCTCCACCAGATCGCCGGTCGGGAGGGCCTTGATCCGATCGGGCGTATCCAGCGCCAGCAGGCGGCCCTGGTGCATGAGACCGATCCGGTTGCACCGCTCGGCCTCGTCGAGATATGCGGTCGTCACCAGGATCGTCACGCCTTCCTTCAGCATCTCGTACAGGATGCGCCAGAAGTCTCGGCGCGAGACCGGGTCCACCCCGTTGGTGGGCTCGTCCAGGAGCACGATCTCCGGCGTGTGGATCAGGGCGCAGGCGAGGCCGAGCTTCTGCTTCATCCCGCCAGACAGCTTGTCGGCAAGCCGGTCTTTGAACGGGGTGAGATTGCTGAAGCCCAACAGCCGCTCGATCCGTGCGCCCCGCGCCTTCTTCGGCACCTCAAACAGGTCGGCATAGAAATTGAGGTTCTCCAGGACCGTGAGATCCCCGTACAGGCCGAAGCGCTGGGACATGTAGGCGATCTTTCCCTTCACCGCCTCCGGCGCGCTGCGAACGGACTGCCCCGCCACCAAGGCGTCGCCCTCCGTGGGCGTGAGGATGCCGGCCAGCATCCGCAGGGTCGTCGTCTTCCCCCCGCCGTCGGGCCCCACCAGGCCGAACAACTCGCCGCGCGGAATCGCGAAGCTGAGATGATCCACCGCGGTCAGGGGGCCGAAGCGCCGCGTGAGCCGTTGCAGCTCGATCGCCGGCCCCGCCTTTTTCTCCTCGCTCATGACCGGTTCTCCTCCATCCCCCGACCCCCAGCCCCCGTCCCCAGTTCTATCCTGGCATCCGCCGGCATCCCCGGCTTCAGCTCCTGATTGGGATTGTCGAGGCTGATCTTCACGGCGAAGACCAGTTTCACCCGCTCCTCCTGGGTCTGGACGTTCTTCGGTGTGAATTCCGCCTCGGAGCTGATGTAGGTTACCTTGCCCCGGTACACCTTGCCCCGGTAAGAGTCGGTGGTGATCTCCGCGGCCTGGCCCAGCTTGATGCGGCCCAATTGGGGCTCCGGGATGTAGATCTTGAGCCAGATGTTCTTGAGGTCGGCGACGGTCGCGACCGGCGTGCCCGCCGCGATCATCTCCCCGGGCTCCACGTGCTTCCGCAGGACCACACCGGCCTGCGGGCTTCTGACCACAGTGTAGCCGAACTGGGCTTCCGAAGCGGCCAGGGCGGCCCGATCGTGCATGATCGTCGCCTGGAGGGTCGCCAACTCCTGGCGCTTCCGGACCGTCTCCAGTTCGCCCGTCTGCGCCAAAAGCAGTCCCGCCTTCGCCTGCCGGACCTCTGCCTCGGCCCGGAGGATCTCTTCCTGTCGGGGGCCCTCCCTGACCAGGTCCAGGCGCTCAAGGGCGTTCTGGTGCCGCTCGGCGGCCACGGTGAAGGTGGTCCGTGCCGAATCACGGGCCTGCTCGGCGATCCATCCTTCCCTGAAAAGGAGATCCATCCGGCGGACATCGACCTGCGCGTTATCCATCACGGCCCTCGCCTCACGCACCTCGGCCCGGGCCTTCTGCAGATCCTGCGGGCGGGAGCCGTTCTTCAGCTCGGCCAGCCCCGCTTCCCTGACCGCCAGCGTCGCCTGCGCATCCGCGATCCGCGCCCGGGTCAGCTCCTCCAGCAGGGCGACTTCGGTCCGGAGCTGCGGCACCCGAGTTTCGGTGGCCTGGAGGGAGGCTCGCAGTCTCTCGACATCCGCCTCGAGTTCCTTGCTCTCAAGCCGCCCCACCAGGTCGCCCCGCGCAATCCGATCCCCTTCGTCCACCGGACGCTCGATGACTCGCCCGGGGATCTTGAAGCTCACCGCCACCTCCGTCGCCTCGATGGTCCCCGAGGCGAGGAGGACGTCATCAGAAGGCCGGGTCCACCAGCGGGCCGACGTGCCGGCCAGGGCCGCCAGGCCGACCAAGGTAATCAGCACGATTCTTTTCCGTTTGGTTATCAGCATCTCCCCGTCTCCTCCGCGAGATCCCTCGAAAACTGCAAGGCGTTGACCGCATGATCTTCCATCGCTCTGTTTGCCCAGAATATAGGCCGGCGGGCCCCCACACTCTGCAACTTGGGTCGCTTGTCCCTCGTTTTTTTCGCGTCCAGGGAGAAACCCGCCGCCGCTCGGCCTGTGGTGTGCGACGTGGGTCACACTTCGCCGCTGTTTCGAGGCACCCTGGGTTGTGCTATAAGGGAGAGAAACCGGAGGTGCTCCACCGGAAGGCCCAGGAGGGCCGACAGCCATGAGGATAGCAGCGGACTTCCTACGACAGGTGCCCTATTTCGCCGAGTTGGATGAGGAAGTCCTCAAGGGCCTCTCCGCTCAGGTGCGGGAGCGGAAGCTCGAGGCGGGAGAGCTGATCTTGATGGAGGGCGATCCCTGCGAAGGGCTTTACGTTGTGATCAGCGGCCGGGTGAAGGTCTTCAAGCTGTCCGCTAGCAATCGTCG
>CAVQPC010000031.1:0-57696 GCA_963714585.1 uncultured Methylomirabilota bacterium
TATGCGGGTTGCCAAGAATAGCAATTTGCGCTTCGCCCCCGCGGATATAGGAGGGGATCCGTTGGGGCGGAAGCAACGTGGACAAATGTGGTACCGGACAGTGTGCCGTGGATACTCTGGAACTCGCAGGTGGAAGCCCTGCCCAGGGAGGGGGCAAGGCCTGAGGGGGTTGCGGATTGCGAGTTTTGGATTGCAGCAGATGTGCTGCCCGATCGGCCGCAACCCCGCTGGCTCGCCTCTACATTACAGTCTTCTTGGTCGAGGATCCCCCCACCAGTGCCTGTCGCGCCGGCGGTAGAGAGGGCTGGGGCAATATGGTATACTGGCGTCTGTTGTCGGCACCAGCCAGGAGAGCGCCATGCCACAGATCGAAGTGAATGAAGAGCAACTCCTGCGCGCCCTCGATCAATTGTCGCCGACGGCGAGGCGGGCCGCGCTGGCAAAGCTCATCCACGGGTATGACGCGCTTGATCGGCTCGTCGAGCGCAATCGCGACCGGATCGAGGCGGTGTGCCGGGAGCGAGGCGTAGAGTTCCTTCGCTTGACCGAGGAAGAGCGCGAACGGTTGATCGACGACCTGCTCCACCAGGCATCCTAGATGCGGGTGGTTCTGGACACCAATATTCTGGTGTCCGCGCTTCTCTGGCGTGGAGCCCCGTATCGCTGCCTCATCGCGGTCCAGGCCGGCCTGGCCGACCTGGTCATCTCCCCACCAATCCTCGAAGAGCTCCACACTGTTCTTGTGGCCAAGTTTCAGTTCACGGCACCCGACGCCGACGAGGCGGTAGCACTCCTCCGGTCCGAGGCTGACATGGTCGAGATTTCCGGCCGGCTGCGGGTTGTTTCCGACGATCCGGACGACGACAAGTTCGTCGAGACCGCCCGAACTGGCGGTGCGGACCTCATCGTGTCCGGTGACCGCCATTTGCTCGCACTGGGATCGGCAACCGGCGTACCCGTTATCACGGCGCGGGGATTCCTTGATCGACTCGGTGGTGCGGGGGTCTAGACTGGTCGATTTTCCGCGGATCGAATCCAAGCTCTTCGGAGGGCGCCGCGCCGCGAGGCCGCGGCCGCGGCGCGCCTCGTTGCCCTTTCGCACTCGCGCGGAAGCTGAGCTTCCGCGCTCGTAAGAGGTAAGAGGGGACGTAAGAGGGGACCCGGCCGTTTCTTCGGTGTCAAGACAAATTCCTCCTGTCGATGCTGATCCCTGACCGCATCTCAAACCTGCTGTCTGCCGTCGTTCCCCGAGACCGCTCCGTGGTGATCTCCCGCGCCCCATCGTAGTGGTGCCATCCGGCCGGCTCGCTGCCCGAGGGACCCACCCGGCCTGGTCCGGGCTCTCGAGAGTGGGAGCGGCGGGCCAGTGTCCCGCCGCGGTCTCCGGTGGGAGCCGCCACGTTGTGGTGTCGCGCTGCCTGCTCCCCGGGGGAAGACGATGTCCTCCAGTCCGGTGCCCCGCCACTCAGTGCGGCTGCCGCCGGAGCCCACCCGTCCGCCCCATCCCCACCGCGGCGTGGAAGAGGGCCCAGCGGAGGAGGCTCCACCCGCCTCCTCGCCGCCAAGCAACTCCAAGCCGAGTTGCACAAGATCCTCGAAGGTGCCCCGCCTTACGACATCTTCGTCCGCTGGGAGCCGTTGCAGAAACAGCCTATCGGTTGGGACCCCGACCTGAACGATGGCGTGCGCCTGAACATCCGGCCCGTCATGAGCGCGGCGGACGTGGGCAAGAACGCCGCCGGAATCCTGCGCGCGGAGCCAAACATCCGCTGGAACAAAGACCGCGGCACGGACGTAGCCAGCGCCCCGTGGTTCACGGTCTTCAAAGGCGAATGTATCAACGACCACCACCTGACGCTGGAGCAAAAGCGGAAGACGCAGGCGGGACGACCCGATGAGCGCCGGGAGACACACGATCGGTGGCGGGACGCCGGACGAGGCTTTGAAGAGCCTCGGCTCTGCCTCGTATCTCGGTACGGCCAGGGAAGCATAGTTTTTGATATGCCCGACAATTATGAATGACGTTTTGGTATTGTCGTCATAGAATGATGATCATGTTCGATCGCTGGTATGCCGGTCCGCTGCAGGAGAAGCTCGGGCGGCCCTTCGTACACCTGTTGTTCGGGGCGCGTCAGACTGGCAAGTCCACGCTGCTGCGCAAACTCCTCCCGGAGGATGCGCTGGTATTCGACCTGGCGGATCCGCAGGAGCGATCGCGGCTCTCGGCCAGGCCAGAGCTGTTCCTTCAGGCCTGCCGGGCGCTGTCCGCTGACGGTGTTAGCCAGGTGGTGTTCGTGGATGAGGCGCAGACGGTGCCGGCCCTGTTCGACGCCGTGCAGCACCTGTATGACGCGGACAAGCGGCGCTGGCGCTTCGTGTTGTGCGGCAGTTCCGCCCGCAAGCTGCGCCGGACCGGGGCGAACCTGTTGCCGGGGCGCAGCTTTCTGCACCGCCTGTATCCGCTGATGCTGAGTGAACATCCGCCAGTGACCCCGCCGCCCAGACACGTGGCTTCACCCCTGCCTTTGCCATGGCCGGGAGGCGCAGCGCCGGAGAACCCGTTTCCGGCGTGGGGTCTGGAGGAACGGCTGGCCTACGGGGCGTTGCCGGGCATCGTGGCGAGCGAAGCACGGGACCGGGCGGAGTTGCTGAAGGCGTTTTCCTACGTGCATCTGGAAGAGGAAATCCGGCGCGAATCGCTGGTGCGGGACTGGGGGGCGTTCGTGCGTTTTCTGCAACTGGCGGCCCGGGAATCCGGGCACATCCTGAACTACGCGGCGCTGTCGCAGGAGACCGGTATTTCGCAGCCAACGGTAAAGAGCTACTACCAACTCCTGGAAGACATGTTCGTGGGTTTCCGCGTGCCCGTGTTCACGAAGAGTCCTCGGAAAAAACTGCTGTCCACGCCGAAGTTTCTGCTCTTTGACCTCGGCGTGCGGCACGCGGCGGCGGGGCTGACGCCGTCAGCGGACGTGGTGAACGCCAACCCGGGTCCGCTGTTGGAGCAATGGGTCGGCATCGAGCTTTGGAAACGACTGCAGTACCTCGGTGACGCCACCCTCTCCTATCAGCGCACACGCGACGGGGCGGAGGTGGATTTCATCGTGGAGCAGGGCGGGACCCTCACGCCGATCGAGGTGAAGTGGACGGAGAATCCGGCGGTGTCTGATGCCCGGCACCTGTTGACGTTTCTGGGGGAACACCCCCGGCAGGCCCGCCAGGGGTACATCATCTGCCGGTGTGCGCGCCCGCTGCACCTGCATGAGAAGATCACTGCGCTGCCCTGGCATTGCCTATGACGAGCCGAACGACGCAGACTGTTCAGGACGCCCTCGCGGAGAGCGTGCGCCGCGTTGCGCGCGCTTTTGCCCCCGGCGACCAGGTGGCGCTGTGTGCGGCGTTGCGGCTGAACAGGGGGACGTAGATGCAGAAACAACCCGTCGGTTCCGCCTCTGCCCTGGATTCTCCTGCATGATGGGGGACCCGGCCGTTTCTTCGGTGTCAAGACAAATTCCTCCTCTCGATGCTGAGTCCTGAACGCATCTCACACCTTCTGCATGCCGTCGTCCCCCCAGACCGCTCCCAAGGGGATCTCTCGCTCCCCATCGTAGTGGTGTCATCCGGCCGGCTCGCTGCCACACGAGCGGCGCGCCAGTGTTGCGTGGTTGACTGAGTGGAACAGCTATGCACTGCCTCAATTTGTCCGGTCGCCCCGGGATGTGGGAGGGTTCTCGACGTCCAGGGGGCGAAGGCGTTCGGCCTTTGCGGCCCGGAGGAGTTGGGCGTCCGCTGCGGCGAATGTGATGTCCTCCTCCAGGGCGCCCTTGAGGCTGATGGCGGAGGCGAGATGGATGGCGTCGAAAGCCCTCAGAGGATGGCGCTGAATCAGTTCGCGGGCCAGCACCAGGATGTCGTCGTGGAGGTCAATGCGCGTCAAGACCTGCCATTCCTCTTCGAACCGTCGGGCTGCGAGGGCGTACTGGACCCGGGAGAGATGTCCGGCCCGCTGCTTCCGGGTGAGGACACCATACGTTTCCGCATAGGCGATCTTCGCAGTCGCGACTCCCGGCTCCGTGGTCAGAAGCGAATACACGAGGGGAGATCCCGGCTCAACGAGGAAGCGCTTGATCAGCG
Organism: uncultured Methylomirabilota bacterium; assembly: GCA_963714585.1. Taxonomy (GTDB): domain Bacteria; phylum Methylomirabilota; class Methylomirabilia; order Methylomirabilales; family 2-02-FULL-66-22; genus 2-02-FULL-66-22. The sequence goes on from CAVQPC010000031.1 coordinate 4,135, forward strand.
CGCTCGTGTCGAGATAGATCATCGCCGATCCTCGAGGATCATCCGGGATGCCAGCGGGCCTTTCGCGCGGATCGGGCGAAGCCGTGAAGGCTCTCGCGTCGGGAGCGTCAAGAAACCTTGAGCGGCGAGTTGGGCCAATCTGGCCTCCCGGCTCATCACCTGCTTGGCCGATTGAATCGGCTGGAGCAAGGCGATGGGCTTCCCGCGCTCAGTGACAATAACCTCTTCCCCCTGCTTCGCCCGCCGGAGGTAGTGCGTGAGGCGGTTCTTCAGTTCCTTGACGCCGACGCTGCTCATGGCCAGCTCCTTTTGGTAGCCATTGTAGCTACTTCGCAGGGGATGTCAAGGAAAGGTCGGATAGCGTCCTGCCGCGCCATGCGCTGGATGCCCGGCGTCCGGTTCTCGCCGGTGTATCCGCAGAATCCGCTTGACGCAGCCGAGGGACTCCGCGGAAGATAGCCTCCCGGGCCGCGACACGCGGCCGGGCGAAAGGAGCGGGCCATGGCGACGTTGAGGGAGCTGGAGCCCAAGGCCAAGGAGATCCTGGCGAAAGAGCAGCGGAGCTACGAGGAGAAGAATCCGGGGTCCCGGGAGGCCTACCAGCGGTCGTGCCGCGTCCTGCCCGGGGGCGTGTCCCGCACGCTCTGCTACTTCCCGCCCTTCCCGTGCCAGACGGCCTCCGGCGAGGGCTGCTGGATGGTGGACGTGGACGGGAACCGGCGGCTGGATCTCTTCAACTGCGCGACGGCCCTGATCCTGGGCCATCGGCCCGCCCCCGTGGTCAAGGCCGTCCAGGAGCAGCTCCTGCGCGGCACGGCCTTCCAGACCAACTCCGGGCTGGAGACGACGCTGGCGGAGATGCTGGTGGAGCGGGTGGCGTCGCTGGAGCAGGTGCGGTTCACCAACAGCGGAAGCGAAGGCACCCAGATGGCCATCCGCGCCGCCCGCGCTTTCACGGGCCGGCCCAAGATCGCCAAGATCGAGGGCGGCTATCACGGCACCCATGACAGCGTCGAGATCAGCGTGCGCCCCCCCATGGAGGCGGCCGGACCAGCCGAGGCGCCCAAAGGCGTCGCCGGATCGGCCGGGATCAATCCGGATGTCGTCGCGAGCGTCCTCCTCTTACCCTACAACAACCTGCAGGCGGCTCGAGCCATCCTCGCCCGCGAGGCCTCCCAGCTTGCCGCCATCATCGTGGAGCCCATCCTCGGCAGCGTGGGATTCGTGCCGGCGGAACGAGAGTTCCTGCTCGGCCTGCGGGCCGAGGCGGAGCGACACGGGGCCATCTTCATGCTGGACGAGGTGCAGAGCTTCCGCCTGAGCCGGGGAGGCGCCCAGGCACTCTTCGACGTCTGGCCGGACCTCACCTGCTTCGGCAAGATCATTGGCGGCGGCTTCGCGGTAGGGGCCTTCGGTGGGCGCCGGGACATCATGGCGCTCTTCGATACGCCATCCGGCCGCGGCACCATCCCGCATGCCGGGACGTTCAACGGCAACCCGATTACCATGACCGCAGGCATCGCCACGTTAGAGCAATTGAGCCAACGGGTCTTCGCGGATTTGAACAGCCGGGGCGACCGGCTGCGGGAGCAGCTCGGGCAACTCGGGGAGCGGTACCAAGTGCCCATGCAGATCACGGGCATCGGCTCCATGTGGAAAATCCACTTCAGTCCCTCCCCCGTGCGGGACTACCGCTCCACCCTGGCGGCCAGCAGCCTGCTCCACACTGCCTTGTTCCTCTTCGGCCTGAACCGCGGCCTATTCTTGTCCGAGGGAGGCCGCTGCTGCCTGTCCACCGCCATCGGCGAAGCCGAGATCGCAGCGTACCTCGCCGCGGTGGAAGAGTTCCTGGCGCTGCTCACGCGATAGGAGTCTGTCGCGCTTCGGCGCGCCGTGTCCCAGGGAAGGAGGCCAGAGTGCGGACCAACAGCCTGAAACGAAAGCTGGTGGCAGGACAACGGGTTTGTGGGGTTCATGTGGAGCTGAACAACCCCGAACTGCTCGAGCTTTTGGGGTTCCTGGGATTCGACTTCGTGTTCATCGACGGGCAGCACTGCGGGCTGACGGTCGAAACGGCCCGTGGGCTGATCCGGGCGGCCGACGTCACGGGCATGACGAGCGTCGTGCGAGTCCCGAGGAACGACGCCTCGGTGATCCTGGAGTACCTGGAGGCCGGTGCGGGCGGGATCGTTGTCCCCAATATCGCTTCCCCGGCCGAGGCCGCGGCCGCCGCGGCTGCCATGCGCTACCCGCCGGCGGGACAGCGGGGCGGGTTCGGTCGCTCGCGCGCGGCCAACTACGGCATCACCCAGACCCAGGTCGAGTACTTCACGAAGATGAACGATGAGGTCCTGCTTCTGGCTCTGGTGGAGGACCAAGCGGCTCTGGCCCATCTGCCGGAAATCTGTGGCTGTCCCGGGGTGGACATCGTCCTGATCGGCCCGGGGGACCTGGCGCTCTCCATGGGGATCCCCGGTGGCTGGAAGAATCCCCGCGTGCAGGCGGAGGTGGAGCGGATCCGGGCGGCGGCCGCCGCGGCCGGCAAGCCGACCATGCTGGCGGCGCTCGACGCGGCCGACGGGCAGGTCCTCTACAAGCAGGGCTTCCAGGCGATCATGGTGAGCGCGGCGGGCCTTTTGACCACCGCCGCTCGAGGATTCCTGCAGGAGGTCAAGCGGACTTAACAGGCTGCTGAAAAAGGCCCATGTGCGGTGACCCACCTTCGGTGGGTGCCCGCGCGCTCGCGCGGCGCTGCGACGTACGGCCTCAGTACGCCTCGCACCTGCACCCATCCTGGCGGACGGGTACCCGGCGCGCCGCCTTGCATCTGGACCTTCTTGAGCAGCCTGGGCGAAAACGGGTTTTTCAGCATCCTGCTAATCGCTCCGGGTGCCGTGAATCCCCCCTGACTCGCGCCCTCTCCCCCGCCCGGGGGAGAGGGTTCTTTGCTCCTCTCGTTCGCCAATCAACGGCGTGCGGCCTGGTTGGCCTCCCTGCGTCCGCAATCGCAGACAATCCGGCCACTGCGCGCGGCTAGGCCTTGGGCCTGGCCGCCTCTGGCTGTATCATGGCCACGAGATCGGGAAAAGATTCGCCGCAAGCGTTCAGCCTCGGGCGGCATCCCAGGTCGTCACCCCGGCGGAAGCCGGGGTCCAGAATTCTCGACATACTGGATTCCGGCTTCCGCCGGAATGACGACGGGAGAACAGGCCTCCTTGACGCAATCGGCTGAGCTAAACGCTTACGATTTGCTTTCTGGGCGGGCGATTGGAGAAGGCCAATTCTCGGATTCGGTCCGCCACTGCGTCAGATTCTCCAAAAGGACGAGTGCCGTGAAGCGTTCTCTGGCGACCGACCTCGGAAAACTTCTGCCGCCCCGGCAGGTCCTGGATAGCGCCGAGGATCGCACGCTCTACGCCTACGACGGGACGAGCACGAAGGCCTTGCCCGACGTCGTCGTCCAGGTGCGGAGCCCCCAGGAGGTCGCGGTTGTCCTCCGGTTCGCCTCGGCGCACGAGGTGCCGGTGGTGCCGCGGGGCGCAGGGACCGGCCTCTCCGGGGGGTCGGTTCCGGCGCTGGGCGGAATCGCTTTGGTCCTGGCCGGCCTCCGGGCGATCAAGGAGATCGACGCGGGGAGCATGGTGACGGTCGTGGAGCCGGGGGTCATCACGGGCCAGCTCCAAAAGGCGGTCGAGGACGCGGGTATGTTCTACCCGCCCGATCCGGCCAGCCTCAACTACTGCACCATCGGCGGCAACGTGGCCGAGAACGCCGGCGGCCCGCACGGGGTGAAGTACGGGGTGACCAAGGACTACGTCTTGGGGCTGGAGGTCGTCCTCGCCACGGGGGAGGTGGTGCGCCTGGGCGGCAAACAGATCAAGAACGTCACCGGCTACAATCTGGTCCAGCTCTTCGTGGGGTCGGAGGGGACGCTGGGCGTCATCACCGAGGTGACCCTGCGCCTCCTGCCCAGGCCGCCGGCCACGAAGACCATGCTGGCCATCTTCGACAAGTTGGATGGCGCGGCCACGGCGGTGGCGGGCATCATGGCGGGGGGCGTCATTCCCGCCACCCTGGAGCTGATGGATCAGCAGAGCATCAACTGTGTCGAGGACTACCTGAACCTCGGGCTTCCCCGGGATGCCGAGGCGGTCCTGCTCATCGAGGTGGACGGGATGCCGGCGGCGGTGGAGGCCGAGGCGGAGGTCATCGGCAGGATCTGCCGACAGCAGGGCGTGCGCACCTTCCAGATGGCGCGGGATCAGAAGGAGGCCGACCAGCTCTGGCGAGCCCGCCGGGCCATCTCCCCTGCCATCTCGCAGGCGCGGCCCAGCAAGATCGGGGAGGACATCAGCGTCCCGCGGAGCGCGGTGCCGGAGATGGTGCGCGAGATCCAGCGGATCTCCAAGGAGTATGACCTGCCCATTGCCATCTTCGGCCACGCCGGGGACGGGAACCTCCACCCGAACATTCTGACGGATCGCCGCGACCCCGTGGAGATGGAGCGGGTGGAACGGGCCATCGAGGCCATCTTCGAGGCCTCCGTCCGGTTGGGCGGGACGCTCTCCGGCGAGCACGGGATCGGCCTGAGCAAGCAGCCGTTCCTGCGCCTGGCCCTCTCACCCGAGGTCGTGAAGCTCATGCAGGATGTGAAGCGGGCTTTGGACCCGAAGAACATCCTGAACCCGGGCAAGATCTTCGGAGGGGCGTAGGATGCAATTCGCCCAGCTCGCAGGCCCTTTTCAAGTGCAACAAGTGCGGCTCCTGCACCTCCGTGTGCCCGCTCTACCAGCAGACGGTGCACGAGGGGATGGCCGCCCGCGGGAAGCTCGCGCTGCTCGAGGCGGTGGCGGACGGGCGCCTGGAGGCCCCGATGCGGTGCGCGCCAAGCTGGAGGACTGCCTCCTCTGCGGGGCCTGCGCGCAGAACTGCCCCAGCCTGGTGCCGACCACCGACCTGTTCCTCGAGGCGCGGGCGGGCCTGGCGAAGGAGCTGGGCATCCCCCTGCCGATCCGGCTCCTGCTCCAGGCCCTCGGGTCGCCTGGCGTGATGAGCCTGGGCACGGCGGGCCTGCACGCGTTCCAGCGATCGGGCATTCCTGGCCTGATCGAGGGGAAGCTCGGCGAGGCGCTCCCCGAGATCGTCCGGGCGGCGGCCCGTTCCATGCCGCCGGCTCCGCTTCGCCCGTTCCGCTCACGAGTCGCGGACTCTCCCCGCAACGGGGGCGGGACGCGCGGGACGGTCGGGTATTTCGCCGGCTGCTTCATGAACTGGGGATACGCCGATGCGGCCGAGGCCACGCGCGAGGTCCTCACCAGGAGCGGCTACACGGTCGAGGTTCCTCCCGTGGTCTGCTGCGGGATGCCACACCGGGTGTATGGGGACACGCAAGCGGCGCTTACGCTGGCGCGGAAGAATGTCACCGTGCTGGAGCGGTTCGAGCACATCGTCACCGACTGCGCCACCTGCGGGGCGGCGCTCAAGGAGTACGGCACCTCCTCAAGGACGATCCGGCATACCGCGACCGGGCTGAGACCGTGTCGGCCAGGGTCGCGGACATCTCCGAGTTCCTCGTGAAGAACGGGTTTCCGGGTCCGCCTGGCGCCGCTGCCGCTTTGCGTGACCTACCACGACCCGTGCCACCTGGTGCGCGGCCAGGGGATCAAGCGCCAGCCCCGCGAGCTGCTCAAGGCGATCCCCGGCCTCACGTTCGTGGAGATGAAGGGCGCCGACGTCTGCTGCGGGGGCGCGGGTTCCTTCTGTGTGACGCACCCTGAGTTGTCGCAGGGCGTGGGCGACGTCAAGGCGGAGAACATCCTGGCCACCGGGGCGAGCGTGGTCGTGAGCGGCTGCCCATCGTGTCTCACGCAGCTCCGGGCCGTGCTCCGGACCCGGGGGGCCTCCATCCGCGTCTGTCATCCCGTGGAGCTGCTGGCCGAGAGCTATCGGGAATCCCCGACTCCGACCTTCGCCGTGAGGCAAGAGCGATAGGCTCCTCGCCGTCTATCGCATCCGAGTCGGGGAATGACTGGGGCGAGTCGGGATGAAGGGGGTCATATGGGGACGACGGCACTGTTGAGCGTGGAGGATCTGGCCCTGCGCCGCGCTGGACGGGACATCTTGCGGGGGGTCACCCTCGCGGTCCGCCCGGGAGAGATCCATGGGCTTCTCGGGCTCAACGGCTCGGGGAAGAGCAGCCTGGCGTATGCGGTGATGGGGTGCGGCGGGTACACGCCGTCCGGTGGCGCCATCCGCTTTGCCGGACAGGATCTCGGAGGCCGGACGATCACGGAGCGGGCGCGCCTGGGCCTCACCTTGGCCTGGCAGGAGCCGGCGAGGATCGAAGGGCTGTCGGTGGAACGCTACCTGGCCGCCGGCATGCGGGAGCGGCGTGAGGGCCGGATGCAGGCGGCGCTGGAGGCGGTCGGCCTGCCGCCGGGCCGGTACATCCGGCGGACGCTGAGCAGCCACCTCTCGGGCGGGGAGCGGAAGCGGATCGAACTGGCAGCGGTCTATGCCATGCAGCCGAAGCTCGCGATCCTGGACGAACCCGATTCGGGGATCGACGTGCTCTCCCTGGGGGACATCGTGGCCCTGATCCGGCGGATGGCGGCCGACGGAACGGCGGTCCTGGTGATTACCCACCGCGACGAGCTGACGGAGGCGTGCGATGTCGCCTCCCTGATGTGTGAAGGCGCCATCACCCAGACCGGCGAGCCGCAGGCGGTGCGCGAGCACTACCGGAGCCGCTGCCGCCCGTGTGATGCGCTGCTGGCCCGGCAAGGCCCGGATCGAGCATTTGGGATCGGGCAGCCAGCCATCGAGGGAGCCTATCCGGCACCGGAGGAGGCGTCGGCATTCCCGGAGGATCGGAAGGGCGGGAAGGAGGGCTGGGCATGAGCGACTTTGCGGCAATGGCGGCGGCCTACGCCCAGGCGGGAGGCGACCCGGGCGTCCTCGTGTCTCCGACCGTGGCCAGTATGGTCGTCAGCGGGAACACGGTGCTGGGATTTCGCGCCGTCCCCGGCATCGAGTTCGACGCAGAGGAGCACGCCCGCGGCGTCAAGGCGACCATCCGGGTGCTGCCCCGCACCCGACTGGCCACACCGGTCCACCTGTGCTTCGGGGTCCTGCCCGAGCGCGGCATCCAGGAGATCACGGCCGCCTACGAGATCGGAGAGGATGCGGAAGTGGCCTTCCTGGCCCACTGCACCTTCCCGAACGCGGTGGAGGTCCGGCACGTGATGGATGCGACCATGCACATCGGTCGGGGCGCGACCCTCCGATACACCGAAGCGCATTTTCACGGACCGACCGGCGGCGTGGAAGTCCTCCCGACCGCCCGGGTCATCGTGGACGCCGGCGGCCGCTTCCTGACCACCTTCACCTTGCTGCGCGGCCGGGCCGGGACCGTGGCCCTGGACTATGCGGTGGATGTGGCCGAGGGTGGGTTGGCCGAGCTCACGACCCGGATCCTGGGATCCGGGACGGATCGGATCAAGGTCGCGGAGACGATCCGGCTGAACGGGGCCGCGGCGCGCGGGCTCGCCAAGGCCAGACTCGCGCTGGCGGGTGACGCCCGGGGCGAGGTCGTCGGGACCACCGAAGGGAACGCGCCGGAGACCCGCGGCCACGTCGACTGTGTGGAGATCGTGCGGGACCGAGCTATGGCGAGCGCCATCCCCATTGTGCGTGTCACCGATCCGCGAGCCCAGGTCACCCACGAGGCCGCCATCGGGACCGTGAACCGGAAAGAACTGGAGACGCTCATGGCCCGCGGACTCGACGAGGAGACGGCTGTCGATACCATTGTGAAGGGGATGCTGGCCGGGTAGGACGAGAATCAGTAGGCAGTAGGCAGCAGGCAGCGGGCAGGAGGCAGAGGGCAACGGCTGAAAGGCGTAAACCACAGCGGGGCCCATCCTGGTTCCCGCTGTGGCGAGCGAGCCCTCGGTGCGTCGCGGGTGTGACGATCACGCAGCCGGCTTCGCCTGGAACTTCCCGGCTCCCTGGATCGCCGCGATCATTTGCTGGGGTGCGGGGCCGCTGCTCTCGACGATCACCCGCGCCTCATTCTTTGTCCGGTCTGCGGTTGCGCTCTTCACGCCGGCAAGCCTTTCCAAGGCCTGTTTCACTTCTCGCTCGCAGCCCCCTCAGGTCATGCCCGTCACCGTGAAGCGAATCTCCTTCGTGTCCGCCATGGTCCCCTCCTTGCGTCGGTGGGATCCCCGACTCCGCGGGTGATGTTTGCCGATCAATCTACCTTCGCGAGGGCGTACGCGCCGAACTCGTAGGTCACCCGCTGCTTGACGCCGTGGCACTCGATGCTGTCCCCCGGCTTCACGTCGTCCGGGAGGATGATCATCTCTTCCCCCACGGCGCAGCTTGCCTTCTTGACCTCGCTTACCGACCAGACGCCGTCCCGTACGCTCACCCGGAGCGTGAGGCCCGCTCAGTTCGGTCAGTCGAACCGATCGCCGCTTGCGATCCCCGCCGGGATCGTGATGTCCTGTCCTCACCCCTTGCAGAGCGCCGCCGACATCCTCGACCTCCCCTCGGGCAGCTCAATCCGCCCGGCCGTGGGGCCAGCGGGCATCCCCACACCCGGCGATAGGGCGATTCAGGCCAGCCCCAGCAATCGCTCGAGCTTCCCCCGATCGAAGCCGACCACGGCCTCGCCATCGATGAGGGTGACGGGGGTTGCCCGAAAGCCGAGTTTGATCAGCTCCTCGCGGGCAGCCGCATCCGCGCGGATGTCCTTGCCGGTGTAGGCGACACCCTTCCGAGAAAGAAACTCTTTCTCCTGTTCGCAGCTCCCTCACCCGGGCTGGGTATACACGATGACCTGCTTTGCCATGGACGCCTCCCCTGTCGTTGGCGGTTCCTGTGTCCATCATTCCGATGGCTTGGAACCGTGTTGAAGTAGAGTAGCACATCATCTTCAGCAGAGCCTCTGCAAATCAGGGGGGGTTGCAGGGGATCTCTTCAGACGTCCGTGCCCTTCCTCATCGGTGTCGAGTGAGATGCCTCTGTCGGCCTGCAGGTCAGAGGCTACGTCGCAGGCCAATGAGGATTCGCGGTCCCCTGGGCAGGGTTTTCCGACGAGGCGGCGTAACAGTACCGGCAGAAGTGCGGGCAGGTGTTGTAGGCGCCGATGTCCTTGCTGACGATACAGCCGCAGGCCTTGCGCTGCCCCTTGTCCTTCAGGCGGTACCGAGTCTCCGTGGGGCCCAGGAAGCGTGTAAGGTCCTCGTCGTGCGGGAAGAGGCGGGCCAGGAGCGCATCGTCGATGCACCGGTTGTGGGTGATGCCCAGATCCGACAGGTCGATCGCCTCGGCGCAGGTTGCTATGGCCAGCCCCCAACCTCGCGCGAGTCCCGCCAGGTGTTCGGGGAAGGTCCGCATCTCACGGGCCGTGAGTTCCCGGCAGCCCCTGCCGAAGGCCCACAAGCGCCTTCGCACCTTCGGATATCGCTCGATGTCGGCGAACGCGATGACGAGCTTCTCGGCGAACGGGTGCAGCACCTCGCCAATCTGGGTCACCCGCTCCGCCAGCCGATCCAGCGTCAGCTCGTCGGTCAGGAGGAGCGGATCGTACCGCCAGATCACCTTCTCCCTGCCGATCCGCCGCGACAGCTCCCGAAACGTTGCGAGTCGCTCTGCGAGGGGTGGCACGGCCGGCTCCAGTCCCTCGGGCTCGTAGTCGTTGCACGTATACTGGAAGTAGTAGCCAATGCCTCGGCGGTCCAGCTCGGGCAGGTACGGCAGGATCGGCCCCGGGTTCTTCGTCCAGAACACGATGGCGCGCGTCTTCGCGAACGAGACGTACTGCGGCGTCCCACTGAAGGGGTTCACCCACTCCACGTACCCCAACCGCAACCGGTCGATGAACCACTCGGCATGGAAGGCGGGGATGTCCGTCCGCCGGCTCGCCGACACGATCACCGGCGCCAGGGCATCGGCGTGATTGCCTCCCTCCACCCGGACGGTTGTCCGCTCCCACCCTGGAAATCTCATCCGGTAACAATAGGGACTGGTGGAACCGCGGTCAAACGAAAACTCCCGCCGGAGGGTGTCCTCCGGCGGGAGATGTGTGTTCTGGAGCGATCCGGCCGTGCCTACTTCTCGGCCTTCATCGTCGGGATCCGCATCCCGTAGAAGGAGCGCCACACGAAGACCACGGAGGCCAGATAGAAGAGGGCCGCGACCACGTGGCTCGTGAAGGGAGGGAGCTCGATGGCGAGCTCGACGGCCAGGAGCCCGAACAGGGTCGTGAACTTGATGATGGGGTTCATGGCCACCGAGGAGGTGTCCTTGAAGGGGTCGCCCACGGTGTCGCCGACGACCGTAGCCGCGTGGAGCTCGGTGCCCTTCATGTTGAGCTCGGTCTCGACGAGCTTCTTGGCGTTGTCCCAGGCGCCGCCGGCGTTGGCCATGAAGATCGCCTGGTACAGGCCGAAGATCGCGATGGAGATGAGGTACCCGATGAAGTAGTAGTGGTTCACGCAGGCGAAGGCCAGCGTCGCGAAGAAGACCGCCAAGAAAATGTTGAACATCCCCTTCTGGGCGTACTGGGTGCAGATCGCGACGACCTTCTTGCTGTCCTCGACCGAGGCCTTCTCGCCGCCCCCCTCGAGCTTGATGTTCCGCTTGATGAACTCCACGGCCCGGTAGGCGCCCGTGGAGACCGCCTGGATGGATGCGCCGGAGAACCAGTAGATCATGGCGCCGCCGGTGATGAGGCCCAGGAGGAAGAGGGGGTTCAAGATGGACAGGCCGACCGACACGTCGGCCGCCCCGAACCGCTGCGTGAGCAATTGGATGATCGAGAAGATCAGGGTCGTCGCGCCGACCACCGCGGTCCCGATCAGCACAGGCTTCGCCGTGGCCTTGAAGGTGTTCCCCGCGCCATCGTTCTCCTCGAGGTAAGCCTTGGCGTTCTCGAAATTGGGGGTGAACCCGAACTCGGACCGGATGTTTTGCGCGATGTTCGGGATCGTCTCGATGGTGGAGAGCTCGTACACGGACTGGGCGTTGTCCGTGACCGGGCCGTAGGAGTCCACGGCGATCGTCACCGGACCCATGCCCAGGAAGCCGAAGGCCACGAGGCCGAAGGCAAAGATGGCGGGAGCGGCCATGAGATTCCCGAGGCCGAACGTGCTCACGCCGTAGGCGATGGACATGAGGGCGATGATCGCCATTCCCATCCAGTAGGCGCTGAAATTGCCGGCCACGAGGCCGCCCAGGATGTTGAGGGAGGCGCCGCCCTCGCGAGAGGCCACGAGGATCTCGCGCACATGGCCCGAATTCGTGGAAGTGAAGATCTTGACGAACTCGGGGATCAGGGCGCCGGCGATCGTGCCGCAGGTGATGATCGTGGAGAGCTTCCACCAGAGCGTGGAGTCGCCGTCGAGCGCCGGGATCAAGATGACCGACAGCACATAGGTCATGGCGATGGAGACGATTGAGGTCAGCCACACCAGCGTGGTCAGGGGGGTCTCGAAGTTGAAGCGGGGGCTGTCCCTGTACTTGGCCTTGGCCCAGGCCGCATTGAGATAGTAGGAGACGGCGCTCGTGACGATCATGCCGATGCGCATCACGAAGATCCAGACCAGGAGCTGTATCTGGACGATGGGGTCCTTCACCGCCAGGATGATGAAAGTGATCAGGGCCACGCCTGTGACGCCGTAGGTCTCGAAGCCGTCGGCGGTGGGGCCGACCGAGTCGCCCGCGTTGTCACCCGTGCAGTCGGCGATGACGCCGGGGTTGCGGGCGTCATCCTCTTTGATCTTGAAGATGATCTTCATCAGGTCGGAGCCGATGTCGGCGATCTTGGTGAAGATGCCGCCGGCGATTCTGAGCGCCGCGGCGCCCAGGGACTCGCCGATGGCGAAGCCGATGAAGCAGGGACCGGCGGACTCGCCCGGGATGAAGAGGAGAATGACGAGCATCATCACCAGCTCGACGCTGACCAGGAGCATGCCGATGCTCATGCCGGATTTGAGGGGGATCTCCATGGTCGGGTAGGGCTTCCCGCCGAGGCTCGCAAACGCCGTCCGGGAATTGGCCAGCGTATTGATCCGCATCCCGAACCAGGCGACCCCGTAGCTTCCCAGAATGCCGACGATGCTGAAGAGCACGATGATGAGCACCCGGACCGCCGAGAAGCTCAAGAGGAAGCCGAAGTAGACCACCATGATGGCCGCGATGAACGCCCAGAGGAGGGCGAGAAACTTCCCCTGGGTGATCAGGTAGGTCTTGCAGGTCTCGTAGATGAGGTCCGAGATCTCGAGCATCGCCCGGTGGACCGGGAGCTTGCGGATCTGCATGTACTGGACGAGCCCGAAGACCATCCCGCCAATGCAGATGATAAGCCCGAAGAGGAGCAGGTTGTGCCCGGACATCCCGAGGAAGTTCACGGAGGTCAGGTCGGGGATCTTCAGCTCTGCCTCGCTCGCCCACGCCGTGGTGGCCCAGAGCGAGGCGGCCAGCGCCAGAGCCCCTGCGAAGAGCCTGGATGGGGCCGTCAAGGCACGCTGCATGAGCCGGCCCGGGTGAAGAACTGGAGGCACAATCCTGGCTACGCTCACGATGCCACCCTCCTCGTACCCCCCTCTCGGGTTAAAGTGAAGATGGAAGAACTAACGATGAGCGGCGGGCGTTCCCCTCCCGAGGAAACCACGTCTGGACGTCTCCCTCGCGCTAGCGACGGGGCCGCATTGCACAGGGGCCGGCCCCCGCAGAAGCGGAAGGAACCTACCAAGCCGGTTCGGAAGTGTCAAGCCGAATGTGGATTCGCGACGCCCATTCGCACCAGCGCGATCCCCCGGGACGGGGGCCGGGGAGGGTCCTCCGGAGGCGCCCGGGGCGCGTTTCCATTTGACAGGCTCTGGGGGCCGGTCTATCCTTCCATTGTCCGAATTACCGTCACAGGGAGGGTGACGCCACCCCTGCATGAGCGATAAGACAAGCGTGGCTCCGAAGCGGGTGTCCTTGACCGCGGGACCGGAGATGCAGGTCCTGTTCGGCCGGGGAGATGAATATGCCCGTCTGGTCGAAGATGGGTTGCAGGTCCGTCTCATCGTCCGGGACGGCAACCTGACCATCGCTGGCGCCGAAGGGGCCGTGACCATCGCGGAGCAGGTTGTCGGTGAGCTGGTGGCCCTGGTTCGCCAGGGCCGCTCCGTGGGCAACCAGGAGGTCCGGTTGGCCCTGCGGCACTTCGCCAACCACGACGTAGAGAGCTTCCGCGACCTGCAGGCCGAAGTCATCGAGGTCTCGGCCCGAAAGCGACCGGTTCATCCCAAGAGCCTCGGGCAGAAGCGGTACATCGAGGCCATGCGGAAGCACGACATCGTCTTCGGCATCGGCCCGGCCGGCACGGGCAAAACGTACCTGGCCATGGCCATGGCCGTGGCCTCGCTCCTGCACAAGGAGGTCCACCGCATCATCTTGGTGCGTCCGGCAGTCGAGGCCGGGGAGAAGCTGGGATACCTGCCGGGCACCTTGACGGAGAAGATCAACCCCTACCTCCGGCCCCTGTATGATGCGCTCTACGACATGCTCGAAGCCGAGCGGGCCACCCGCCTGCTCGAGCAGGGCAGCATCGAGATTGCCCCCTTGGCCTTCATGCGCGGCCGCACGCTGAACGATTCCTTCATCATCCTGGATGAGGCCCAGAACACGACGTCAGAGCAGATGAAGATGTTCCTGACCCGCCTGGGCTTCGGCTCCAAGACCGTGATCACGGGGGACATCACCCAGGTGGACCTGCCCGCCGGACGGGTTTCCGGACTGATCGAGGTGCGGGCCATCCTGAAGGACATCCCCGGCATCCGGTTCATCCACTTCACCGAAGAGGACGTCGTCCGCCACGAACTGGTTCAGCAGATCGTGCGGGCGTACGAGGCCTACCAGGCCGCCCCCGCCGATCCTGGGGCATAGCGTGGACTTCCGCTGGCTCTCCAAGTCGATCCGCCACGAAACGGATCGACCGCAGGTCCCCTTCCGAACCGGCTGGCACCCGCTGGCCCCGATCCACCATGTGGTGGCGTGGCTGGAGCGACAGCGCTGGTTCCTCCCGGCCATCTCGATCCTCTTCCTGGCTATCGCGATCGAGATCCTGGCCTCCAACTTGCCCGTGCCGCTGGGTGCGGCCTCCATCCTGGGGATCTTCCTGCTGGTGATCTTCCTCCTGGGCGCGCTCTACGCTTACGTCCGTGCGCTGCAGCCCAAGGAGGTGCGGCGGCCGAGGAGCCTGGCCCTCCTGGGAACGGTCCTCCTGGTGGTCCTGCTCCTCATCCGGTTCGGCCTGGTGGTGATCACCTCGCTTCACCAGAGCTTCCCCCACATCCCGCTCTCAGCCATGCAGGCCGGACTCCCCGTGCCCCTGGGCGGTGCGCTGCTCGCCGTCCTGTTCAATCCCCGGCTGGCCTACGCCGGCTCCCTGGCCCTCACCATCCTCACGGGCCTCATGCTCAACGCCCCGCTGGACTACTTCCTCTACATCTTCGTGGGGAGCCTGGTGAGCATCTTCACCCTGGTCGGCCGCCAGCGGCGGACGGCCTTCTTCCGGGCGGGGGGCCTCTTGGGCGTGGCCAACGCGTATACCCTGCTGGCCTTCGCCCTGATCGAGGGGGGCCTCAGCACGCTGCGGGCGGACGTGATCGGCGGCTTGGTGAATGGGGTTATGATGGCGGTCCTGGCCACCGGCCTCTTGCCCCTCCTGGAGAACTCCTTCGGGCGCACGACGAACTTCACGCTCCTGGAGCTGTCCAGCCTGGACGAGCCCATGCTGAAGCACCTCTTCCTGACGGCATCGGGCACCTATTACCACAGCATCATGGTCGGCGCCCTGGCCGAGGCCGCGGCGGAGGCGGTGGGGGCGAACGCGCTCCTCTGCCGGGTGGGCGCCTACTATCACGACATCGGGAAGACGCGCCACCCTCCCTACTTCGTGGAGAACCAGCCGGACGCCAGGAACGTGCACGACAAGCTGTCTCCCAGCCTGAGCCGGGCCGTGGTGATGTCCCACGTGAAAGAGGGGATCGACATGGCGCGGGCCTACGGGCTGCCTGAGGTCCTGGTGGACCTCATCCCGCAGCATCACGGGACGCGCCTGGTGAGCTACTTCTACCAGCGGGCGAAGGAGACAGCGGATCCGGATCTCCAGGAGGTGAAGGAGGAGGACTATCGCTATCCGGGGCCCAAACCTCAGACGCGTGAGGCGGCCATCCTCATGCTGGCGGATTCGGTGGAGGCCACGACCCGCGCCCTGACGGATCCCACGCCGGCCCGGATCCGGACCGCCGTCCAGAAGATCGTGAACAACATATTCGTGGACGGCCAGTTGGACGAGTGCGACCTGACGCTCCGGGACCTGCACCTCATCGCCAACAGCTTCGTGCGGATCCTGACGGGGATCTTCCATCACCGGGTGGAGTACCCCGGTGGGCAGCCCCTGGACACGGCCAAGAAACGGGAGGGAAATGGGGATCAGCCTCCAAAACCGGCAGCGGAAGGTGCGCGTCGAGACAGCGTGGCTAAGAAAGGTGGGGGACAGAGCCCTGTCTTTCCTGAATCGGAAGACGGGGGAGTGTAGCGTGACCGTGGTGGACGACGCCACCATGGCGACGCTGAACTGCACCTACCGGCGCGCGGCTGGGCCGACAGACGTCCTGGCCTTCCCCGTGGCCGCTGGGCGCTTCCGGCGGCTCTCACCGGACCTCCTGGGCGACGTGGTCATCTCCGCCGAGACGGCGGCCCGGCAGGCGCGGGAGGCGCAGGGCGGGCTCCGGGGCGAGCTGGCCCTCCTCCTGGTCCACGGGATCCTGCATCTCGTCGGCTACGATCACGAAACGCTCCACGAGCGGCGGCGGATGTGGCGGATGCAGCGGGCCATCCTGGCGACCTGCGACATCGGGGGGCGCACGGCCCCGCGGATGAAGCGCGCGGCCTGCCAGGCCTCCCGTTCCCAGTGAGCAGCCCTGCCTTCGGGCCCCGGATGCCGACGGGCCCCCGGTCGGATCGCGTTCCGCGCTGGCTGTCCCGCAGGCAAGCCATCGGCTCCGTCGCGTGCGGCCTCCTGAGCCTCTTCATTTCCTCCCACCCGGTCTCCGCCGCCGAGCTCTGGGTCCAGCTTCGCCCGGAGCAGGTGAAGCAGGGAGGCCTGTCCGTCCTCGAGGTGGCGGGGGCGCTCCCCCTCCGCGGGATCCAGGTCTGGTTCGGCGCGCACGAACTGCTGGCTGTCCCTTTGCACGCTGAGCGGCGGGCGGCCCTCCTGGTGGGCGTGGACCTGGAAGAACGGCCGGGGCGCGTGCCGATCCGCGTGGAGGCCGAGGCCGAGGGGGGCCGGAGGCTCACGGCTCAGGCGGACCTGGAGGTCCAGGACGGACGCTACAGCGTCCAGCGCCTCACGCTGCCCCGCCCCTTCGTCGAGCTGGATGCGGCGACCCTGGAGCGGGTGAGTCGCGAGAAGGCGGTGCTGGATCACCTGTGGGAGGGGCAAACGCCGGCGCGCTATTGGCGTGGGCCTTTCCGGCTGCCCCTGGAGGGCGCGCCCTCCGGCTTCGGCTTCGGCGTGCGGCGGGTCATCAACGGCGAGCCGCGGGCCCCGCACACCGGGGAGGATTTCGCGGCGGCAGCGGGGGCGCCTGTCCTCGCCGCGAATGCGGGCAGCGTGGCGCTGGTCGCAGATCAGTTCTTCGCCGGGAAGCTCGTCGTCCTGGACCACGGCCTGGGCCTCTTCAGCATGTACTTCCACCTGGCGGAGAGCCTGGTGGCAGCAGGGGAGCAGGTCACCCGCGGGCAGGTCATCGGCCGTGTGGGCAGCACGGGGCGGGCCACGGGGCCGCACCTGCACTGGGGCGTCCGCCTGCACGGCGCGCGCATCGATCCCGAGGCGCTCCTCCGGGTCTCCCTCCCGACCCGGGAGTGAGGGCGGCCGGACAACGAAACACGTTCGACGGTTCGGCTGTTCGACTGTACGGGGAACCGCCGAACGCCTCTGTCGGGTCGAACCATCGAACAGCCGAACCGCCGAACGGTCGAACCCTTTTTCGGACATCGGCAACTATGGACCCGACGCAGGACAAGACGGAGGCCAGTGCGACAGCGGTGGGAGCCTTCCGGGCGGGCTACGTGGCCATCGTCGGGCGGCCGAACGTGGGGAAGTCCACGCTCGTGAATCGCCTGCTCCAGCAGAAGCTGAGCATCATCTCGCCGCGCCCGCAGACCACCTGGCACCGGATCCTGGGGATCAAGACCCTCCCCCACGCGCAGCTCCTCTTCCTGGACACGCCGGGGATCCACGCCTCCGGCGCGGTCTTCAACCAGGGACTCGTCCGCGCCGCCTTGCAGGCCATGGCGGACGCCGACGTCATCCTCTGGGTGGTGGACGCGTCCCAACCCGAGGACGAGGACGATCGGCTCATCCTGAAGGCGCTCAAGGAGAGGCCGTCGAAGGCCCCCGTGCTCCTGGCCCTGAACAAGGTGGACTTGGTGGGCAAGCCGCTCCTCCTTCCCCTCATCGCCCGCTGGCACGAGGCCTACCCGTTCCCCGAGATCGTGCCCGTCTCCGCGGCGAAGGGAGACAACGTGGACCGGTTGGAAGAGGTCCTGGTCCGCTTCGTCCCGGTGGGGCACCCCTTTTATCCGTCCGAGGATCTGAGCGATCGCCCGGAGCGGTTTTTCATCGCCGAGGTCATCCGGGAACAGGCCTTCGCCCTCCTGCACCAGGAGCTGCCATATGCCGTGGCCGTCGAGGTGGAGGCGGTCCGCGCCCGGGAGGGCCGGGACGACCTCACCGATGTCGAGGCCACGATCTATGTGGAGAAGGACTCCCAGAAGGCCATCGTCATCGGCGCCGGGGGCGAGATGCTCAAGAAGATCGGCAGCCGGGCGCGGCCCGAGATCGAAGGGCTGCTCGGGACCAAGGTGTTCCTCAAGCTTTGGGTGCGGGTGCTGGAGAGCTGGCGGAAGGACTCCAACGCGCTTAAACGGTTCGGTTACCTGAAAGGGTGATGAGGGCCCATGCCCCTCCGTTCCACCGAAGCCATCATCATCGGCGGCCACGACCTGGCCGAGGCGGACCGGATCCTGGTCTTCTACACCAAGACCGCCGGCAAGGTGCGGGCCGTGGCGGAGGGCGCGCGGCGCATCCGCTCGCGCTTCGGGGGGAGCTTGCAGCTTTTCGCCGAGGGCCTGCTCGTGTACTTCGAGCGGCCGACCAAGACGCTCCACAAGGTGAACGAGTTCGCGGTGACCCGGTCGCACCAGGCCCTGCTGGGGGACCTGGACCGCATCGCCTTGGCCTCCACGATGGTGGAGGCAGTCGCGCACGGCGTCGAGGAGAGCGAGGCCTCGCCCGACCTCTTCCAGCTTCTGGCGGAGGCGCTGGACCTGCTGGAGGCCGCGGCCCGGCCGACGCTGGTGCTCCAGGGCTTTACGCTGCACCTTCTCCGCTTGTTGGGGTATCATCCTGAGCTGGCGGAGTGCGTGCGCTGCCGGGCTCCCGCGGCCTCTCCTGCCGGGGCAGCCGTGAGCCCGCGACAGGGCGGTGTCGTCTGTGCGGCCTGCCGGCCGGGTATCGCCGACGCCCTGCCACTTTCGGCGGAGGCGCTCGGTTTCCTGCGGGGGGCCAGCAGCTCGGCCCTCCGGATCATGGATCGCATCTCGCTCACGCCGGCGGGATCCGAGGAGGTTCAGGAGATCCTGGAGGCCTATCTCCAGCACGTGTTGGGTCGGCGCCTGCGGTCGGCGGAGGTTTTTCGCCGCCTGTAACCCCCGATAGAATAAAGCCATTCAAGGGTTAGCGAAGGCCTTTTTCCTTGACACTATTGCCGGGGATTTGTTAGCCTGTCCGCTCGCATTTCCCCACAGAATCCCAGAGGGAGGCCGCCGATGACATTCCAGGAGCTGATCCTGGCCCTGGAGAATTACTGGGCACGTTACGGCTGTGTGATCCAGCAGCCGTATGACGTCGAGAAGGGCGCCGGGACCAGCAACCCCGCCACGTTCCTCCGGGTCCTAGGCCCCGAGCCGTGGAAGGTTGCCTACGTGGAGCCTTCCCGTCGGCCGGCGGACGGCCGGTACGGGGAGAATCCGAACAGGCTTCAGCACTACTACCAGTACCAGGTCATCCTGAAGCCGTCCCCGCCCGACATCCAGGAGGTGTACCTGAAGAGCCTGGAGAGCTTCGGCGTGGACCCCCTGAAGCACGACATCCGGTTCGTGGAGGACGACTGGGAATCTCCCACGCTGGGGGCCTGGGGCCTGGGCTGGGAGGTCTGGCTGGACGGCCTGGAGATCACCCAGTTTACCTACTTCCAACAGGCGGGCGGCATCGAACTGAAGCCGGTGGCGGGCGAGCTGACCTACGGTATCGAGCGGATTGCCATGTTTCTCCAGGGCGTGGATAACGTCTACGACCTGGAGTGGACCGGCGGGGTGAGCTACGGTGACATCCACCACAAGAGCGAGGTGGAGTGGTCCATCCACAATTTCGAGGAGGCGGACGTGGCGCTGCACCTCCGGCTCTTCGAGGCCTACGAGCAGGAGTCGCTCCGCCTGATCGACAAAGGCCTGGTGCTCCCCGCCTACGATTACTGCCTGAAGTGCTCCCACACCTTCAACATCCTGGACGCGCGCGGGGCCATCGGGGTCACGGAGCGCACCCACTTCATCGGGCGGGTGCGGGCGCTGGCCCGGCGCTCGGCCGAGGCGTACCTCAAGCAGCGAGAGGCGATGGGCTACCCGCTGTTGAAGCCGTGACCCGTTCGCGCCGACGCGCGGAGTCTGAGGAGATGGTCGGGCCACTTCGACCCAAGAGGTGCCATGGCTAAGGAACTGCTAGTCGAGATCGGCACGGAAGAGATCCCCTCCAGCTACCTCCCGCCGGCCCTGGAAGAGCTGAAGGCGATCGCGGGGCGGATGCTGCAGGAGCAGCGGCTAGGCTATGCCGGCCTCGCGACGGTGGGGACGCCGCGGCGGCTGACGCTGGTCGTGGAGGGCCTGGCGGAGCGCCAGGCGGACCGGCGGCGAGAGGTGGTGGGCCCCCCCAAGGCCGCCGCCTTCGACGCCGAGGGCAAGCCCACGCGGGCGGGGGAAGGGTTTGCGCGTGCCCAGGGCGTCCCCGTGGATCGCCTCGAGGTCCGGACCCTGGAGCGGGGCGAGTACGTGGTGGCGGTACACGAGGAAGAGGGCGTCAAGACCCCCGAGATCCTGGCAGGGCTCTTACCCAAGCTCGTCGCGGCCCTCTCGTTCCCGAAGTACATGCGGTGGGGCGAGGGCACCTTGCGCTTCGTGCGGCCGATCCGCTGGCTCCTGGCCATCTACGGCGGCACACTCGTCCCTTTCTCGCTGGACGGCCTCAGGAGCGACAGCAAAACCTACGGCCACCGCTTCCTGTCCCCCCGCGGCCTGCGGGTCCGGAATTTCCAGGACTACGTCCAAAAGCTGGAGGAGAAGTTTGTCATCGTGGATCCGGCGCGCCGGCGCGAGCTGGTGCGGAGCCTCGCCACCGAGGCGGCGGCCGCGGTGAAGGGCCAGCCGCTCCTGGACGACGCCCTGGTGGAGAGCGTGGCGGACCTGGTGGAGTTCCCGACGGCCATCTGCGGGGCGTTCAAGCCGGAGTACCTGGAGCTGCCGCGGGAGGTGATCGTCACCCCCATGCAGAAGCATCAGCGATACTTCCCGGTGGTGGACAAGGGGGGGATGCTCCTCCCGCACTTCGTGACCATTTCCAACATGCGCGCCAAGGACATGGACCTGATCCGGCAGGGGAACGAGCGGGTCCTCCGGGCGCGGCTGAACGACGCCGAGTTTTTCTTCGCGGAGGACCGGAAGCGCCCCCTGCCCGGGCGGGTCCCCGACCTCACCCAGATCATCTTCCAGGAGAAGCTGGGGACCGTCTTCGACAAGGTGCAGCGGCTCCGCAGCCTCGTGGGCGCCATAGCCGACCGCGTGGACCCCGCCGCCCGCGCCACGGCGGAGCGGGCGGCCGAGCTGTGCAAGGCGGACCTCGTGACCAGCCTGGTGAAGGAGTTCCCTACCCTCCAGGGGGTGATGGGCCGGGTGTACGCAGGACTGGCCGGGGAGGCCCCCGAGGTCTGTCAGGCCATCGAGGAGCATTACCTCCCGCGCTTCGCCGGCGACAGGCTCCCGGCGGGGAGCGCCGGAGCGATCGTGGGCCTGGCAGACAGGCTCGACTCCATCGTGGGCTGCTTCGGCATCGGCCTCATCCCCACCGGCTCGGAGGACCCCTATGGGCTGCGGCGCGCCACCCTGGGGGTGGTGCAGATCCTTCTCCAGCGGGGCTTCCGGCTGTCCCTGGGGACGGCGGTGGCCCAGGTCCGCGCTGCCTACGGCAGCCGACTGACCGAGGACGCGGAGAAGACGCAGCGGGAGGTCCTGGAGTTCCTGCGGAGCCGGACACAGGCGGTGCTCTCTGAGCGCGGCCTGCTGGCCGATGTGGTGGAGGCGGTCCTCTCCGCGGGCTCGGATGACGTGGTGGATGCGGCCCGGCGTGCCGAGGCCCTGGCCACCCTCAAGCGGGAGGCGGACTTCGCCGAGCTGTCGGTGGCCTTCCGGCGCGTGGTGGGCATCGTCCCCAAGGGCTTCGAGCGCCCGGTGGAGACGAGCAGACTGGTGGAGGGCGCCGAGCGGGCGCTCTACGCGCAGGCCATGGAGCTGAAGGCCGAGGTGGAGGGGCTGGTGGTGGCGCAGGACTACCTGCGGGCCCTGCAGCGCATCGCGGCGCTGAAGCCCATGGTGGACATGTTCTTCGAGGAGGTCCTGGTCATCGGACCGGATGAGGCGTTGACGCTGAACCGCTTCGCGCTCTTGAAAGCGGTGCGGGATCTGTTCGCACGGATTGCGGACTTCACAAAAGTCGCGGCCTAAGCGACAACGGATCGGAGGATTCCATGGCAACGGCAAAGAAATGGGTGTTCTTTTTCGGCAACAGGAAGGCGGAAGGCCGGGCGGAACAGAAGAACCTCCTGGGCGGCAAGGGGGCCAACCTCCACGAGATGACCCGCCTGGGCATCCCGGTGCCGGCGGGCTTCACCATCAGCACCGAGGCCTGCATCCACTACACCAGCCACAAGAAGCAGTATCCCCTGGGGATGTGGAAGCAGGCGGAAGACAGCCTGAAGAAGCTGGAAAAGGCCATGGGGGCCAGCTTCGGCGACGGCAGCAATCCGCTGCTGGTCTCCGTGCGCTCCGGCGCCCGGGTCTCCATGCCGGGCATGATGGACACGGTCCTCAACCTGGGGCTGAATGACGAGACCCTGAAGGGGCTCGTCGCCCGCTCCAAGAACGAGCGGTTTGCCTACGACTCCTACCGCCGCTTCATCCAGATGTTCGGGGACGTGGTCCTGGGGATCGAGAAGCCCGCCTTCGAGCGGCTCATCGAGGCCCAGAAGCACGCCAAGAAGGTGAAGCTGGACACGGAGCTCACGGCGGCGGACCTGAAGGAGCTGGTGGAGCTGTTCAAGCGCGTGGTGAAGGACAAGACGGGCAAGGAGTTCCCCCAGGATCCCACGGAGCAGCTCCGCCTGGCCATCAACGCGGTCTTCGGCTCCTGGGACAACCCCCGGGCCGTCACCTACCGGAAGCTGAACAAGATCCCGGGTGACTGGGGCACGGCAGTGAACGTCCAGGCCATGGTCTTCGGCAACCTGGGCGAGAACTCCGGGACGGGCGTGGCCTTCACCCGCCACCCGGGGACCGGCGAGAAGCGGTTCTTCGGCGAGTACCTCATGAACGCCCAGGGCGAGGACGTGGTGGCGGGCATCCGCACGCCGGCCCCCATCAGCGACCTGAAGAAGAGCGCGCCGAATGTGTACGCAGAGCTGGAGAAGATCTATCAGCGGCTGGAGAAGCATTACCGCGACATGCTGGACATCGAGTTCACCATCCAGGACGGCAGGCTCTACATGCTCCAGTGCCGCGTGGGCAAGCGCACGGCGGCGGCCGCGGTGAAGATCGCCGTGGACATGGTGAAGGAGCGGCTGATCGACCAGAAGCTGGCGGTCCTGCGGGTGTCGCCGGACCAGCTCGACCAGCTCCTGCACCCGCAGGTGGATCCCAAGGCGCCGGTGCAGAAGGTTGCCAAGGGCCTGCCCGCCTCGCCGGGGGCCGCGGTGGGGAAGGTGGTCTTCACCGCCGCCGAGGCCGAAGCCGAGGCGGCCAAGGGCGAGCGGGTGGTCCTGGTGCGCACCGAGACCTCACCCGAGGACATCGGCGGGATGCATGCGGCCCAGGGCATCCTCACAGCCCGGGGCGGCATGACCTCCCACGCGGCCGTCGTGGCCCGCGGCATGGGGAAGCCCTGCGTGGCCGGCTCCAGCGACATCACGGTGTATGAGGAGCACGGCTACTTCTTCGCCAAGGACACCAAGATCTCGCGGGGCGATTTCATCACGCTGGACGGGGCGACCGGCGACGTGATGCTGGGCGAGGTGAAGCTGATCCAGCCCGAGCTGTCCGGCGACTTCGCCACCCTGATGACCTGGGCGGACAAGTTCCGGAAGATCGGGGTGCGGACCAACGCGGACACGCCCACCGACGCCCGGGTCACGATGAAGTTCGGGGCCGGCGGCATCGGCCTCACCCGGACCGAGCACATGTTTTTCGAGGGCGACCGCATCGACGCGGTGCGGGAGATGATCCTGGCAGGCGACGTCGAGGGGCGGAAGAAGGCCCTGGCCAAGCTCCTGCCCATGCAGAAGGCCGACTTCAAGGCCATCCTGGAGATCATGGGCAACCTGCCGGTGACGATCCGCACCCTGGACCCGCCGCTCCACGAGTTCCTGCCAAAGACGGAGGCGGACATCCAGGATTTGGCGCAAAAAACGGGCATCCCGGTGGACCGGCTGAAGGCCAAGGTGGACGGCATGCACGAGTTCAACCCCATGTTGGGCTATCGCGGTTGCCGCCTGGGGATCGAGTACCCGGAGATCACCGAGATGCAGGCCCAGGCCATCTTCGAGGCGGCCTGCGAGCTGCGGAAGGAAGGAAAGAACCCCTATCCTGAGGTGATGATCCCGCTGGTGGGGACGCTGCAGGAGCTCACGCTCCAGCGCGACCTCGTGGAGCGAGTGGCGCAGGAGACGATGAAGCGCTACGGGGTCAAGGTCCGCTACATGCTGGGGACCATGATCGAGATCCCGCGAGCGTGTCTTGTGGCCGACGAGATCGCCAAGGTTGCCGAGTTCTTCTCCTTCGGCACCAATGACCTCACCCAGACCTGCCTGGCCCTCTCCCGGGACGACGCCGGGAGGTTCCTGCCCCTCTACGTGGAGCGGGGGATCTACGCCGAGGATCCGTTCGTGAGCATCGACCAGGCCGGCGTGGGTGCCCTGATGAAGATGGGGATCGAGAAGGGCCGGAAGACCCGCAAGAACCTGGAGATCGGGATCTGCGGCGAGCACGGGGGCGAGCCCAAGTCGGTCATCTTCTGCCACCAGATTGGCCTGGACTACGTGAGCTGCTCTCCCTACCGCGTGCCCGTGGCCAAGCTGGCCGCTGCCCATGCCGCCCTGCAGTCCGTCAAGGTGAAGGAGATGGGGGAGAAGTAAGTGCCCTCCGTCAGTCCAAAACGGCGGGGCCGGCCGAGCGCCGGCCCCGCCGCGCTTTTCCTGACAGGCTACATTCCGCGGATCGTCTCGATGATCTTCCTGGCCCGGTCGCCGAACTTGGCATAGAACGCGTCGTACGCCGGGGCGGTCGCCTTCCGGAAGGCCTCTTGATCCGGGAAGGTCACCTGCATGCCCTTCGTCTTGACGTCCTCGAGCAGCTTCTTGTCCAGATTGGCCACGAAGTCGAGCTGCCAGTAACTGGCCTCCTTGATGCTCTCCTCGGCGATCTTGCGAAGATCGGCCGGCAAGCCCATCCAGAACTTGTCGCTCGCCAGGATGTACGCGCTGTTGTAAATGTGGCCGGTCATCGCCAGGTACTTCTGGACCTCGTACATCTTCCCGGTCCAGATGTTCTGCAGCGGGTTCTCCTGTCCGTCCACGACCCCCTGGGCGAGGGCGTTGTACAGCTCACTGTAGGCCATTGGGGTAGCCACCGCGCCCATCGCCTTGAAGGTCTCCAACTGAGCCAGATTCTCGGGCGTCCGGATCTTGAGACCCTTGACGTCCCCCGGGGTGTTGATGGGACGCTTGCTGTTGGTGATGTTCCGGAAGCCGTTCTCGTAGAAGCCCACCATCCGGATGCCCTTGCTCAGCAAGCTCTGGCTCAGCTCCGCGACCACCGGGCTCGCCATCACCTTCTTGATATGCTCCCGGTCCCGATACAGGTACGGGGCCTCCAGCAGGGCGAAGAGTGGCTCGTACACCACCACGATCCCGCTCACGCTCATCTCCAGCGTCCCGAGCGCCACCATCTCCTGCATCTCCCGCTCGCCGCCCAACTGGCTGCTCGGAAAGAGGTCCACTTTGAGGCGCCCGTTCGATCGCTTTTCCACCATCTCCTTGAACTTCTCCGACGCCACCACGAAGGACTGCCCGGGGGGATGCCCGATGCCAACCTTCATGGTATAGGTCTGCGCCCCCGCCGCTGTCGTCAGCGACATCAACCCTGCAACCACCAGCCCCAGCACCAGCACTCCGCAGACTCTCCTCATGGCGTGACCCTCCTCTCCAGGAAATCCACATCCCTCGCCTCACCCGCACCCGCGCGCAGCACCAGAGCGCAACCCGACTCCATCACCGCTCACTTTCCGGGCATCAGCCAGTTGGGAACGACCAGCACGAGACTGGGGAAGTACGTGATCAGGAACAGCACTGCGATGAGCGGCATCACCCACGGGATCACCTCCCGCATCAGTCGCTCGAGCTTGATGTCAGTGGCCCCGCTGACGACGAAGAGACACATGCCCACGGGAGGCGTGGCCACGCCGATCATGAGATTCAGGACCATCACCAGACCGAAGTGGACGAGGTCCACGCCCAGGCTCTTCATCATCGGGACCAGGATCGGGGTGAGCAGGATCAGCAGGACGCCGGCCTCCATGAGGCACCCGAGGATCAGGAGGGCGAAGTTGACGATCAGCAGGACCACCCACGGGTTCCTGGTCAGGGCCAGGGTGGAATCCACCAGGAGCGTCCCGATCTTCCCGATGATCAGCAGATAGGAGAATCCCGACGTGGCGGAGATGATGAACGTCACCACCGCCGTCGTCACGAACGTGTCCACGATGATCCCCGGGATGTCCCGGACCGTCACCGTTTTGTAGACGACGAAGCAGAGCATGAAGGCGTACACGGCCGCCACCGCCGAGGCCTCGGTGGGGGTGAAGATCCCGCTCAGGATTCCCCCGATGAGAATCACCGGCGTGAGGAGCGACAGGAAGGCGGACTGAAACGCCTGCCAGACCTCCCGCAGGCTGTAGGCCCGGTCCTTCGGCAGGTTCTCCCGCAGCCCGAAGAAATAGATCAGGACCATGAGCCCCAGGCCCATGAGAACGCCCGGCACAAACCCGCCGAGGAACAGCCTTCCCACGGACACCTCGGCCATGGCCCCGTAGATGACCATGGGAATGCTGGGCGGGATGATCGGCCCGATGGTCGAAGCGGCGACGGTGATGGCCGCGGCCAGCTCCTTCCGGTACCCCTGCTCGCTCATGGCCTTGATGACCACCACCCCCATGCCGCCGGCATCCGCCACGGCCGAACCGGACATGCCCGCCAGGATCATGTTCGCAATCACGTTGGCATGGGCCAGGCCGCCCCGAATCGGCCCAACCAGGCTTCGGGCGAACCGGAAGAGATCGTTGGTGATCCCCCCGGCGTTCATGAGCCGGCCCGTCAACATGAAGAAGGGGATGGAGATCAGGACGAAGGAGTCGATGCCGGTTACCATGCGCTGCACCATCCCCAGCAGGGGGAACGGGGTGAAGAAGGCCATGGTCAGCGCGACGGCCACCCCCATGCTGATGGCGATCGGGACGCCCAGCACGGCCAGGATCACGAAGGCGATGAGGAGCGGCGTGATCATGGGCGCGCCTGCTCCTGCGGTAACCCGGATCAGCGCCGACACGTCACGAGCCAGAAAGGCCGTGGCGTGCACGAGCATGAATGCCCCCGACAGCGGCAGCGGCAAATACAGCCAGAGCTGGGACCACCCCAGCGCCGGAAAGTAGGTATCCTGGACCGCCCGCACCATCTCGAGGCCCTTCGGGACCAGCAACAGGAAGAAGCCGACGGAAATCAGATCGATGGCCACGATGACCGTCCTTCTGGGGCGCCCCACCAGCTTGTCGAGGAGGAAGAGAAACTGGGTGTGCCGCTCACCCTTCAGGCAGATGGCCGCACCCAGGAAGGCGGACCAGACGAACCCGATTCGCGCCAATTCCACCGAGGGAATGATGGGGGCTTGGAAGACGTAGCGGGCCAGCACGCCGAGGAACACGATGAAGATGAATCCGATGCCGATCGGCACCAACAGCGCGCGTGCCAGGCGATCGGTCCAATCGCTCACCCGGCGCAGGAGCAGGACCACGGCTCTCCCTCCTCTAACCAAGGGCTACACAGCAAAAAAACGCGGGGGATCTGTGTCAGCGGCACGCGACCCTGTTTCGATGGTCCTCCGGCACGACCGGCTTCCGGTAGGGATGGCAAACATCGGCCCGCCCCCCTGCCTTCCGTGTTGGCGCAGGTGGTGCTGGGTCGCCCGGCTTCGGACGCGGGCAGGTACACCCGCGGGACGCGGGGGGCGATCCGGCAGAGCACCTCGTAGCTGATGGTCCCCTGGGCTTCGGCCACCTCGTCAGCCGTGATTTCCTCGGTCCCCTGCCGGCCGATGAGGACCGCCTCGTCCCCGACCTGCACCTCGGGGAGGTCCGTCACGTCCACCATGGTCATGTCCATGCAGACCCGTCCCACGATGGGGACGCGGCGCCCCCGGATCAGGACCTGTCCGCGGTTGGACAAGAGGCGTCCCCAACCATCGGCATAGCCAATGGGCAGCGTGGCCACCTGGAGATCCCGTGGGGCTACGAAGGTGCGGCCGTAGCTCACGCTCTCACCCCGGGCACGGTGCGCGAGCTGGCCGATGGCCGTGCAGAGGCGGAGCGCCGGGCGCAAGGCAGGTCCCGGCGCCTGTGGGCGGCCGCTCGGGTGGCAGCCGTACAGCATGATGCCCGGCCGTACCAGATCCAGCCGGGCCTCCGGGAAGTGGAGCAGGGCTGCGCTGTTCGCCGCATGCCGGACGGACACGCGGATGCCGGCCGCGTCCAGGGCGGCCGCGGCGTTGCCGAAGCGCCGGAGCTGTTCCCGGGCGAAGGTGAGATCCTCCGCGTCGGCGTCGGCGAAGTGGGTCATGAGGCCCACGAGCCGGACGGCGCCGAGCGCCGAGAGCCGCTTCGCCGCGGACCCCACCTCGCTCGGCGGCAGGCCGACCCGCCCCATGCCGGTGTCCACCTTCAGGTGGAGTGCACAGATCCGGCCGCGGGCCCGGGCGAGTCTATCGAGGACCTCCGCCTGCCGGGGGTCCGAGACGCACTGATGCAGGTCGTGGGCGACCACCAGCTCGGCCTGCTCGGGCGCGATCGGACCCAGGACCAAGATGGGCGCGCCGATGCCGGCCGCCCGGAGCGGCACTGCCTCCTCGGGAATCGCCACACCCAGCCAGGCAGCCCCTGCCGCGAGCGCAACCCGGGCAACCGGAACGGCGCCGTGGCCGTAGGCATCGGCCTTGACGACCGCCATGACCTGAGCCCCGGGCCCGGCGAGATCGCGGGCGAGCCGGACGTTCGCGGCGATGGCATCCAGGGAGATCTCCGCCCAAGTCGGGCGCGTGATGGAGCGCGCAACGGGTTTCACCGGCATGCGGGAAGCCTACCAAAGAACCCGCGTGCGCGCAAACACTTCCCCTCGACTGGCCGCTTTCCCCCGCCGTTTGGACCCTGAAATTTTTTGCTTGCATTCCAGGATGAACCTGACTAAATTTACCTGTCGTTAGCACTCGTCGTCGGTGAGTGCTGATGATTTCTGGTGCGCTAACGGATGCATTGACCGCTACGGGCTTCCGAAGAACCTGACAAGATCCCTGCGCGAACCCTAGCCCAGACAGGCCCGAGGGCGATCTCGAGGGGCGATCGCTTCCGGTGCCTAGTCTCGTTTTAGCCTGCGGCAGGATGCCCCCATCTCGGCGAAAGGAGCGACAGACCATGAAGAAGTTCAAGCCACTGCACGACCGAATTCTGGTGAAGCGCCTGGAGGACAAGGAGGTCAAGAAAGGCGGCATCATCATCCCCGACACCGCCAAGGAAAAGCCCCAGGAGGGCGAGGTCATCGCGGTGGGCCCCGGGAAGGTGACGGAGGATGGCAAGCTGCAGCCCATGTCGGTGAAAGTCGGCGACAAGATCCTCTTCGGCAAGTACTCCGGGAGCGAAGTCAAGCTGGACGATGAGGAATACCTGATCATGCGGGAGGAAGACGTCCTCGGTGTCCTGCAATAGCCGGGTCACGCAATCGCGCGGCGCCAAACGTACAACGGGTGGATTCACACGGTTCCATAAGGAGGAGCAAGCATGCCTGCCAAGCAACTGATGTTCGAAGAGGAGGCTCGCCGGGCAATTCAGCGCGGCGTGGACAAGCTGGCCAACGCCGTGAAGGCCACGCTGGGCCCCAAGGGCCGCAATGTCGTCCTGGACAAGAAATTCGGCGCCCCCACCATCACCAAGGATGGCGTGACGGTCGCGAAGGAGGTCGAGCTGGAAGACCCCTTCGAGAACATGGGCGCCCAGATGGTGAAGGAGGTCGCCTCCAAGACCTCGGACATCGCCGGGGACGGGACGACCACGGCGACCGTGCTGGCCCAGGCCATCATCCGGGAAGGCATGAAGAACGTCACCGCCGGCAGCAATCCCATGGCCCTCAAGCGGGGCATCGACAAGGCCGTGGAGGCGGTCGTCGAGGAGATTAAGAAGATCTCCAAGCCCACCAAGGGCAAGAAGGAGATCGCCCAGGTGGCCACCATCTCCGCCAACAACGACAAGACGATCGGCGACCTCATCGCCGACGCCATGGAGAAGGTGGGCAAGGACGGCGTCATCACCGTGGAGGAGGCCAAGGGGGTGGAGACCACGCTGGAGGTGGTCGAGGGGATGCAGTTCGACCGCGGCTACATCTCCCCCTACTTCGTGAGCGATCCGGAGCGGATGGAGGCGGTCCTGGAGAATCCTCTCATCCTGATCCACGAGAAGAAGATCAGCGGCATGAAGGATCTGCTCCCCGTCCTCGAGCAGATCGCCAAGCTGGGGCGGCCCCTCCTGATCATCTCCGAGGAGGTGGAGGGCGAGGCCCTGGCCACCCTGGTGGTCAACAAGCTGCGCGGCACCCTCTCCACCTGCGCCGTCAAGGCCCCCGGCTTCGGCGACCGGCGCAAGGAGATGCTGAAGGACATCGCCCTCCTCACGGGCGGCGAGGTCATTTCCGAGGAGCTGGGCATCAAGCTGGAGAACATCCGGCTGGAGGACCTCGGCAAGGCCAAGAAGGTGGTGGTGGACAAGGAGAACACGACCATCATCGAGGGCTCCGGCAAGGCCAAGGAGATCGAGGGCCGGATCAAGCAGATCCGCACCCAGATCGAGGAGACCACCTCGGACTACGACCGCGAGAAGCTCCAGGAGCGCCTCGCCAAGCTGGCCGGCGGCGTGGCCGTGATCAAGGTCGGCGCCCCGACCGAGATCGCCATGAAGGAGAAGAAGGCCCGCGTCGAGGACGCGCTCAACGCCACCCGGGCGGCCGTGGAAGAGGGCATTGTTCCTGGCGGCGGCGTGGTGCTGCTCCGCGCCATCCCGGCCCTGGAGAAGCTGAGGGTCTCCGGCGACGAGAAGATCGGCGTGGAAATCGTCCGCCGCGCCCTGGAGGAGCCGATCCGGCAGATCGTCGAGAACGCCGGCGTGGAAGGCTCCATCGTGGTGCAGAAGGTCCGCGAGGGCAGCGGCGCCTATGGCTTCAACGCCGAGACCGAGGAGTACGAGGACCTCATGACGTCCGGGATCATCGATCCGACCAAGGTCACCCGGATCGCCCTGCAGAATGCAGCCAGCATCGCGGGCCTGATGGTGACGACCGAGTGCATGGTCACCGAGATCCCCGAGAAGGAGAAGACCCCGCCCATGCCCCCGCATGGCGGCGGCGACATGTACTAAGCCGACAGCCTCGCGCAGTCGGTGCCGGAGCCGGCACGTGCCGACACAGCCGCGGCTCCGTTGACATAGAGGCCCCGGGCGGTGACCCCGTCCGGGGCCTTTCTGCATGCAGGGAATCCGTCTTGACGAAACCACAGATTTCGCAGATTACGCAGATGCCTCTGGAAGATGTCAGAGCCTCAAATCTGCGGAATCTGCGAAATCTGTGGTTAAATTGTCGGTGGTCTTCGTCGGGCCGCCCATCTTGACAACCCGGGTGCAGGGGGGGATAGTACCGGTCGTTCGCCTGCGCGGGCGATGACGCGAACTGAGCGAGGATGGTATGATGGCCCCTGCTCGGATCCCGATCCGCGTGGAATGCTACGCAGGCTACACAGCCGATGAGCGGCCCGTGGCCTTCTCCCTCAGGGGGAGGCGGATCCTGGTGCGGGACCTCCTGGATCGCTGGCTGGGGGAAGACCACGCCTACTTCAAGCTGGCGGGGGACGACGGGGCGCTCTACATCATCCGCCAGGACCGGAAGGCGGACACCTGGGAGCTGGTTCGCATGGAGGTTCTCGCAGAGTCGCGCAGCCGCGGGGGGCCCTGATGCGTCGGCGTGGCGTGTTTCCGCTCGAAGAGATCCTTCTGGCCCAATGGGCGCCGGGCTTCGTCTTCGGCCTGGGCTGGACCGCCATGTACGAGATCTACCACGAGGAGGGCTCCTACTTCACCACGCTCTTGCAGGAGATCCTGGGCGCAGAGGGGATGTTTCCGTATTTCCTCCTGCTCGTCGTCCTGCTGAGCTTCCCCGTGGGCATGATGGTGGATGCACTCCGGCACGTGGCGGGCGAGATCTGGCTCGGGCTGCCCCGGGGCCGCAAGGGGAAAGGGGCGGCCGCTGCGCGGGACTCGGGGATGGCGCAGGTCCCGCCCCCGGGGGAGGACTTTGACACACGCTTTCTCCTCTACCGGCACGCTTGCGCGACCGTGCTCACGCCCGCCAAGGCGGCGGGCAATCTGGCCCTGGTGCTCCTGGTACTGGGCGTGTGGTTTGTGGTCAAGATCGTCCAGATGGGAAGCTTCCGGGTCTTCTCCGCGACCTTCGTCATCGGTGTGCCGTTCCTGGGCCTCGTCGTCGTTGCCGGGCTCGTCGTCCGGTACGTGGCGGGGTTGAAGGCCTTCCGCCGGCAAGCCCGGAGTTGGGGGGCAGTCAAGGCTCCCAGCGCCCTCCCCGGCAGGGACCCCGAGTCCAGCGCGCCACGATCGGAAACGTTCAGCCCCACGTCATCCCTCGCGGACAGCCTCCCATCTCCGCTTGACAAGGCGGAAGGCCAGTCCTAGCATTTCTACCTCTTTCCGGTCTTCCGGCCAGATCCGGCCGAGGCAT
This sequence comes from uncultured Methylomirabilota bacterium, assembly GCA_963714585.1. Taxonomy (GTDB): domain Bacteria; phylum Methylomirabilota; class Methylomirabilia; order Methylomirabilales; family 2-02-FULL-66-22; genus 2-02-FULL-66-22. The sequence continues at coordinate 36,672 of CAVQPC010000031.1, forward strand.
GTCCGGGCAATTGCCGGCCAGGGAACTCACACGCGAGCGCGGCGGGCGAGAGGATTGCGGGACCTGTAGCTTCCAGGCGCGCTTTGCCAACGAGAGGTTCGATCATGCGGGTCATCATTGTCGGGTGTGGCCGGGTGGGCTCCAACCTGGCCAACGCTCTCTCAGCCGAGCGGCATGAGGTGGTTGTCATTGACAGCAACCCGCTCGCCTTCGCGCGGCTCTCGCGGGATTTCACCGGGCGAATGCTGACCGGTGTGGGCTTCGACCGCGAGGTGCTGCAGAAAGCGGACATCGAGGCTGCGGACGGCTTGGCAGCCACGACGGACAGCGACAATGTGAACATCGTGGTCGCCGTGACGGCGAAAGAGACCTTCAAGGTGCCACGGGTGGTCGCCAGGATCTACGATGCCGAGGCGGCCGAGATCTACAGGCGGGAGGGCATTCCGACCGTGACCCCGACCCTCTGGGGTGCGAACACCATGCGGGCAATGATCCTGCACCCGCAGTTCAGCACCCTCACGACGCTGGGGAACGGTGAGGTGCAGATCGTGTATCTCGAGGTCCCCAAGGCGCTCGTGGGACGGATCGTCAAGGATCTCCACCTGCCGGGCGAGCTGCGGGTGAACGTCCTGGTCCGCCGGGGCCAGGCCATGATCCCCCAGCCGGACGTCCGGCTGGAGTCCGGAGACGTCCTGTACATCGCCGCGACCGCCGCTGCCATGCCGAAGCTGGAACAGTTGCTCACCCACTGACGAAGAGGCCATCATGCTGGCGATTATTGTCGGAGGCGGCCGGGGCGGCTCGTATCTCGCCCAGGACCTACAATCCCAGGGATACCGGGTAAAGGTTGTCGACAAACGCCCCGATGTCGTGGCGAAGCTCCGCCAGGAGATCGAGGGAGAGGTGATCTGCGGGGACGGCAGCAGCCCCCGAATCCTCGAGCAGGTGGAGGCGGCCAAGGCGGACCTTCTCGTGGCGCTGGCGCACAATGACGAGGACAATCTGGTGATCTGCCGACTGGCCAAGCACCATTTCCACGTCGCTCGGGTGATCACGCGTGTCAACAATCCCCGGAACGAGTGGCTCTACACGAAAGCCTGGGGGGTGGACGTGGCCATCAGCCAGGTACACCTCACCTCCAAAGTCATCGAGGAGGAGATCGGGCTTGGCGAACTGGTCACCCTGCTCAAGCTCAACCGCGGCGAGGCCGCCCTGGTCGAGCTGCGCCTGCCCGAGACCTCACCGTGCCGGGGTAAGGCCATCCGCGACCTGCAGCTTCCCGGCGATACGGTGATCGTCAGCATCATTCGAGAGGGAAGCTGGTCATCCCGCGCGGCGACACCGTCCTGGAGGCCGGCGACGAAGATCCTCGCCGTCAGCAGTGTGGCCGCCGAAGGCGCCCTGAAGGATGCACTCATTGGCGTCCGCGGCTTGCCTCGATGACAGTCCCTGCCTTCAAACGACTCCTCGTCGGCACGACCCCTGGCAACCGCCCAGGCCCGGCACGAACGGCTGGGCAAGATCGCCGCGCTCGCAATCTTCGCCTCCGACATGATGTCCTCCGTCGCGTACGCCACGGAGGAGATCCTGCTGGTCCTGGTGCTGGGCGGCACGCTCGCCTGCAGTACTCCCCGACATCGGCCTCGCCATCGGGCTGCTGGCCGCCATGGTGGCGACCAGCTCCTACTGGCAGACGATCCACGCCTACCCATCGGGCGGTGGGGCCTATGTCGTCGCCAGCGACAATCTCGGGCTCTATCCCGGTCTGATCGCGGGTTCCGCGCTCCTGGTGGACTACGTTCTGACGGTGTCGGTCAGCACCGCCTCGGGCGTCGCCGCCATCACATCGGCGTTTCCCGGCGCTCTACCCGTAGCGGGTGACCATCTGTGTGGAGGCTTCGTCCTGCTGGTCATGGCGGCCAATCTCCGGGGCATTCGCGAGACCGGCCGGATTTTCACCGTGCCGACTTACTGGTTCATCCTCTGCCTGGTCTTGCTCATCGCGGGGGGCTTCTACCGCTTGCTGACCCAAGGCCCTCCACCGCAGCCTGAGGTGGTGCCGGCCCAGGAAACCCTGACGATCTTCCTGATGCTGCGGGCCTTCTCGGGGGGCTGCGCCGCCCTGACCGGAACCGAGGCGGTCGCCAATGGGGTCCAGTTCTTCCGGGCACCCGAATCCCGCAACGCGGGCATCACCTTGATCTGGATGGCCAGCATCCTGGCCCTGTCGTTCGTGGGGGTAACGTTCCTGGCCCACTATTACCACATCGTGCCGCGGGCAGAGGAGACGGTGGTCTCCATACTGGCACGCCAGATCTTCGGGCGGGGATGGCTGTACTTCATGATCCAAGCCGCCACGGCGGTCATCCTCTTGCTGGCTGTCAATACCAGCTTCGCCGGGTTCCCCATGCTGGCCTCTATCATGGCGAAGGATGGCTTCCTGCCCCGACAGTTCGCCAACCTGGGAGATCGCTTGGTCTTCAGTAACGGCATCATCATCCTGGCTGGAATCTCCAGCGCGCTGCTGGTGATTTTCGGCGGGAGCACCCACGCCTTGATCCCCCTGTACGCCATCGGGGTCTTCACGGCGTTTACCCTGTCCCAGGCCGGCATGGTCAAGCACTGGTGGAGGGAACAGGGCCCGCGCTGGCGCTCCCATGCGGCGATCAACGCCCTGGGCGCCGCACCACGGCCGTCGTCGTGGCGGTGATCGCCGTCACCAAGTTCATCCACGGCGCCTGGATCGTCATTGTCCTCATCCCGCTCTTGATCCTGGACCTTCCTCACCATCCGGCCGCCACTACGAGCCACTCGGCGGGCAGCTCACCCTGGACGGCTTCTCGCCCGCCGAAGCTGGGCCGGCATCCCGTCGTGCGTCCTGGTGGGCGGCCTCCATCGCGGCGTGGTACGGCCGCTCGACTTACGCCAAGGCCATCTCACCGAATGTCACCGCGATCAGCGTGGACCTGGATCCCACGGCCACGTCGCGTTTGCGACAGAGATGGCAGGAGTGGGCTCCGGAGGTCCCCCTCGTCATCCTGGACTCACCCTATCGGTCCGTGATCCAGCCGGTTCTCCACTACATCGATCAGATGGAGAAGCAGCGGGAGGGGGATTACATGACGATCATCCTGCCGGAGTTCATCCCGGCCAAGTGGTGGCAGCACCTGCTCCACAACCAGACCGCCCTGCTGATCAAGGCCGCCCTCCTGTTCCGCCGCGGCAAGGTGGCCATCAGCATCCCGTATCATCTGGATCAGTAGCGTGAGGCGCGCTCGCCGGCGGGCCGCGCCTGGCCATACGCCGCCCGCTTGACAGGCCCTGGGGAGCACTCTAGCATACGCCCCTACCGGCACGGGCGACGGCCCATTTCGCGTTGAGGAATCCATGCCGAGTTCCCTGAAGCGCTTGATTCTGGGCAGGCCGCTGGCCACAACTGCCGAGAAGCAGGAACGCCTGGGCAAGATCTCGGGGTTGGCGGTCTTCTCGTCCGACGCCCTCTCCTCGGTGGCCTACGGGACGGAGGAGATCCTCTGGATCCTGGTGACCGCCGGGACGTCGGCCCTGACTCTCGGTCTGCCCATCATGATCGGGATCGTCTTCCTCGTGGTCGTCGTGGCCAGCTCGTACTGGCAGACCATCCACGCCTACCCCTCGGGGGGCGGCGCCTACATCGTTGCCAAGGACAATCTGGGCACGCTTCCCGGCCTCACTGCGGGGGCGGCGCTCTTGATCGACTACGTCCTGACCGTTGCCGTGAGCACCGCCGCGGGCGTCGCCGCCATCACCTCGGCCGCTCCCGCCCTCTACCCGCTACGGGTCGAGCTGTGTGTGCTGAGCGTCATCGCCGTCACCATTGCTAACCTGCGGGGGGTGCGGGAATCCGGCCGCCTCTTCACCATCCCGACGTATTGGTTCATCGGCAGCATGTTTCTGCTCATCCTCGCAGGCCTCTGGCGGGCCCTCACCGGGACGGTCCACCCCCTCCCGCCGGAGGAGGTCAAGGTGACCCACGCTCTCACCACCTTCCTGATCCTGCGGGCATTCTCCTCGGGATGCGCTACGCTCACCGGCATCGAGGCCGTGAGCAACGGCATCCCCGCCTTCCGCCCCCCGGAGCCCCGGAATGCCAGCCTCACCTTGGCCTGGATGGCCGGCATCCTTGCCACGACCTCGCTCGGGATGGCCTTCCTCGCCCATGTCTACCGGGCGATCCCGCGCGAGACGGAGACCGTGGTGTCCATGCTCGCCCGCGGCATCTTCGGGGACAGCCTTCTGTATTTCAACATCCAGGTGGCCACGGCTCTCATCCTGTTCCTGGCGGTCAATACCTCGTATCAGGATTTCCCCCGTCTCTCCTCCATCCTGGCCAAGGATGGGTTCATGCCGCGGCAGATGGCGAACCGGGGAGACAGGCTGGTCTTCAGCAACGGGATCGTGATCCTGGCGGCCCTGTCCATCATTCTTCTAATCGTATTCCAGGGGAGCGTGAACGCCCTGATCCCCCTCTACGCTGTCGGGGTCTTCCTCTCCTTCACCCTCTCCCAGGCGGGGATGGTTCGCCATTGGCTGAAGCTCAAAGACGAGCACCCGGCCCCGCACCATGTCGCCCTGAACGCGCTGGGCGCCGTGTGCACGGCCATCGTTACGATCGTCATCGCCGCCACAAAATTCACCCACGGTGCCTGGATGGTGATCGTGCTGATCCCGCTCATCGTGCTGGGATTCCTGCGCATCAATCGCCACTACCAGCGCGTCGCCCAGCTCCTCTCGCTGAAGGGAGCCGGCCGGCCGCGGATCGGCAAGAACCCCGTGGTTGTCCTGGTGAGTGGCATCCACAGAGGAGTGGTGGAGGCGCTGGAGTACGCCCGGGCCATCTCGCCCAACGTCACGGCCGTGACGGTGGATCTCGACCCCACCCAGACGTCGAAGCTCCGTCTTCGCTGGGCAGAGTGGGCACCGGATGTCCCGCTCGTCGTGCTCGAATCTCCCTACCGATCGATCGTCAGACCACTCTTGCAGTACATTGACAAGATGGAGCAACAGGGCGAGGGCCGCTACCTCACCGTGGTTCTTCCGGAATTCATCCCCTCCCACTGGTGGGAGCACTTCTTGCACAACCAGACGGCCCTGCTCATCAAGGCCGCCCTCTTGTTCCGGCCCGGCAAGATCACCATCAGCGTCCCCTACCACCTCGAGGGCTGATCCCGCCGCCTCGGCCGCCAGGCCCGCGAGCCTTCTTCTGCGCGTGGACGTTTTCGGAGGGATGGGCTCGGGCGTGCCGGGCGACTGCCGGTCGGCTGCGCCAGCGGAGATTTCTGGTCTACTCGTCCCGCCAGCGGGCGGCCATCTGCAGACCGTCCCGGTCAATTTCCCGGACGATCAATTTTCGCGTGGGGGGGATCTTCCCCTCGTTCCAGAGGTAATGGTTGAGGCAGTACTCGGCCTGGACGGCCCAGAAGCCGTGCGCGAGGGGAAAGCGGCGGTGGGCCATGCGCTCGATGTGCTGGCAGGCCTCCTCGGTGATCTCGATCAGCACCTCCTCCTCTCGCCCTTCCGGGTGCTGGACGAGGAAGAGGTGCGCCTGGGGTCGGGACGGTCCCGGCGCCTCCTCGGGGGCGCGCCAGAAGCGGAATCCGTTGAGGGTGAGCCGGGCGATCGGTGGAGCCGGAACCTCGCTCGGCTTGACGCCGGCCGGCTTCACGGGCGGACCGGCAACTGCCGGCTTCGCCAATGCGGCAGTCACCGCGTTTCGCAGCATCTCGGGTGTCATGGGCTTGCGCAAGAAGTCCGTGGCGCCGAGTTTCATCGCGTCGACAGCCAGTTCGATCGATGCAAATGCGGTGACCATGACCACCCGCGCGCCGGGGCTCCGTTCTCTCATGCGTCGGAGCGTCTCCAGCCCGTCCAAGCCTGGCATCCTCTGGTCGAGCAGCACGACGTCCCAAGCTCGGCCATCCCCGAACGCCTCCAGCCCCCGATACCCGTCCTCAGCCTCGCCCACCTCGTAGCCCGCCGTCTCCAGGGTCAGGCGGATCAACTGGCGGATATGCTCTTCGTCGTCAATGACCAGAATACGCTTCGTCATGCTGCTCCCTCACGCGTTGGGTACCAACCTGCAAGGTGAACGTGAACGTCGAGCCCTGTCCGAGCTTGGACTGCACGAGGATCTGCCCCCCGTGGGCCTCGACGATGCTCTTCGAGATTGCCAGGCCCAGGCCGGCGCCGCCCGACGCCGCTTTCGGCACCCGAACGAACTTCTCAAAGATTCGCGGGAGGTATTCGGGGGGAATGCCGCATCCCGTGTCTGTCACGGACACCGCAACCTGCCCCCCTCGGCGACCGGCGACAAGGCAGATCTCGCCGCCCCGCTCGGTATGGCGGATGGCGTTGCTGACCAAGTTGCTGATGACTCGCTCGATCTGTGCCCGGTCAACCAGGACCGACGGCAAGTCCTGCGGAGCATCGATCCGGAAGAGAATCCCCTTTGACTCCACCTGGGCGCGCAAGGCGCCGGCACTTCCGGAGATCAGATCGGCGGCGCGAACGGCTGCGAGCTGCGGGGCGGCCTCCCCGGCCTCGATCTTCGAGAGGTCCAGGAGGTCCCGCATCAATTGCTCCAGACGTTCGCAATCCGCACGGCACGTTTCCAACACGCGCTGCTCTTGTTCCGTCAACCCTCCTGCCGCCCCCTCCAGGAGCAGGTGCACGCCCATCTGGACACTGGTGAGCGGTGTGCGGAGCTCGTGGGAGGCGGTGGCAATGAACTCGGATTTGAGGCGATCAATCTCGCGCAGGTGGGTGATGTCCTCCAGGAGCGTGACGGCCCCCAGGAGACGACCCTCATCGTCGAGCATGGGCGTGGTGCGGAGACGAAAGGCACGCTCGGACCCATCCACCGCCAGCGGGAGAACCGCGGCGGCGCCTTCACCGGCGACGGGCCGCTGAGAGCGCAACGCCTCGGAGACGGCGATGGCGATGCGGCTGTCACGGGCGATCTCCCCGATGGGCTTGCCGGCATTCTCCGACTCTGCCCCGAAGATCTCCTCGGCGGCAGGGTTGAGCTTTGTGACTCCCCCCTGAGCGTCCGTCACGATCACGGGGTCATACAGAGAATCAATGGCGGCCTCCGTGGTCTGCTGGGCAATGAGCAGCTTCCCCAGGTCGGAGCGCCGCAGTTGGCGGATGCGCTCGGCCATGCGGTTGAACCCGGCGGCGAGGATCCCGACCTCGTCTTGCGACTCCACGCTTGCCTTGGCCTCGAGGTCGCCACCGGCGATCCGGGCGGCCGTCGCGGTCAGCTCCTGCAAGGGGCCGACAATGCGGTTGGCAAGGAAGGCCGCAAAGGCGAGCCCCGCCACGACGAGTGAGCCGGCGACCGCCAGGGTCGTGAGGAACCACCGCTGGGCGACCCCGGCGGCCGCCTCGGACTTGGCCACCATCGCTCGCTGATTGAGCTGGAGGAGGTTATCGCAATCAGTCCGCAGTCTATTGATCAGGGGTTCCAGGCGGACGAAGTAGTCTCCCCTCCCCGGGGGCTCCGCTCCCGTCTCTGCCGGGCCCGCCGCCGGCCCGCCGCTCGTCGATCGCATCTCCGCCAGAAACGCGTCTACCCTCTGGTAATAAGCATCGCGGTCGCGGCGGATCGCTTCGATGATCTCGGCCTCGCCCGGTTCCGTGATGTTGTGGGCCGCCTTCTCGAAGCTCGCATCGAAGCGCTTCCGATATTCGAGAAGTCTGGTCACAGCCTGCTCCGGGTAGCCCAGCAGGGCAAAGAGGGCGGCCGAGCTCTGGCGCTCCAGGCTGTCCCGCATGTCCTGTGCGGCGATGGTGGAATCGTAGTTGTTCGCAATGATATTCCGCGAGACGCCTCCCATCTCATGGAGGTGCCACGCGCTCCAGCCCCCCAGCAAGATCAGGGTAGCCGCGAAGACAAGATAGCCGACGAAGAGTTTCGCCCGGATGTTCATCCGAATGTCCCAGAGAGGGGCGGGAGGCGGCTGCATCCATCCCGAAACGGGCGCCCCCGGAGCTTCCCAGACAGTATCACCAGCGACCTGTCTGTCAAGATGAAAGGCGTCCGCCAACGGATGCCCAAGTGGTAGAGGTCGGATTCCATGGTAAGGGCTCGGCATTTGTTACGACGGGTCTCAATCGCCCGGAATGACTACGTTTGGCGGCCCTCTCGGATGACGTTTCCCAATGATCTTGATGTTTCCTTAACACACTTGAGCGGTTTCTTAGCAGCATCCTTATTTGACCCCCGAGACGCTACGGCCTATGTTCCAGGATGAAGGGAGGGCATGCCATGCGTAGCGCACTACCTGAGATTGACTCGACTAGATATGGGTTTTCTGCGAGTGGGTCCTATGCCACGCCCATCCTGGAAATTGGAGAAATCACGCAACCGGATCGGGCGGAAAGGGAAGAGGCATCGACTGCCCGCCCGAGGAGGAGGAACCCTGCTTGGTGGCTGCTTTACGCCATGCTCCCCCTCACGGCTCTCGTCTTCGGGGTCGCGGATGTGGTGCCGGCAACGAGTGGGTGGCGTTCCGTCTCGGAGCTTCTTGGCACCCTGATAGTCTTCCTCGGAATCGGCCTCTGGCTACGTGCAAACCGCATCGCCATGATGCAGACCGATTGCGAATAGCTGCCCGACACTACCCATGAACGGCATCAGGAGGGCGGCCTCTCCGGTCGCTTCGATTTTCCAGGACCGTCAATTCGCCCATTCGGAATGCATGGATAGAGGATGAGGGCAGATGTCCACACTGAATAATGAAGTACGCACTGCAACCCGGACGAAGGTCGTGGTCGCCACCTCCGTCATGCTGAGCTTCATCTCCTTCTGGCGAGCGGCGGCCATTGTGTTGAACGATCTTGGCTCTTCCGCCTTTTACGTCGGTGGGATTGCCGAGCAGGCGGTGGGTCCCGCCGCCCCCTGGTTCATCCTTGGGGTGATGCTCTTCTCCTACGCCGTCCGGGCCGTGTACGTCGAGTCCTGCGCCATGTTCACCCGCGGCGGCGTGTACCGCGTGGTGAAGGAGGCCATGGGCGGCACCCTGGCCAAGCTCTCGGTCTCGGCTCTCATGTTCGATTATGTCCTGACCGGGCCGATCTCGGGGGTCTCCGCCGGGCAGTACATCGTGGGCCTCCTTGCCCAGACGCTGACCTACTTCGGACATCCCTGGGAACCGTCGAAGGATACGATCAACCTCCTGGCCGCGGGCATCGCCGTGCTCGTCACCGTCTATTTCTGGTGGCGGAACACCCGTGGGATCCACGAGTGCTCGAACGACGCCCTGCGGATCATGTACGTGACAACTGTGATGGTTGTCATCATGATCGTCTGGAGCACCGTCACCATTCTGACCCAGCCGGAAAAGCAGCGGCTCCCTCCCGCCCCGACAGCGGCACATCTGTCCTTCAATGCCGATGCCGTCGGTTGGATGCCCAAGCTTGCTCCGAGGGGATTCCGCGGCCAAAGCGGCGAGACGAGCGCCAGCGCCAGCACCTCGGCTGCGACAGGCCAGGCGGAGCCTCGCTACGGAATCGACCCCAAGGCCGGCATGCTCCTTGGCCTGATCGGCATCCTCATGGCCTTCGGACACTCGCTCCTTGCCATGTCCGGGGAAGAGTCGCTGGCCCAGGTCAACCGGGAGATCGAGTATCCCAAGCACAAGAACCTCATGCGGGCGGGTTTTGTAATCTTCTTGTACTCCCTCCTGTTCACCTCCCTCGTCTCCTTCTTCGCCTACGCCATCATCCCGAATACCGTACGGCCCCAGTACTTCGACAACCTCATTAGCGGCATCACCATGAATCTGATCGGCCCGGAGGCGCTGAAGCTCCTCTTCCAGGCCTTCGTGGTCGTGGTGGGATTCCTGATGCTTGCCGGCGCGGTCAACACGGCAATTGTCGGGTCGAATGGGGTGCTGCAGCGGGTCAGCGAGGATGGCGTCCTTACTGATTGGTTCCGCGCCCCGCACCGGCGCTATGGGACCTCCTACCGTTTGATCAACCTGATTGTCATCCTGCAGCTCGTAACAATCATCGGCTCCCGCGGAAACGTCTACGTCCTGGGCGAGGCCTATGCCTTCGGCGTCATCTGGTCCTTCGCCACGAAGGCCTTGGCTGTCTTGGTGCTGCGGTACACGGACAAGTCGCCGCGTGAGTGGAAAGTACCGCTCAACGTGATACTTGAGAACCGCGAGATCCCAATCGGCCTGGGAATCATCTCGGCGCTCCTTTTCTCCATCGCCGGCATCAACCTCCTCACCAAGGAGGTAGCGACCATTAGCGGTGTGGCCTTCACCCTGGTGTTCTTCGTCATCTTCGAGGTGTCTGAACGCATCAATGCCCGGCGACGGGCAGGCGTCCACGTCGAGTTGGACCAGTTTCAACTTCATCCGGAAGAGGAACTCTCTTCCCAAACTGTCGGCATCCGCCCCGGGAGCACCCTCTGCTTGGTGCGGGATTGCAACAACCTCGGTCACGTGGCGAAGGCGCTAGAGTTGACACACACCGGGAAGAAGAACCTTGTGGTCATGACCGTGCGGATTGCGCGGGGGCCGGATGCGGGCTACCAGGATCTGGACGCGCAACGGCTGTTTTCATCGTACGAGCAGCAACTGTTCACCCGCGTCGTGGCCCTCGCCGAAAAGGCCGGCAAGCACGTGGACCTGCTCGTGGTCCCATCCTCTGATGTCTTCCAGGCAGCCGCAATCACGGCAGCCCAATTGGACTCCTACGAGATCCATGCTGGTATCTCAGGGGTGATGACCCCCGAGGAGCAAGCCAGGCGGATGGGACACGCCTGGGAGAATCTCCCGGAGAGGCCGAAGCATATGATCCGATATCGGTTGGTGGCGCCCGATGGCCAGATTCACGATTTCCATCTGGGTGCGCACACGCCGAATCTGACCGCTGCGGACATTGACTTGATCCATCGTCTGTGGCTGGATGTGACCGAAAGGGCAGGGATCGAAGGCGTGCATCATCGCGATATAGTCAGGGTGGCGGTGTTTCACCTGGCAGATGAACTGGCAGGTCCAGCACGGAGCGAAGTCCTGGCGAAGTTCTTTGCTGTTCCCACAGACGAGCGGGAGGCGCTGGAGGCACGAGAACAGCGGGGCCAGCTTCGCGACCCGGGAATTCCTGTATCGGTTCACACGACCTGAGGAGGGCGCAAGGGTCGCTGGGCTGCCGGTGGTTCCCCCACCAATGCAGCTATGCCGTGACTCTGGGGACCAACTGGACCCTACCCGTTACTCTCCCGCGAGGCGGTATCCAACCCCGGCCTCGGTCAACAGATACTTCGGACGGGTCGGATCGGCTTCGAGCTTGCGCCGGAGCTGCGCCATATAGACTCGAAGGTAATGGGCCTGGTCGGCGTAGGGCGGGCCCCACACCTCGGTCAGGAGTTGGTGCTGGGTGAGGACCTTTCCGGCATGCTTCGCTAGCGCCGCGAGCAGCCGGTACTCGATGGGGGTCAGGTGGACCTCTTCCCCCGCCACCATCACCCGCCGATGCGCCAGGTCGATGTGGAGATCTCCAATCGTGACCGGCGAATCGTCGCTCCGCTCTGCCGTGCGCGCCGCGTGCCGCAATGCGACCCGCATCCGCGCCAGCAGCTCCGCGATACCGAACGGCTTGCCAACATAGTCATCGGCGCCGGCATCGAGCGCCATCACCTTGTCATGCTCCTGCCCCCGGGCCGAGAGTACGATGATCGGCACCGCCGTCCATTCGCGAAGACGCCGGATCACCTCCAGTCCGTCCAGATCGGGAAGCCCGAGATCGAGAATTATGATATCGGGCTTCTGCGTCTCAGCCTCCCGTAACCCCTGAGTGCCCGTCGTCGCCTCGTAGAGACGGTATCCGTGATTCGGGAGTGTGGTACGAAGGAAGCGGCGGATCTGAGGATCGTCCTCAACGAGGATTACGACCGATCCTTCAGTCGTTGGGGTGGGATCCACTGTGTCCGAAGTCTGCGGTCTGGGGACGGGCTCAGGCATCTGCCGGCACCTCCGGCGGCAACTCTTTCGTCGGCAACGTGAAGCGGAATGCCGCGCCGCCTCCCGGACGATTCTCGGCCCAGATCGTTCCCCCGTGGGCTTCGACGATGGCCCGACAGATTGCCAGCCCTAATCCAACCCCCCGGATCGTCCCGGTGTGCCCCCGATAGAACTTCTCGAACACCCGCTGCCCGTCGCCAGGCGGTATCCCCGGGCCCCGATCGGCCACCTCGATTCGCACGATCCCATCCTCCTGGGAGGCGGAGAGGTCGATCGGACTTCCCGGCGGCGTGTACTTGACAGCATTGTCAAGCAGGTTCACAAGGACCTGCTCGATCAATACGGCGTCGAGCTGGACGAGGGGGAGATCAGCGGGCAGGTCTGTGATCACCGAACGGCCCTGCAGCCGCTTCCCCATGTGGGCGAGCGCCGTCCCCACAACCTCTTCGAGTAAGTACCACTCCTTCTTGACCACCACCGCCCCGGACTCGAGCCGCATCATGTCGAGCAGGTTATTCACGAGACGATTCAGCCGCTCGACCTCGTCAGAGACCGACTGGAGGAGCTCGCGTCGCGTGCGCCGGTCGATCTGCTCCTCATCTTCCAGCAGACCGCTGATTGTGCCCATGATGGAGGCGAGCGGCGTGCGGAGATCGTGGGACACGGAACTCAGCAGTGAACTGCGCAATTGTTCCGCCTCCGCCTTGACCTGCGCCTGCTGCGCCTCCTCGGACAGTTGCGCTCGTTCAAAGGCGAGGGCGGCCTGGCTGGCAAAGGCCTCCAGGAGGTGGAGCTGCTCGGGCGACTCCAGGGCGTGCGGCTCCAACGGGCGGACCCCCAGCACCCCAAGCTTCCCCCGCGATGCGGTCAACGGTAGGAAGAGTGCTGTGGCGCCCGGGAGCGTCCCCGTTCCTGGCCCCGCCATCTGGCCATGCTCGTACACCCACTGGCTCGCGCCGAGGTCGGTGGTGTCCCGATCGAACTGCTCCCGCAGGCCGATCTGTCGGGTGAGCTGACCCGCGCCATCGGGGAGCAGCACCACCGCCTGGCAGCGAAAGACCTCTGAGATGTGCCGCACGGCAGCTTCCAGGACGGTTCGCATTCCACGGCTGCTCGCGAGGTCTCGGCTCATGGCGTACAGGGCCGCCGTGCGGCGCTCCCGGAGACGCGCCGACTCGGCCTGAGCCCGCATCCGGGCCGCCAGGTTACTGAGGACGACGGCCACCAGCAGCATGACGCCGAAGGTGACGAAGTATTGCGTGTCCGAGACGGCAAATGTGTAGTATGGAGGCACGAAGAAGAAATCGAAGCCCGCAACGCTGAGGATCGAGGCCAGGATGGAAGGCCCCAGCCCGGTGCGCGTTGCGACCATCACGACCCCGAGGAGATACGCCATGATGAGGTTCGAGAGGTCGAAGTACGGGAACATCACCCAGGCGAGCGCCGTGCAAAGCCCGAAAACGAGGCCTGCCAACCCGTAGCCCCCCCAGTCGGCGCGCCGCTCCCGGTCGCCGGCGGGCCGGACGGTGGAGGGGCTCCCCTCTCCGCTGATCACATGTACGTCGATGTCCCCGCTTCCCCGGACGAGGGCGTCCGCAATCGAGCCGAACAGGAGGCGCCGCCAGAGCGGGCGTTTCGGCTTCCCGATCACGATCTTGGTCACATTCCGCGCCTGCGCGAAGGCCAGGAGCTCCTCGCTGATCCGCTGGCCGCTCAGCGTGACGGTTTCGGCACCCAGTTGCTCGGCCAGGCGGAGAGTGTCGGTGAGGCGGGCGCGGTCGGCTTCGGAGAGGTGCACCAGCCCCGGCGTCTCGACGTAGGTCACAATCCACTCCGCCCGCAAGGCCGTGGCCATCCGCTTGGCGGCCCGGACGACCTGCGGGGAGAATGGGCTCGGGCTGATGGAAACCAGGAGGCGCTCGGCCACGGGCCACGTCGTGCCGATGGCATGCTCCCGCATGTAGCCGCGCATGGAGACGTCCACGCGGTCAGCCGTGCGCCGGAGGGCGAGCTCGCGGAGCGCGATGAGGTTCCCCTTGCGGAAGAAATTGTGGATCGCTTCCTTGGCGTTCTCGGGAACGTAGACCTTCCCCTCTTTGAGCCGTTCCAGGAGCTCGTCGGGCGGGAGGTCGACCAGCGAGACCTCATCCGCCTCGTCGAGGACAGAATCGGGAACGGTTTCGCGGACCACGATGCCTGTGATCTTGGCGACCACGTCGGTGAGGCTTTCGAGGTGTTGGATGTTGAGGGTGGTGTACACATGGATCCCGGCACCGAGCAACTCCAGCACATCTTGCCAGCGCTTGGGATGGCGGGCACCGGGGGCATTAGTGTGGGCCAACTCGTCCACCAGCAGCAATGTGGGCCGACGCGCCAGGGCCCCGTCCAAGTCGAACTCATGGAGGGTGCTACCCCGATACTCCACGCGACGCGGCGGTAAGATCTCCAAGCCCTTGAGGAGGGCTTCCGTCTCTGCCCGGCCGTGCGTCTCCACCCAGCCGATGGCGATGTCCACACCCTCGCCGCGCCGCTCATGCGCGGCCTGGAGCATGGCATACGTCTTCCCCACCCCGGCCGCCGCGCCAAGGAAGATCTTGAGCTTTCCCCGGGTCTGGCGCGCCTCCTCGGCCTTCACGCGAGCCAGGAGGACCTCCGGATCGGGCCGACGCTCGTCCATGACAGCGGTCTCCTGAGGTCTCCTCGAACGGCTGGTCGCTACTTCGCCTGGTCCAAGGCGAGGTTGAGCCGTAACACGTTCACCCGCGGCTCTCCAAGGAACCCGAACTGCCGGCCCTGAGTATACTGCTCCACCAGATGCCGTACCACCGCTTCGTCCAGTCCCCGAGCTTTCCCCACCCGGTGAACCTGATAGAGCGCGGCGGCGGGGCTGATGTCGGGGTCGAGGCCACTTCCGGACGCGGTGACCAGATCCACCGGGATGGGCGCGGTATTTCCCGGATCCGCGGCCCGGAGCGCCTCGATCCGGGCCCGGACCGCCTGCCCCAGAGCGGGATTGGTGGGGCCAAGATTCGAGCCGGTGGATGATCCGGCATTGTCCGGATAGGGCGAGGTGGCGGACGGGCGGCCCCAGAAGTACTTGGGGTCGTCGAAGGGCTGTCCGATGAGCGCCGAGCCCACGACCTTCCCATCCTTCACGATCAGGCTGCCGTTGGCCTGCCGCGGGAACACCAGTTGCGCGATCCCCGTGACCACCGCCGGATAGATCAGACCTGTGAGGACCGTTAGCACGACGAGGGATACGATCGCCGGCCGAAGCTGCTTCCACATGGGCAGTCTCCTTACACCAGTCGCAGAGCGACCAGGATCATGTCGATCGCCTTGATTCCGACGAAGGGAATGATCACCCCACCCACCCCGTAGATCCAGAGGTACCGGCGAAGCACCGCCGCGGCCCCGAGGGGCCGGTACTTCACCCCGCGGAGCGCCAGCGGGACGAGCGCGATGATGATCAGCGCGTTGAAGATGACCGCGGACATGATCGCGCTCTCGGGGGTGGCCAGGCGCATGATGTCCAGCGCCTTGAGCGCGGGGTAGGTGGTGGCGAACGCCGCCGGGATGATCGCGAAGTACTTCGCGACGTCATTGGCGATGCTGAACGTGGTGAGCGCGCCCCGCGTCATCAGGAGCTGCTTGCCGACCTCGACCACCTCCATGAGCTTGGTCGGGTTGGAGTCGAGGTCCACCATGTTGCCCGCTTCCTTCGCGGCCTGGGTCCCGGTGTTCATGGCCACAGCGACGTCCGCTTGGGCCAGGGCTGGGGCGTCGTTGGTACCGTCCCCGGTCATCGCCACCAGCCGGCCTTCGGCCTGGATGTCGCGGATGAGCTTGAGCTTCGCCTCCGGCGTCGCCTGCGCCAGGAAATCGTCCACCCCGGCCTCGGCGGCGATGGCCGCGGCCGTCAGGGGATTGTCCCCCGTGATCATGATGGTCTTGATGCCCATCCGGCGCAGCTCGCCGAAGCGCTCCCTGATGCCACCCTTGACGATGTCCTTGAGCTGGATGACGCCCGAGGACCTTCGCTCCCTCCGCTACGACCAGGGGGGTTCCACCGTCCTTGGCGATCCGGTCCACCGCCATCCGGACCTCCGAGGGGATCGCGCCGCCCAAGCCCTTCGACGTAGGCCTCGACGGCGTCGGCCGCTCCCTTCCGGATCTGGCGGCCGTCCAGATTCACCCCGCTCATGCGGGTCTGGGCAGTGAAGGGGACGAAGGTGGCCCCGAGGCTCCGCAGGTCCTGGCCCCGAAGCCCATACTTCTCCTTGGCGAGGACGACGATGCTGCGGCCCTCCGGCGTCTCATCCGGCAGCGAGGCAAGCTGCGCCGCTTTCGCCAGAGCGAGGTCCGGAATGCCCGGCGCTGGAACGAAGGCGGTCGCCTGCCGATTCCCCAGCGTGATGGTGCCCGTCTTGTCCAGGAGGAGGACGTCCACGTCGCCGGCGGCCTCGACCGCGCGGCCCGACATGGCGATCACGTTCGCCTGGATCATCCGATCCATGCCTGCGATCCCGATGGCGGAGAGGAGGCCGCCGATGGTGGTCGGGATCAGGCAGACCAGAAGGGCCACCAGGACGGTGACCGTGATGGGAGTCCCCTGGCCCGCCGCCTTGACGCTGTAAAGCGAGTAGGGCGAGAGCGTGGCACAGGCGAGGAGGAACACGATCGTCAAGCCGGCCAGGAGGACGTCCAGGGCGATTTCGTTGGGCGTCTTCTGCCGCTTGGCCCCTTCGACGAGCGAGATCATGCGATCGAGGAACGCCTCGCCGGGATTCGCCGTCACTCGGACGATGAGCCAGTCGGAGAGCACCTGGGTTCCCCCGGTCACCGCGCTCCGGTCGCCGCCGCTCTCGCGGATCACGGGGGCGCTCTCGCCCGTGATCGCGCTCTCGTTCACCGAGGCGATGCCTTCGATCACCTCGCCATCGGCCGGGATGAAATCGCCGGCCTCAACCAGGACGACATCCCCCTTGCGCAAGGTCGTCCCGGCGACCACCGTGAACTCGCTCTTGTTCTCGGGGTGGCTGAGGCGCTTGGCCTGGATGTCCCGGCGGGCCTTCCGGAGGGAGGCCGCCTGCGCCTTGCCCCGGCCCTCCGCCATCGCCTCGGCGAAGTTGGCGAAGAGGACCGTGAACCAGAGCCACACCGACACGGCCAGGATGAACCCCGCCGAGGCCTCGCCCTTGCCCAGCAAGGCCTGAATCCAGAGGATCGTCGTGAGGATCGACCCCACGTACACCACGAACATGACCGGGTTCCGGATTTCTCGCTGCGGCGTCAGCTTCTTGAACGAGTCGATTACCGCCTGCCCGACAATCGCCGGATCGAACAGGGGGCGCGCTTTCGCTTGCGATGCCATGGGAGTCTCACCTCACTTCATGGCGAGCATCTGGAGATGCTCGACGATGGGGCCGAGGGCCAATGCCGGGAAGAACGTGAGCGCCCCGACCAGGATCACCGTGCCGATCAAGAGGGCCACGAACAGCGGCGTGTGCGTCGGAAGCGTCCCCGCGCTGACCGGGACGATCTTCTTCCGCGCCAGGGACCCCGCGATGGCCAAAGGTGGGATCAGCATCCAGAATCGCCCGAAGAGCGTCGCGAGGCCGATGCCGGTGTTGTAGAAAAGGGTGTTCGCGTTCAGCCCCGCGAAGGCGCTCCCATTGTTGGCCGCCCCCTCGGAGAAGGCGTAGAGGACTTCGCTAAAGCCATGCGGGCCCGGGTTGCTCATCGAGGCCACGGCCGACGGCGTGACGACGGCGATGGCGGTCCCGATCAGCATGATGGCGGGCCCGATCAGTATGACGAGCGAGGCCATCTTTATCTCGTACGCTTCGATCTTCTTGCCGAGGTACTCCGGCGTCCGGCCGACCATCAGGCCTGCGACGAAGACCGCGACGATGGCGTACATCAATATGCCGTAGATGCCAGCGCCGACGCCGCCTGGTGCCACCTCGCCGAGCTGCATCAGCCACATGGGCACGAGGCCTCCCAGTGGGGTATAGGAGTCGTGCATGGAGTTGACCGCCCCGCAGGAGGTCCCGGTCGTCACGGCAGCCCACAGGGCAGAGTTCATGATGCCGTATCGAGTCTCCTTCCCTTCCATGTTCCCGCCGGACTGCAGGGCGCTCACCTGCTCATCCGCACCTAGCCTGGCCAGCATCGGGTTCCCGTGCTGCTCGGCAACGATGGCCACGGCCGCCATGCCGGCAAGGATGAGGAGCATGGCCGCAGCCAAGGCCCAGCCCTGCCGGGTATTCTTGACCGCCTGCCCGAAAGTGTACGTGAGCCCGAAGGGGATCACCAGGATGGCCAGCATCTCCAGGAAGTTGGAGAGCGGCGTCGGGTTCTCGAACGGATGGGCCGAGTTGGCGTTGAAGAACCCGCCGCCGTTCGTCCCGAGTTGCTTGATAAGGATTTGGGAGGCGGCCGGTCCCATGGGGAGCACCTGCTCCGTGAGCGTGGACTTCTTCGTTTCCGGCTGGCCCTTTGCGTCGAGGACGGGCTGGCCGTCCGGCCCGGTCACGGGCTCGTCGTACGTGACCTGCTGCAACACGGGGACCTTCGCGTACGAGCTAAAATTCTGCACGACCCCTTGGGAGACGAGGACCAGCGCGAACACGAAGGAGATCGGCAGCAAGATGTAGAGAGTGTCCGCGGACGAGATCCGCCCAGAAGTTGCCGAGGGTCTGGGCCGAGCGACGGGCGAAGCCGCGGATGAGCGCCATGGCGACCGCCATGCCGGTGGCCGCGGACACGAAGTTCTGGACGGCATACCCGGCCATCTGGGTGAGGTAGCTCACGGTCGTCTCGGGCACGTACGATTGCCAGTTGGTATTCGTGGTAAAGCTCGCTGCCTCCATGAATGAGAGGTCTGGGGGCACCGCTCCGAGGCCCTGCGGATTCAGCGGGAGCAAACCCTGGAAGCGCTGCAGCCCGTAAAGCAGGAGCATCCCCGCCAGGTTGAAGAGCAGGAGCGTGATCGTGTACGTCTTCCACCCCATCTCCTCGTCGGGGCGGATGCCCGCGGCGCGAGTAGGTCAGCCGCTCGATCGGCCCGAGGAACCGCTGGAGCCAGATAGCCCGCCCCTCGTAGACGCGGGCCATGTAGGCGCCGAGCGGCTTGACGATCAGCAGCAAGACCCCGAAGAACACCACGAATTGGAGAATCCCGTTCGCGGTCATGAGAAGACCTCCGGTTTGAGCAGTGCGATCACCAGGTAGATGAACAGCCCGATCGCAACGATGCCTCCGAGGATGTAGTGTGCGGACATTGCGCCCTCCTAGACCCGCTCACAGAGCTTGACAAACAGCCAGGTCAGCCCGAAAAAGACCAGTGTCCCTCCAACGAAGAGAATGTCCATCATCGTGCTGCCTCCTTCTCCATGCCGGCAGAGACTCCGATTGCTCCCCGCCGTCTCCACGTGTCGTGCAACCTTTCTCCATTCGCGAACGATTTCTGGATTCGACGATAGGGCCTTAGCCGCGCGGATCAAGTAAAGAAAGTGTAAATTCGGCCGAGGGAGCTATAAAAAAGTGTCAGGAATGAGGAGGAGACTGCTCTCCTAGCTGGCTACCTCAGGAGCCCCAGCGCCAGACCGAGCCGAAGCAGGACTGCGGTTCCCACGACGATCGTCAAGGACACCAGGGTGGTGATCACTGACCGCACTTGGCTGAACATGGAACTCCCCCTCGTTCGCATCTCTCATCATGCGACTAACGCGTGTTCGTGTGAATGGATTTCCTCTTGGACTGAGGTCCGCATCGAGCCCAGGCATCGGAGCAAGTACTTCCTCTGTCTCGTCGCTCTGCTCGACCCCCAACTGGCCGCTGCCCAGTGCTAGCGCGACGCGGTTCGCACGGACCCAGAGGGCCATTGCCCCGATGACCACCAGGGAGACCGATCCTTCCGTGAACTCTCGCCAGGCGACCGTCGGGGACACAAGGTACGCCGCGGCAAGCAGCACAACCGCGAGCGGGAACACGGCGTAGAGCAGCCACCATGCCGGCTTCGGACTTCGCATTAACGACCTCCTATTCCGAGCCATGTATCGACATACCTCCCTCGCTCTCAATTTCACAATTAACGTAGGGAGGCACCGCGTGCGGTTCAAGTTAAGAGGTAGTCAAAAACGGGGGCGGGATCATCAAGAAGTGTCAAGACCGATAGCGAGGAGGCCTTCCCTGAATCTCCAAAGGGTAAGCCACAGGGGAAGTTCTTGAGGCGTTGCGGAGGAAGGGGACCCTGCGGCGCACCGCTTCTCTCGCACCATGTTCCTGGCACCCATCAGCTTTCCCCGCCTCGCTGGTACCAGTCGTACCACACCCGGGATCTCCGCCACCCCCAGGGGATCCACCGTCGCTTGAAGAGGCCTACGAGAAGCATCCCGGTGGCGAACCCGCCGACGTGGGCAAACCACGCCACTCCACCTCCCTGGGAATCGAACGCGAGCACCCCATTGAAGAGCTGGACGACAACCCAGAAGCCCAGGACTATCAGGGCCGGGATCTCCGCGAGCCGGGTAAACAAACCGAGGGGAATCAGCGTGAGCACTCGGGCGCGGGGGAAGAGGAGCAGATACGCGCCCAGCACCCCCGAGATAGCACCGCTGGCCCCGACCATCGGAACCTGCTGAGGTCGGGCTCACAGCAATCTGTGCATAGGCCGCTCCCATGCCACACAGAAGGTAGAAGATGGCGAACCGAGCCTTGCCCATGGAGTCTTCCACGTTGGCGCCGAAGAAACCACCACCGGCGTGCACCGCCTGTACCAGATGCACGAGCGCGGCGACTTGAAATTCCCGGCCATCAACGTCAACGACTCGGTCACCAAGTCCAAGTTCGACAACCTGTACGGCTGCCGCGAATCACTGGTGGACGGCATCAAGCGCGCCACCGACGTCATGATTGCCGGCAAGGTGGCCCTGATCTCCGGTTACGGCGACGTCGGCAAGGCGCTCGGCCCAGGCCATGCGTGCCCTGTCAGCCCAGGTCTG
>CAVQPC010000032.1:0-57832 GCA_963714585.1 uncultured Methylomirabilota bacterium
AGTACTTCGCCTCGGGATGGTGCGCCACGATGGCGGACGTGGATTGCTCCGGATCCAGCATGAACTCCTGGGTCAGCTCCACGCCGATCCGCTCGGGCTCCAGCAACTCGAAGAGCTTGGCCTGATCTTCCAGGTTCGGACAGGCGGGATAGCCGAAGCTGTAGCGCGACCCGCGGTAGCCCTGGCGGAAGATGCGCGCGAGCTCTGGCGAGTCCTCCCCCGCGATTCCCAACTCCTCCCGGATCCGCTTGTGCCAGAGCTCGGCCAGCGCCTCGGCCGACTCCACTGAAAGCCCGTGGAGGTACAGGTAGTCGGTGTACTGATGCTGCTCGAAAAGCTCCCTGGTCAGTTCGGAGGCCCGTCGCCCCACCGTGACCAGCATGCAGCCCAGGACATCCATCCGCCCCGATTCCACGCTGGCGAAGAAATCCGAGAGGCACAGGTGTCGCCCGCCCGGCTGGCGGGGAAACGTGAAGCGGAGCCGGGGGGTCCGCCCGTCCTCGCCGTGCACGATCAGATCGTCGCCCTCGGACTGGCAGGCGAAGTACCCGTACACCACACGCGGCTCGAGAATCCTCTCGGCGGCGCAGCGGGCCTTCCAGCGCTCGTAGATGGGACGGACGCGCCTCTCGATCAGTTCGTCGAAGTGCTCCGTGTCCCCCTTCCCGCGATGGAATTGCCACTGCGTCCGGAACAGGGCCACCTCGTTGATGAAGGCGAAGACCTGTTCCGGGGGGATGCCGGTCACAACGCGGGTCCCGAAGAACGGCGCCGCCGGGATGGGCACGTCCTGGCGCACGTCACTCCGGACCCGAGTCGCCACTCCGGCGTCGATCGCGACCGCAGCCCTCACCGGTCGCTCCGCCGCCGGCCGCGCCCTCGGCCTCGCAACCGGGAGTATCGCGGGCTCCCGCGAGGTGATCTCTTCCATCAGCCGGAGGCCGTCAAAGGCATCCCCCGCATACAGGACCTCCCCTTTGTAGAGTGAGCGGAGGTCATGCTCCACGTAGCCCCGCGTGAGCGCAGCCCCTCCCAGAATCACCGGGAAGCGCGACAGGTCTCGCGCGTTCAGCTCCTCCAGATTCTCCTTCATCACCAGGGTGGACTTGACCAGGAGGCCGCTCATCCCGATGGCATCCGCCTGGTGGGTGAGCGCCGCCTCGATGATGTTGTGGATGGGCTGCTTGATCCCCAGGTTGTACACCGTGTAGCCGTTGTTGGACAGGATGATGTCCACCAGGTTTTTGCCGATGTCGTGGACATCTCCCTTGACCGTAGCCAGGACGATCTTCCCCTTGCTCTGCCCCTCGGTCCGGGCCATGAAGCGATCGAGATAGCCCACCGCCGCCTTCATGACCTCCGCGGACTGGAGGACGAAGGGGAGCTGCATCTGCCCGCTGCCGAAGAGGTCCCCCACCGTCTTCATCCCATCGAGCAGAATGTCGTTGATGATCGTGAGGGCGTCGTACTGCCCAAGAGCCTCGTCCAGCAGGGCCTCCAGGCCGGGGCGGGTCCCCTCCACGATCGCCGCCTTCAGCCGCTCCTCCAGGGTCCGCGGCGCCTCCGCCTCGACCGTCCGCTTCCCGGCCCCCGCCGCCTCGAACAGGCCCATGAACTCCGTCAAGGGATCGTACCCGTCCCGCCGGCGATCGTAGATGAGATCCCGCGCTACCTGGAGCTGCCGCGGCTCGATCCGATTCAACGGGAGGATCCGCGAGACGTTCACGATGGCCGCATCCAGGCCGGCGCTGATGGCCTCGTGGAGGAACACGCTATTGAGCACCTGTCGCGCCGCGGGCTTGAGGCCGAAGGAGACGTTGCTCACGCCCAGGATGGTATAGACGCCAGGCAGCTCGACCTTGATCCGCCGGATAGCCTCCAGCGTGGCGACGGCGTCCTTCCGCAGATCCTCCTGGCCGGAGCTCAGCGGGAACGTGAGCGCGTCGAAGGTCAGGTCGGAACCCTCTAACCCGTAGCGATTCACCGCCAGATCGTACAGGCGATGCGCCACCTTGAGCTTCCACTCCAGGCTGCGGGCCTGGCCCTCCTCATCGATCAGCAGGCAGACGACCGCCGCGCCATACCGCCTGGCCATGGGAAAGATCCGGGCCGGCCGGCCCTGCTCCCCGTCCTCCAGGTTGACCGAATTGATGACCGCGCGGCCCCCGATCCGTTTCAGCGCCGCCTCGATCACGGAGGCCTCGGTGGAATCGATGACCAGGGGCAGCGTGCACTGGGTGACGAAGCGGCGCACGGTTTCCGTGACGTCCTTGACCCCGTCCCGACCCACGTAGTCCACGCACACGTCCAGGACGTGCGCCCCTTCGCGCATCTGCTCCCGGGCCATCCCCACCATCCCGTCGTGGTCGCCGGCCAGGAGGTACTCCCGGAACTGCTTCGAGCCGTTGGCGTTGGTCCGCTCGCCCACGATGAGGAAGCTTTGCTCCTGGCGGAAGGGGACGCTCGTGTACAGGCTGGACGCCGCCGGCACGTACTCCGGCGAGCGCGGCCTGGGCGGGCGCCGGCCGATGGCCTCCACCACCTGCCTGAGGTGGGCGGGCGTCGTGCCGCAACAGCCCCCCACGATGGACACTCCGTACTCCTCGACGAAGGTCCGGTGGAAGGCGGCCAGCTCGGCCGGGGTGAGGAGGTACTTGGCCCGCCCGCCCTCCATGCGCGGAAGGCCGGCATTCGGCAGGCAGGAGATCGCCGTGCGGCAGTGCCGGCTGAGGTAGCGGATGTGCTCCACCATCTCCTGCGGGCCGGTGGCGCAATTGAGGCCGATCACGTCCGGGTGATAGGGCTCCAGCGCCGTGAGGGCCGCCCCGATCTCCGTGCCGAGCAGCATGGTCCCGGCGGTCTCCACCGTCACCTGCACCATGAGGGGGAGGTCCCGGCCCGCCGCCTGCATGGCGTCCCGGCAGCCGATGACCGCGGCCTTGGCCTGGAGGAGGTCCTGGCACGTCTCGACCAGGAGCACGTCCGCGCCCCCGTCCATCAGGCCCCGCGCCTGCTCGGTGCACATCGCCACCAGGTCGTCGAAGGCGATCTGGCCAAGGGAGGGCAGCCGCGTCCCCGGCCCCATGGATCCCGCCACGAAGCGGGGCCGGGCGGGCGTCGAGAAGTCGTCGGCCACCTCTCGGGCCAGGCGAGCCGCGGCCCGGTTGATCTCGTACGCCTGATCGGCCAGGCCGTACTCTCCCAGGACGAGGCGGCTGGCACCGAAGCTGTCCGTCTCCACGGCATCGCAGCCCACGTCCAGGAAGCCGGCGTGGATCTCGCGGATCACCTGCGGCTTCGTCAGGACGAGAACCTCGTTGCACCCGTCTTTCCCGTCGAAGTCATCCGGGGTGAGGTTCCGGTCCTGGATGGACGTGCCCATGGCCCCGTCGAAGACCAGGACCCGCTCCCGCAGCGCCTGGCGGAAATCGCGTGCCATCTGCCCTACCCGATCGCCGCGGAGAGGGCAGGCGCCTCGGCCCGCTGCGCCGCCGCGAGGCTGCGGATGATCCGATACAACAGTTCCAGCGTGGGGAGGGCCACCCCCTGGTCCCGTGCCAGCCGGACCACGTACCCGATGGTCTGGTCGGCCTCGGTGCGCTTTCCACGCTCCAGATCCTGGAGCGTGGAGATCTTCACCCCGGTCATCCCCCGCTCCCGCATCACCTGCCCGCGCCGGATGACCGATTCCACCGCCTCCTCGAGGCGCCCGCTACACACCGTCTTCACCTCGAAGCCTCGAAAATCATCCAGGGGGATTCCCAGACGCTCCGCCACCCGGGCCACCTCGCGGCTCAGCTCGACAAACAGGCTGGCGAGGCCGCGATCCAGGTAGATCTGGTGGATGAAGAGACGGCTCACGCAGGACAGTGCGGCCGCGGGGACCATCTGGTTCAGCTTGCACCAGATGGCCGTCCGGATGTCCGATCGGACCTCGATGGGCAGCTTGGCCTTGCGGAATAGCTCGGCCATCTGCTCCACGCGGGGCGTCGTCCGGCCGTCGAGTTCTCCAACCCACGTCCACCCATCATTGGTATGGATGACCCGGCCGGGTTCGGGCATGGCTGCTCCAACGAGGGTCGCCGCCCCTACGACCGCCTCTCGTCCGAACGCCTCCTCCAGCGCCTCGTCCTTCCCCCCGCCGTTCTGGACCGAGATGGCCGCGCCCACCTTGCCGCGCAAATGTTTGAGCGAGGCCAGCGTCTCGACCGTGTCGTAGCTCTTCACGCCCAGGATCAAAAGGTCCGCCGACGTCACCTCGGCCGGGTCCGCCGTTGCGGTGAGATTCCGGACGATCTGCTCTCCCCGCCGGCCGCCGATCCAAAGCCCGTCCCTCCGGATCGCCTCGGCGTGCGCCTTCCGGGCAACCAGCGTGACGTCCACCCCCACCTGGGCGAAATACCCCCCGAGGACGCTACCCAGCGCCCCCGCTCCCACGATGACCGTCTTCACGCGACCCCCTCCCCGTACTGTTCCCGTCCGCCTCGCTTTTCCGGCGAGCGGCCCGGCTCCTCGGCAGCAGCCAATCGTCGACGCGAGCGCCGTCGCCACATGTGCCGTCCGCATGAGCGTCGCAATGTA
The DNA here is from genome assembly GCA_963714585.1 of uncultured Methylomirabilota bacterium. Classification (GTDB taxonomy): domain Bacteria; phylum Methylomirabilota; class Methylomirabilia; order Methylomirabilales; family 2-02-FULL-66-22; genus 2-02-FULL-66-22. Next base: position 4,582 of record CAVQPC010000032.1, read on the forward strand.
GCACGCGTACCGGGTCCGGTCAATTCAACCGGCCCAGCAGAGAAACGGCCCGGCTTGCCTTCGCAGGGCGGCCTCCCTCCATCCCGACCGGGGCTTTCCATCGACCGGTCACCGAAAACATCTTGACCCGCTCGTGGGCCGCTGGTATGGTCCATCCTATCGCAGCCGGGTTCGGAAGACCCCGCTTTTCCGTCGCGTGCACTCGCACCCGACGCTCCGAACGCGACGTGGGAATCCTCTACAATCCGGCAGGTCAACGGCGGGTGGCAGCCCTCGCGACCATGCCCGCTTTGGGTGCCTCACAGGGAGAGGGGTGGCATTCGATCATGCGCTACACCGGTGCTGAAGTCCTCTGGGAATGCTTGGTTCGCGAGGGAGTCGATGTCGTCTGGGCCTATCCGGGCGGCGCCGCCCTGCCGATCTTCGATGCGCTCGCCAAGTACCCGCAGATCCACCATGTCCTCGTGCGGCATGAGCAGGCGGCCGCCCACGCGGCGGATGGCTATGCCCGTGCCACGGGCAAGGTGGGGGTCTGCGTGGCGACATCCGGGCCGGGAGCCACGAACCTGGTCACCGGGATCGCCACGGCGATGCTGGACTCCGTCCCCATCGTGGCCCTGACGGCGCAGGTCGCCGACTCGGTGATCGGCACCGACGCCTTCCAGGAGATCAACATCACCGGCATCACGCTGCCCATCACCAAGCATAACTACCTGGTGCGACGAAGTCAGGACCTGACGCGGGCGTTGCGCGAGGCCTTCTTCCTGGCCCGGACCGGCCGGCCCGGCCCGGTGCTGGTGGATGTGCCCAAGGACATTCTCCTCGCCCCCTGCGAACTCCACTACCCGGAGCGGGTCGCGCGCCTGGGCTACCGGCCGGTCGTGCGCTCCGCGCCCTACCAGATCCAGCGGGCCGTCCAGACGGTCGCGGACGCCAAGCGTCCCGTGGTGCTCGCCGGCCATGGCGTGCACATCGCCACGGCCTGGGAGGAGCTGCGGCGCTTCGCCGAACGCATCAACGCCCCGGTGGTGAGCACCCTCCTGGGCCTGAGCGCGCTGTCCGCGGACCATCCGCTCTGCCTCGGCATGGCGGGGATGCACGGGGTGGCGTGGGCCAACCTGGCCATCCAGAACGCCGATCTGCTCATCGCCCTGGGGATGCGTATGGACGATCGGTTCACCGGGAGCCTCCCCCATTTCGCGCCCCAAGCAAAGCTGCTCCACGTGGACATCGACCCGGCGGAAATCGGCAAACGCGTCCCGGCGTACCTCCCCATGGTGGGCGACATCCGGTTCGTGCTGGAGGCCCTGACGGCAGCGCTGCCCGAGCTCGATCATCGGGATTGGCTGGCCCAGATCGAGACCTGGCGCACGCGCCACCCCTTAGAGGTCCACGCCCAGGGTCCCCTGCCCCCCCAGGAGGTCATCCGGGCGCTCCATGAGGCCACGGGCGGCGAGGCCGTCCTGGTGAGCGACGTCGGCCAGCACCAGATGTGGGTCGCCCAGCACTATCGCTTCCGGCGCCTGAACAGCTTCTTCACCTCCGGCGGCCTCGGCACCATGGGCTACTCGCTGCCGGCCGCCCTGGGCGTCCAGGCCGCCCACCCCACGGAGCCGGTCTGGGTCGTCGTCGGCGACGGCAGCTTCCAGATGAACCTGCAAGAGCTGGCGACCATCACCCAAGAGCGGCTTCCCATCAAGATCGTGATCATGAACAACGGCTACCTGGGCATGGTCCGCCAGTGGCAGGAGCTGTTCCACGGGGCCCGCTACATCGGCACGCCGATCAGCGGACCGGATTTCGTCCAGTTGGCTCAAAGCTACGGCATCCCGGGCAAGCGTGTCGCCGCCGCGGATGAATTGAAGGATGCCTTCGCGGCGGCACGGCAGGCGGACGGCCCGTACCTGCTGGACTGCAAGGTCCAAGAGGACGAGAACGTCTACCCGATGGTCCAGCCGGGGACCAGCAACACCGACTTCGTGGAGGACCCGCGAGGGAGGGCAAAGAAGCGATGAGGCACGTCTTGGTGGCGTTGGTGCAGGACGAGCCCGGCATGCTGGCCCGGATGGGCAACCTCTTCGCCCGGCGCGGCTACAATGTGGAGAGCTTCACCGCCGGCGCGTCCGAACTGCCCGGGCTCACGCGGATCACCATCGCCGTGGAAGACCAGAGCACGGCGCTGGACCAGGTGGCCAAACAGTTCCGCAAGCTCATCGGCGCCGTCAAGGTGGCGGACGTGACCGCCGACAAAGAGCAACTGGCCTACGAGATGCTGCTGGTCAAGGTGGGGGTGAGCGCCAGGACGCGGCAGGAAGTGGTCAGCCTCGCCGACCTCTTCAAGGCGCGCATTGTGGACGTCTCCACGTCCACGTTGATTCTGGAGGCGACGGGCGAGCCGGACAAGCTGGACAAGCTCATCGAGGTGCTGCGCCCTTTCGGCATCAAGGAGCAGGCCCGCACGGGCGCCATCTTCATGAACCGCGGCGCCAAGGTCCTCAACCAGCGACAGGCAGTGGCCTCGGACCGCAAGTATCTGGCGGAGTGACGCGGACCGGCATCCTCGCGCCGGACGGCACGCGTCTCGAGGCAGCGTGCCTCCACTCCGCTCCTCGACTCGTCGGTGTGTTGCTACCCTGCCCCTTCTTCTCTCCCTCTTGCAGGCGCCCTTCGGGCTCAGCGCATCTGGCTCGTGTCGAGCGGCGGAGAGGGACCCTCGAAAAACCGACACAAAAGTCGAGGCGGGTGCGTACTGTAATGAGGAAGGCACGGGGGGGAGAGCCCGTCACCAGTGATGGCGGTGCCCAGCACCCGGAGGAGCCTCGGCGCAGCAGTTGAGCCGCAATTCAAGCGCATTGCCGGTGCAGATTTCGCTGAAGGGTCAGCCCACCGTGTTCGTATGAAGTACCCGCCTGGCGGGTAGAGGAGGATCCGGGGATGCGTGCCTGGAGGAGCATTGGGCCCATTCTGGCGTTCGGCGTGCTGACAGTCGTGGTGCCGGCTGCGCAGGCGGCGGATACACCGGACCCGCAGCAGGCTGAGGTCGGCGGGACGCCGCCGCGGCTGAGCTTTGTGGATGGGCAGGTGTCGTTCTGGCGGCCGGGTGCCCAGGACTGGGCGCAGGCGCAGGCCAATACGCCCCTCGCCCCGGACGACGAACTCTACACCGGGTCCCCGGGGACCTTGGAGCTCCAGATCGGCGCCCGCGCCTTCGTGCGCGCCTGGGCGAACACCCAGCTCGGTCTGGAGAATCAGGAGCCGGATTTTCTCCAGTTCAAGGTGACCACGGGTCACGCCTCCTTCGACCTGCGCACGGTCGAGCCGGGGCACACGCTGGAGGTGGACACCCCGAACGCAGCCTTCACCATCGACCAGCCGGGCTACTACCGCGTGGACGTCGCGGGCGACCGCACTTCCTTCATCACCCGCCGCGCCGGTCGGGCCATCGTCACCCCCGCCAGCGGGGCGGCCGTTGACATCACGCCGAGCGAGGAGGTGATCATCGAGGGCACGGCGAGCCCGCAAGTCACCGCCTACGTCGTGCCGCAGCTCGATGACTGGGACAAGTGGAACTACGCCCGCACCGATCAGCTCCTGGACGCGGTGAGCGCCCGCTACGTCTCGCCCGGGACGTACGGCCTGAGCGACCTGGACCGCTACGGGACGTGGCGGGTCGTGCCCTCCTACGGGCCCGTCTGGGTGCCGACGGCGGTCCCCGCGGGCTGGGTGCCCTACAGCACGGGCGCCTGGATGCTCGACCCATTTTACGGCTGGACCTGGGTGGACACTGCAGCGTGGGGCTGGGCCCCGTACCACTACGGCCGCTGGGTCACGGTGGACGGCTTCTGGGCCTGGGCGCCCGGGCCGGTGGTGGTGAGGCCGGTCTATGCGCCCGCGCTCGTCGCCTTCTTTGGCGAGCCCGGCCTGGGCGTTCGCATCGGGGTCGGTGGGCCCGTGCTGGGCTGGGTGGCGCTCGGGTGGGGCGAGCCGTGCGTGCCCTGGTGGGGGCGGCCAGGCTTCATCCACACACCCTGGTGGGGCGGCTGGGGCGGCCCTCGCGTCGTCAACAACGTGGTCATCAATCGGACGACGGTCGTCAACGTGCAGGACCTCACCGCCTACCGCAATGCCAGCCTGCGGAACGCCGTGGTTGTGGTCCACGAGAATCGCTTCGGCCGCGGCCCGATCACGTCGGCGCGGGTCACCCAGGTGGATGTGAGGAGCCTCCACCCGATCCACGCCTCGCTCCCCGTCGCCGCGACGCCCGCGAGCCTCGTGCCCACGGGAAGCCGTGGCATTCGCCCCCCCGAGGAGAGTTTGAGGCGATCGGTGGTCGCCACCCGGCCGCCCCGCCCCCGATCGGGCTCGGCACCCGAGAGCGGGCGGATAGCGGGGCCGGCTGGGCCCCCCACGCCAGCGCCGCACATCGTTTCGCTCCCACAGCAGCGCGAGCCCGGTCCGACCATCCCCCGTCCGCCCTTCGGGCAGAGCACGGTCGAGCGTCCGTCGGTCGAGCGTGCCCAGCCACCCTCGCCGCCGGGGCGTAAAGGCCGGGAACGCCAAGAGCGTGGCCCGAAGAGCACGCCACCCGCGGCCCGTCAGGCACCCCAGCCACCGGTCCCTGGGCCGCACGCGGCGAGTCCGGCGCCGACAGCACCCCAACCATCGACTCGCCGCGCCGAGGCATCGCGACCGCCGACACGCCAACTGCCGGGCGAACCTGCCAATCGCCTCTCCCCGAATCGAGTCGAGGGAAAATCGCCCCAGACCGCGGGACGCCAGGCGCCGTCGCCGCCCGCCCGTCAGCGGAAGGCGCCCGAGAACGCGCCGCCAGATCGCTCGGGTGGCTAGGCGTAGCGCCTCATGATGGCGGAGTCATGACTGCAGAGAGTCGCTCACAAAACGGGACCCGGCCAAGGTCGCCGGATTGCACCAGCATCCTTGGCCGGGTCTCCCATCAGTGGGGGCGAGTCGAAGCCTGTTGGCTGTTGTTCTTAGTACCGACCCCGTCCGCCGCCGCCGCCGCCGAACCCGCCGCTGCGGCGCGGCGCCTGCTCGCGGGCCTCGTTGACCGTGAGCGCGCGGCCGCCGAGTTCTTTCCCGTTCAGCGCGCTGACGGCTGCCTCGGCCTCGCTCTGGCTCCCCATCTCGACAAAGGCGAACCCGCGAGGGCGACCCGTGTCTCGATCCGTGACAATCTTGACCTCGGTGACAGTCCGGCCTCCCTCCTGGAAGAGGTCTCGGAGTTGCGATTCGTTCGTGTCAAACGGCAGATTTCCAACATACAGTCGCGTTCCCATGATTCTGCGCCCCTTTCGCCGATCATTCGGCAATGTCCCATCGCAAGCGGTCATCAGTGTCGTATCTTCGGGTCGTAGGGCCGCTCTTCCCACGCCCAACTTGGGCCAGCGGATCATCGGTGAAGATCTACTCGCCTTGAGCTGGCCGCACCGCTGCAAATGAAAAAACGCCGCGAGGCTTGGCTCCTTGCGGCGTTGTTGGTAACTGGTGAAACCGTCAGAAGCTTGAGGCTGATGGATTCTACGAGGCTTCGCCTTCAATGGCAAGTACAATCAGCCGGGACCCGTTTGAGCCCGCGAAACACTGCCTGCCGCCGTCGACCCGGACTCCCTGGCCCGTATTGCTTTCCGTCCGCCATGCCGTCGTCTCCTTGTCATTGGTCTCTTCCCGAGCGCGTGGCGCGCCGTTGAATCCGTTGTCTCGCGGGCGGACTCACGTCCGAAACATGGCGGCGACCCGGCAGCTCTCAACCGGGTTGCGGCCGATGGCCGTCTCGTCCGACAAGACGACCCCGCGATAGCCTTTCCTGAGCGCGGCGTACACGTCGCAGACTTCTGATCGTGTGGGGCTGGCGTGCTCAGCCATATGCTCGAAGATCTGCCCCGCCAGGAGCACGGGGACCGGCACCGCGCCCACACGTTCCGAAAAGTGATAGACAGCGACAGCCATAGCCCTCGCACCCAATTCGGCGCCGAGGTCGCCCCGGCATAGCCACAATTCGTCGGCGGATGCTGCAATCTGCGTCGCCTCGTCCACTGCTGTCTGGCGCTCCAGCTTGGCGATCAAGAAGGCCGTGCGGCCGACCTGCGCGCGGTAGTTGACCATCTCCGCGGCATCTTTCACATACGACAAGGCATAGCGGATACCCTCCAAGTGCTGCGTCTGGTCCAGGATCGCACGATCGGTCGTGCTCAATGCTTCCTGGCGATACGTGGATGCCGTGTAGGTGATCCCCTTGCGCGAGAGAATTGGACCACCTGTGGCCACGCGAGCCTGGAGCATCTCTGCGCCTCGCGATTCAAGAATGAGGCGCAGCTTGGCATCGTTGAGGACAATCTCACCACTCGACAGGGAAGCGGCACGGAAGAAGTCGGGGTGCGGGACCGGCAACACGTTGGGGTCAGCCGCCGACGACGCGCACACCAGCATGACTCGCTGCCCCTCCACGAGCTCACGGCAAGGAAACATGCCCAGGCGCCATTTGCTGCCCTGCAGGTCCAGGATCAGCGGCGGTCGCGGATCCCGCACAGCAAGAAAGGGGCTTAGCCGATCGATCCAGACGCGCAGGTGTGGCACGGACAGGTGGGAGGTGTTCAAGCGGAACCCGGTCACCTCCGCCGCGAGCATCGCCTGCCACACCGGTTCGGTGTCGCTGCTGGGACCGAGCGTTGCGACGATCTGATAGTTCATACCCTGCTCTCCTGGTCGATCGGCTGCACCCGTGGGTGACCGCACGCCTGAGGAGTGTCGTGAGCCAGAGGCCCGAAGACCAGCGCCACACGCGAGGGAATTCAGCGGAGCCGCATTCCCGAGAAGTCCGGAGAGAGACCGCGAGGCTCGGGCGGCAGCCTATCGAAGAGACCGGCGAGAGTCAATCGCAAAAGGCCTTGCGGGGCAGCCAGGCAACCCGGCAATCTGGCAAGCAGGGAGCACGCGATCCTGGGTCCGCAAATTGGCGGACAGCGGAATTGCTCGATCGCCGAATTGCCCAGCTGCCTGATTGCCAGAAGCCTCCTGTGCGGGTAGGATACTCCGGCTTGGCGGGCGGGCTTCGGCACCTCGGCAATTTGGCGACCTGGCAACTCGGCGGGCCGACGTCGCTTCGTTGGCATCTCCTGATTGCCAGGCTGCCAGCCTGCTTGGTCGCCAGGTGTGGGGATTGTCAAGCTATCGAATTGCCACACGACACCGGGAGGGAAACGAGATGATGGAGGGGATGAGGAGTGCGCTGACATCCGAGGACGCCGTTGCGCGGGCCAACGAGCGGCTTCGGGGCACTTTTGCCGGAGTTCTGGGCATGCGCTTCTCGCTCCTCACGCCCGAGCGGGTCGAGGCCGCGTTGGACGTCCGGCCCGACTTGAAACAGCCGTGGGGGATCCTGCACGGCGGCGCGGTCATGACGCTCGCCGATACCGTGGCCGGTGCCGGGGCCTTCATGAACGTCGCCCCGGGACAGGAGAGCGTGACCGTTGAGCTGAAGATCAACCTGATCCGGTCGGTCCGGGAGGGCACAATCCGCGCCACGGCCGTCCCCCTCCATCGAGGTCAAAGCACCTCCATCTGGGAGACCCGCGTCACGGACGATCTCGGCCAGCTCGTTGCCGCCACTCTGTCCACCCACTATGTGCTGAGTCGGCCCTCCGCATAGGCCCACACATCTGTCCGGGTCATGCGTTCCCTCCCGAAGCCCCCTCAGCATTGCCCACTCGCGGGGAAGGGAAGAAACCCGTTTGGAGCGGGCTCACGACGAGGGAGTCCGCCGAGTACCCGATGAACACCAGTCGTCCGCTGCGCCGGAGGGCATTCACGGCGTGCGGCATTGTCGCCTGGGTGCCCACCAGCTCGAAGACCACGTCCGCCCCCTCTCCCCCGGTAAGGTCCCGGATCTTCAGCACGACACCCGGGAAACGCTACGTCCCCGCAGCCTCCCGTTCCATGGCATCGTCCATCACCTTGTAGGCGCAAAACTCCCCGCACATGGTGCAGGCCCCGTGGTCGGCCACACCGGATTCGGCGCGCATCCGCCGCGCCCTCTCTGGATCCAGGCACACGGCGAACTGCCCCTCCCAGTCCAGCCGTTTCCGGTGCCTCGCCATCTGAAGATCCCGCTCCATGGCCCCCGGGACGCCTTTCGCAATGTCCGCGGCGTGTGCCGCGATGCGGGCGGCAATCACCCCCTCCCGCACGTCCTCGATGGTCGGAAGGCGGAGGTGTTCGCTGGGCGTGACATAGCAGAGAAAGTCGGCGCCGGCGGTGGCGGCGATAGCGCCGCCGATGGCGCAGGTGATGTGGTCATAGCCCGGGGCGATGTCGGTGACCAGTGGCCCCAAGACGTAAAACGGCGCCCCATGACAGAGACGCTTCTGGAGGACGATGTTGGCCTCGATCTGATGGAGGGGCACGTGGCCGGGTCCCTCGACCATGACCTGCACTCCGGCAGTCTGCGCCCGTTGGGTCAGCTCGCCCAGGAGGATCAGCTCGTGAACCTGGGCCCGATCGGTCGCATCCGCGAGGCACCCCGGGCGGAAACCGTCCCCGAGCGACAGCACTAGGTCGTATGCCCGGGCAATCTCCAGGAGCCGATCGAAGTACTCGAACAGCGGGTTCTCCCGGCGGTTGTAGGCCATCCACTCGATGGTGAACGCACCACCCCGGGAGACCACGTCCATGACCCGTCCCTCGGCCCGCATCCGGTCAACCGTGGCCCGGGTGACGCCGCAATGGACCGTGATAAAATCCACCCCATCCTCGGCGTGCTTGACGATCCCCTCGAAAATGTCGTCCACGGTCATGTCGACGATCGCCTTGTTCTTGGTTCGGACCGCATCCAGGGCCGCCTGATAAATCGGCACACTCCCGATACAGGCATCGGTTTCGGCGATGATCGCCCGACGAATCTCGTTGACAGGCCCCCCGGTGGACAGATCCATAAGGGCATCGGCACCGCTCCGGACCGCAACCCGGGCCTTCTCCAATTCCTTGCAGATATCGAGGTCGTGGCCGACGTCCCGATATTGGCGTTGACCTTGGTCCGAAGCCCCTTGCCCACCGCCAGGGGCCGGCCGTTGCGGTGTTTGATGCTGTGACAGATGATGAGGTTCCCGGCCCGGATCCCGTCGCGGATGAACTCCGGAGCCACCCCCTCGGCCAGTGCCGCCTCCCTCATCGTCTCGCTGACGACTCCCTTGCGAGCACTCTCAAACTGTGTCATGGATTCCCCCCCATGATTCCACCAGTCCTCGAGGAACCACCAACAAAAAAACCGCCCCACAGGGCGGTTATCAGGATTTGCGTGATCCCTACGCTGGCATTACCCAGGTCAGGTTCAAACGGTCGGTGAGGGAACCGCCCCACCCTCTCAGCCCGGCGCCCCGGGCTCCCGCCTCTCTTTTATGTCTACTACTGTAGCATCGCCTCCTGCTCCCGTCAAGGCGACCCGACCACTCGGATTCCACCTTACCGCGTGGCTCCTGGCAGCACAGTGGAGGGGAGGGGCATGAACACGCCGCTGAGGGCGGCGATCATGAGGCGGAGCATTCACATCATGAAGCTCCCGCCGTTCACATCCAGGCAGGCACCCGCGATGTAGGAAGCATCATCGGAGGCGAGGAATAGGATGGCCGCAGCCACTTCCTCGGGTCGGGCCATCCGACCCAGCGGGATGTTCCGGAGGGTGCTCTCTCGCTCTTCGGCCGGCCGGGCCTCCCACTTCTTTGCCACCCGCTCCACCATGGTCGGCCCGGGTGCCACGGCGTTCACGGTAATGTTGTAGGGTCCCAGCTCCACTGCCATGTGGCGCATGAAGGCCAGCATCCCCCCCTTGGCGGCCGTATACTCCGGCCCCGAGAGTCGGCTCATGTTGCGGCCAGCCACCGAGGAGACCATCACGATGCGGCCGCGGCGGCGCTCCCGCATGTGGGGGACGACGGCCTTCGTCACCAGAAACGTCGCCGTGAGGTTCAGGTCGAGGCTCCGCGTCCATGCCGCCTCGTCCACATCGTCCAGCCACCGGGCCGAGGTGCCGCCCCCGGCGTTGTTGACCAGGATATCGATGCGGCCGAGCTGCCCCAATGCTGCCGCCACCATCCCCCGGACCTCGTCCCCTCGGCTCACGTCCGCCACCGCTGGGAGCGCGGTGCCGCCTCCCGCCTCGATCTCTCGGACGACGGCCTCCACGGCTTTTGTATCCCGGCCGTTGACCACGACCGCACCGCCCTCATGCGCGAGCCTGAGGGCGGTTGCGCGCCCGATCCCCTTCGAGGACCCGGTGATGACTGCAACCCTGCCCAGGAAGCGCATGGACCCTCCGGCCCCTTCCCTCATCCCGCCTCTCCGTGCAGCCACTTCACCTCGTTCGCGAGCCCCTCCCGCAGCGCGACCGCAGGCGCGAAGCCCAGGATCTCGCCTGCCCGCGTGGTGTCGGCCCACGTGTGTCGCACGTCACCCACCTGCGGCGCCCGATGCTCCCGACGGATGGGCCGCCCGAGGATCTCCTCCAGGGTCGCCAGCACCTGATTTACGCTCACCCGCGAGCCGCCCCCGATGTTGAACACCTGGCCCGTGGCTGCCGGCGCCAGGGCCAACCAGTTTGCCTCCACGGCATCCGCGACGTAGGTGAAGTCCCGCGTCTGCTCGCCATCGCCATAGATCACCACCGCACGGTCCTCCAGGGCCGCCAGGATGAACTTGTGGAAGCCCATGTCGGGACGCTGGCGGGGGCCGTACACGGTGAAATACCGCAGGGCCACCGTGGGCACCCCGAAGTTTGCCCAATAGAGGCCGCAGAGGTGCTCGGCGGCCAGCTTGGTAACCCCGTAGGGCGAATGGGGCCGCGTGGGCGAGTCCTCGCGAAGGGGCAGATCGGGCAAGTCCCCGTACACCGATGAAGACGAGGCATAGACCAGCCGCTTGAGCCGGGAGGATCCCCGCACCGCCTCCAGCAGCCGCTGGGTCGCCCGGATGTTCCGGTCGAGATAGATGTCGAACTCCTCCCCCCAGCTCGGCCGCACGCCCGGCTGACCCGCCTGGTGGAAGATGTGGTCCACCTCGGCCACGAGGCTGGCGAGGTCCGTCCGGGCGACGTCCTGCTCGACGAGCTCGAAGCCGGCTCGCCCCGCGAGGAGGGCCACATTGGCCTCCTTCACGGCACGCGGATAGTAATCGGAGAAGTCATCCAGGCCGATCACGCGATGGCCCGCGCGGAGCAGCCGCTCGCACAGGTGCGAGCCGATGAAGCCGGCCGCGCCCGTCACCAGGGATACCGCGGGGGGCGTCACCGCCTGGCCTCCTCGGCGTGGTCCGCATGGGCCATCGCCGGACCGACCGTGCGGCGAACCAAGGTGGAGATAAAGCTCCCGACCTTCACCGCGCTCTGCATCATCACGGGGATCCTTTCCGCATCATCCGTTAGCCAGACCGTCATCTTCCCCTTCTGCTGGAAAATCCCACCGAACTTGAGCAGGGGCTCCACCACCAGCGTCTCCCGGGGCCCGAAGATCGTGTCCAGCATTTCCCGACCCAGAACCCGCACCTCGAGTTCCCAGTTCTTCTTGCTGGCGAACACCTTGGCGTACAGCGTCTTGCCCACCTGCAGGTCCAGGGTCCGGACATAGTAGAGCACCGAGAACTCGTCCAGGGAGCCAGGCGTCAGGGAGAATTCCTGGGTCACGTACTTGCCGTACCGCTCGGCGTCCTCCAGGCGGGAGATCCCTCTTGGGACCGGGCTGAAGTCCAGGTATCGGAAGGTGGCGACTTTCCCCTGGTGGTCGAAATCGGTCCAGCTATCGTGCCGGTAGCGGCCCTCCCGAAGATGTTTCTCGAAGCGGAGCGCGCGAAGCGGATCCAGTTCCAGATAGGACTCGCTCCGGTCGTTCACTCGGTAGAACTTCGAGATGAAGGGGGCGGATTGCGCCGTGGTGACGAGGTGGGCCGCCCGCTGCCCGTGGAAGTCCATCACGCCCTGCATCTCCAGGGTGGCCTGCCCCGCCTTGACCCCCATCCAGGTCACGTCGTAAACGAGCTGCTCCGGCTCGCGGAACATGGGCGGTAGGTCGGCCGCCCCAGCCGGGCCGCCGAAAAGCGTCAGGAGACCCGCGACAGCACCGAGAAACACTTTGACCACAGATTTCGCAGATTGCGCAGATTTCCCCAAAACCCGTTCCTCGAAAGAATCTGCGTAATCTGCGCAATCTGTGGTTTCCATTGAATCTTCTCTTTCTTTTTGCACTTTTCCCCTCACACCACAGCCTTCCGATCCCGGAGCAGGCTCCGCGCGGCCCCAAGAACCTCCCCTGCCGTGATCTCCCGCATGCAGCGGTACGTGTCGGGAATGCGGCAGCGCCGGTGGAGGCACGGGCTGCACGGCAACGCGTGTTGCAGGACTGTCCCCGGCCCCACGGGTCCCGTGCGCAAGGGATCGGTGGGGCCGAAGAGCGCCACCACCGGCGTCCCCATGGCGGCAGCGATGTGCATGGGGCCGGAGTCGACCGTGATCATGAGGTCCACATCGCCAAGGAGCGCTGCGAGCTCTTTCAGCGTGAGCCTCCCCACCAGCGAGAAGGGTGGCGGATCGAGGCCCCGCAGGATGGCGCCGACCTGCGCAGCATCCTGCCGCCCTCCTGTGACAATCACCCCGCAGCCCTCGCCTTGAAGCGTCGCCGCCACCCGCTGCCACTTCTCCGGCTCCCACAGCTTGGTGTGCCAGCGGGCCGCCGGATGGAGGACCACTCGTGGCCGCGGGACCCGGGCGATCCGGGACGCGGTCTCGGCCGCCACCTCCGGGCCGAGGGCAATGCGGAAGTCCCGCACGGGCTCCGTCGCGTCCACCGCCGCCGCCAGCGCGAGGTACCGTTCCACCGCGTGCACGGGCTGGGGCGGTGCGGTCACCTGATGGGTCAGGAACCAGGTCGCCCCCTCCCGCCCCTCCGCGAACCCAATGCGCACGGGCGCCCAGGCCGTCAAAACGTACAGGGCGCTCTTGAACAGCCCCTGCAGGTCCAGCACCGCATCGTAGCGCCGGCCGCGAAGAAACGCAGCCAGGGCCCGGACCTCTCTCTGCGTTGACAGGAGTCGTCGCGGCGGCCAGAGCTGCCGCCCCCAGCGACGGCGGCCAGACACCACGACCTCCGAGATCGCCGGGTGACCCCGTACGAGGTCCGCCGCCTCCTCTTCCACGAGCCAGTCCAGCTCGAGATTCGGGTAGCGCCGGTGGAGCGTGGCAGCGACCGGGAGGGCGTGCACCACGTCCCCCATGGCGCTGGGCTTGACCAGGAGGACCCGCCGGGCCCCGTCAAGCCGGACGGGAAGGGACGACATCCTCGCGCTCCGCGTGCGAGAGCAGCCACCGGACCGCGGCCGAGAGGTCCGCCGCGACGTGATCGGGACGAGGAGCCTCCCCCCGCTCGATCTTGGACATCTGGTCCCGCCCGTGTCCGGTGAGGAGGAGGATGCTTCGCATGCCCGGGAAGCTCTGTGCCAAGGCCACGTCGCTCACGTGATCGCCGATGATCACCGAGCACGACGGGTCCAGGCGCAGGTCCCGGACCGCCCGCTGGACCATCCCCGGCTTGGGTTTTCGGCAGTCGCAGTCCATCCGGTATTCCGCTGACCCATGGCCAGGGTGATGCGGGCAGTAATACATCCCATCCAGACGTATGCCGGCGTCCCAAAGGAGGGCTTCCAGTCTGCCGTTCACCTGCCGGACGTCCGCCTCGGTGATCAGCCCTCGGGCGACGCCCGCCTGGTTCGTGACGAGGACCAGGCGGAACCCGGCATCCCGGAGGGCGCAAAGGGCGTCCAGGGCACCCGGGAGGAAGCGGATCTGTTCCGGATCGCCCAGGTAGCCGAGATCCTCGATGATCGTGCCGTCGCGATCCAGAAACGCTGCGCGGGAGGCGGAAGACGGAAAGCGGAAGGCGAGAGAAGGTCCGCCGAGGTCTCTGGCGGCGTTGAGGACGTCGTCCACGCTGACTCCCTTCATGCACCGGTGGTCGATGGGGCACTCCCGCAGCAAGCACGGGCTGCAGGGCACAAGCTGGCGAACGACCCGGCAGCGGGGTCCGAGCGGCCCGGTCGCCTCTGCATCCGTCGGCCCGAAGACCGCCACGACCGGCGTCCCCGCTGCGGCCGCAACGTGCATGGCCCCCGTGTCGTTGCTGAGGAGCAGCCGCGCCCGTGCCAGCACGCCCACCAGGGTCGACAGCGTGGTGGCGCCTCCCAGCAGGACGCCGCGCCGCCGCATCTTCTGCGCCACGTCCTTCAGGATGGATGTCTCCCGCGCCGCGCCGACCAGGACGGCGGTTGCCCCCCAGGCATCCGTCAGGGCGTCCACGGCGGCGGCAAACCGGTCCGCAGGCCAGCGCTTGGCCCCGCCGTAGATCGAGCCCGGATTGACGGCCACCAGCGGCTTCTCCGGCGCGATGCCATGGGCGGCCAGGAGCCGTCCCGCGGCCTCCCGGGCCTCTACGGTCACCGTCAGAAGCGGCAGGGCCGGCCCGTCCGCGCCCAACCGGCGGACGACATCCAGGTACCCCTGCACCTGATGGCGCCCGCCCGATCGTCCTTCTCGCGGGATGCGATCGGTGAGGAGCCAGCCTCTCCCGTCGGTCCGCCGGCCCACGCGGCGCGGGATTCCGGCCAGCCAGGGGACGAGGGCCGCCTCCAGCGAGTTCGGAAGCACCACGGCTAGGTCGAACCCCTCGCTCGTGAGCTGTCGGGCGAGTCTCCACCGCCACATCATCCCGGCGCGTCCGGCCTCGGGCCGGTACTCGATGACCCGATCCACGGCCGGCTGTCCGGCGAAGAGGCCGGCCACCCAGGGTTTCGCCAGCACGACGATCTCCGTCTGGGGGAACTGGCGGTCCAGGGCCTGCAGGGCCGGGAGCGTAAGGACCGCATCGCCCACCCAGTTGACCATTCGCACCAGGATCCGTTGCATCGTCTGCGGCGTGCGCTCGGCCATGGCCTACCCGTCAGGCGGCGCGCTCGCGGGCGCACCGGCCGGAAAGGCATCGTCCTGGTGAGGCGGCGCCTGACCCGGCGACCTTCCCGTAAGGTCTTGTGGTGGGAGCCGCGGGTCCAGCGGTTGCTGCGTCTTCCAGCGCCGGTGGACCCAGAACCAGTGATCGGGCCGCTCCCGGACGATGGCCTCGATCGCGGCCGTGAACCGCGCGGTATTCTCCGCCAGGTCCGCCTTGAGGTCGCCGCTCCTCCGCACGGGCACCTCGGATCGGATGTCCACCCGGTACCGTCCTCGCCCGCTCCGCGTGATCCCCACCGGGAGGACGGCAGCCCCCGACCGCAAGGCGAGGAGGGCCGGCCCCGCCATCGCCGAGGCAGGCCGCCCGAAGAAGGGAACGACCACGCCCTCGCGCTCGCTCACATGCTGGTCGATCAGGATGCCCACCGTCTCGCCCCGCCGGAGCACCTGTAGAATGGCCTGGACTGCGTCGCGCTTCCGGATGACGTGGTTGCCCCCGCGCTCGCGAAGCCTCGTGAACCAATCGTCGAGCCAGGGGTTGTCCATGGGCCGCGCCACGATGTGAATCGGCCCGTAGTGGAGCGCCGCGCTCAGCGGCAGAAGCTCCCAGGGTCCGAAGTGGGCCGTGAGCAGGAGAACCCCCTTTCCCCGCGCCCGTGCCTCGACCATTCGCTCCAGGCCGTCCATCTGGAAAATCGCCGGGCCCGCGCGACGGAGGAGGCGGCCGGCCCGCGCCATGTCCACCGCCGTTCGCCCCAGGTTCTCGAAGACGGCCCCCGCCAGCTCCTCAAGCCCGCCCGCCCGCCCGGCGTCAGGGAATGCCCGAGCCAGGTTCTCCAGCGCGATGGCGCGGTGCCGCCGGTCCGCTCGGAACGCGAACCGCGCCGCCCCTTCGCCCGCGGCGTAGGCCGCCCCCTCCGGCAGCCAGGCCAGGAGCGTGAACAGGCCGGCGACCAGCGCCCACTCGCCCAGCGCCACGGGATTCCAGCGCGTGCGCTCAGCCACGTCCCGCCCCGTGCAGGGAAATGTCCAGGAGGCGCTCCAACTCCCGCCCCCCGTCGATCAGCTCGAGGGCGATGCCGAGTGCCAGGACCGGGAAGCCCGCGGGCAGGTCCCCTTCCAGCCGCACGGCATCCTTCTCCGTCGTGAGGATCCACTCCGCGCCGCGCGTCTTCGCCTCGGCCGCCATGCGCGCCCGGTCCGCATCCGTGAAGGGGTGATGGTCGGGATAGCAGAGGGTCCCCGTGAGCTTCGCCCCCATCTCCAGGAGGGTCCGGTGGAAGCCCCCGGGATTGGCGATCCCGCTCACGGCCAGCACCGATCGGTCCGCCAGCGCCTCGATCGGCCGCAGGTCCCCGGTCCGAAGTTCCGTGAGGCGAACCGGGCGATGAGCGGCCCAGGCCACCGGGCGATCCGCGACCAGCCACGGCAGGCGCTGCCGGAGCGGCGTCAGATCCGCGGCCTGATCCGTCCGCGTCACCACGATGGCGTGGGCGCGTCGGAGGCTTTCCATGGGCTCGCGGAGACGACCCCGGGGCAGGAGCCGCCCGCCGCCGAACGGGTCCATCGCATCCAGGAGGACGAGGTCCACGTCCCGCTGGAGGCGCCGGTGCTGGAAGCCGTCGTCCAGGAGCAGCGTGTCGGCGCCGAAGCGTTGCAGGGCGAGGGCGCCAGCCCGGACCCGGTCGCCGCCCACGATCACGGGGATGCCCGGCAGCCGGCTCGCCAGAAGGACTGCCTCGTCTCCCGCCTCCTGCCAGGGGAGGAGCCGATCCCGCCCATCCGACACGACGGCCGCCTCGGCCCCGCGGCGCCCATACCCGCGGAGGATCACGCAGACCTTGGCGCCCGATCGGGCGAAGGCCTGCGCCAGGGCGAGAACCATCGGCGTCTTTCCCGTCCCGCCCACCGTCAGGTTGCCGACACACACGACGCGGCAGGGCAAGCGGTGGACCCGCAAGAGGCCCGAGTCGTACCCGACGTTCCGGGCCCGCACGGCCACGCCATAGCCGACGGAGGCCAGAAACAGGAGGCCCCGCATCACCTGCTCGCCGCAGGTAGGATGTTGCGCCCCCACGGCCCGCAGGGCACATGCGCGGAGGGAAGCCGCCACGCTCATAAAAGTGCGTCCACCAGGTCCGCCGTCCGCTGGGTAGCGCCCCGGTGGGCCTCCACGATACCTTGTCCGGCCTTCCCCATTCGCTCGGCTCTGGCGGGATCCCTGACGAGGATTTCCAACTGCCGGTCCAGGGCAGCCCCGTCCTCCACCTGGATGGCCGCGCCCGCCGCCTGAAAGAGGTCGCGCATCTCGGCGAAGTTTCCCATGTAGGGACCGTGGAGCACGGGGCGGGCGTGGGCGGCCGGCTCCAGGATGTTCTGGCCCCCGTGGGGGATCAGACTTCCCCCGATGAACACCACGGCGGCCGCGGCATACAGGCGCGCCAGCTCCCCCATGGTGTCCAAGAGAATCACCGGCGCCCCGCCGCGGGGCTGCGCGGGAAGCTGGCTCCGCCGGACCACGGCGAGCCCCGCGTGCCGCACCAGTCGCTCCACCTCTTCCAGCCGCTCGGGATGCCGCGGAGCCAGCAGGAGGCAGGCATCGGGCCGCACCTGCCGCAACCGGGCAAAGGCCTCCAGCAGCAATTCCTCCTCACCCCGGTGGGTGCTCCCGCCCACGATCAAGGGCTCGTCGGGCGCCAGGTCCAGGCTGTGACGGACCACCCTTACGTCCGGCACCTGTGCCAGGGCTGGCAGGTCGTACTTCAGGTTCCCCACGACCCGGACGCGGTCGGCCAACGCGCCGAGGCCCAGGATCCGCTCGGCGTCAGCCTCGCTCTGCATGCAGAAGAGCCGGACGTCCCGCAGGACTCGGCCGAACCAGCGCCGCACCAGGCGATAGCGCGGAAAGGATCGGGGCGAGATTCGCCCGTTCACCACCACCACGGGGATCTCGCGCCGCGCGCAGGCCCGCAGGAAGTTCGGCCACAGCTCTGTCTCCGTGAGCAGCACGAGGCGCGGCCGGAGGCGCTCCAACATGCGCTCCACGAGCCAGCCAAAGTCCAGGGGGAAGAAGACGAACCGGCTCGCCGGCAGACGCTCCTCGGCCACGCCGCGGCCGGTCTCGGTCACGGTGGAGGCCAGGAGCGGGATCTCTGGATGGCGGGCGCGCAGTTCCCGCGCCAGGGGGGCCGCCGCCATGACCTCCCCCACCGACACCGCGTGGAGCCAGAGGGGCGCCCTCGCCTCGCTCCAGGGGGGGACCCCCCCGAGCCGCTCCGCGAGCCCGCGCCGGTACTTCCCATGGCGGATGGCCTGGAGCAGGAAGCCCGGCAGGGCGGCCACCAGGAAGCCCCCGAGCCCGAGGCTGTACAGCCAATACATCGCCCTATGCCCCCTGCCCCTGCGGGGCTGCGCGGCTGTCCGCCTCGGCTGTGACCGCGTCCAGGCGCTCAGCCAGGAGGCTCTGGTACTTCTCGGCCTCCGCCTTGGTCAGATCCGTGGGGACGTAGATCGGCTCCCCCCAGACGTACACGCCGTGCGCGAAAGGGCGCGGAATCAGGAACTGGTCCCAGCTGTTCAGGATCCGCCGGGGCCACGCGCCGAAGGCGACGGGCAGGATCGGCATGCCGGAGAGGCGCGACAGCTCCACCACCCCCGACTTCACGCGGCGACGCGGCCCCTTGGGGCCATCCGGCGTGACCACCACATGCCGTCCCTCCTGCAGGGACTCGAGCAGGTGCCGGAAGGCGGAGGCGCCACCCCGCGTGGCCGAGCCGC
The DNA here is from genome assembly GCA_963714585.1 of uncultured Methylomirabilota bacterium. Classification (GTDB taxonomy): domain Bacteria; phylum Methylomirabilota; class Methylomirabilia; order Methylomirabilales; family 2-02-FULL-66-22; genus 2-02-FULL-66-22. The sequence goes on from CAVQPC010000032.1 coordinate 23,354, forward strand.
GCACCACGTGTAAGCCCAGGCGCTCGGCGATCCGCGTGATGTACTCCCCGTCCCGATGGCGGCTGATCAGGATGGTCGCGGGCTGGCCGGGGTAGGCGAACGGCATCATCAGGAGGCGCCCATGCCAGAAGGCCACGATCACCTGTTCACCCTTGGCCACGCAGGAGTCGAAGTAGTGGCGGCCGACGTCGATCCGGCGGATGGAGGCAGCCCCCGCCCGCATCAGGAGGCTGGCCAGCCAGGGGGCAACCGCCAGGCTGATCGCCCAGTCCCGGGGGGAGACCCAGCGCCGCTTCATGCCCCCCCCGCGGCGGGCGCCGGGGACAAGAGCGCCAGCACTTCCTTGGCCGCCCGGTCCGCTGCCCCCGGGCTGCCGAGCCGGGCCCGGACATCGGCCAGCCGGCTTCGCATCCAGGCCTGCCGCTCGGGCGATTCCAGGATCTCCTGCACGGCCGCTGCGAGCCGCTCCGGCCTGGCATCGAACTGGATCAGTTCGGGCACCACGCTCTGCTCCGCCACGAGGTTCGGCAGGCCGATGAACGGGACACGCACCAGGAGGCGGGCTACCAGCCACGACAGGTGTCCGATCCGGTACGTGATGACCATGGGCGTTCCCAGGATGGCCGCCTCCAGGGTGACCGTCCCCGAAACGGCCAGGAGCACATCCGCTGCCCGGATCACCTCGTGGGTCCGGCCCTGGACGATCGTTGGACGCATCGCCCCGGGGCCAAGGCCGGCCTCGACCGCCGCAGGCGTGAGGGTCGGCGCCACGGCAAGGAGGACCTCCAGCTCCGGCTGCCTGGCGCGGATGCGCGTGGCGGCCGCCAACAGGAGGGGGAGATGGCGCCGCAGCTCTGCCTGGCGGCTGCCCGGGAGCAGGCCGAGGACCGGGCGATCGCCCTCGATCCGGAACGCCGCGCGGCAGGCCTCACGGGAGGGCACGGAGGCCAACGCGTCCAGGAGCGGGTGTCCCACGAAGGCCACATCCACGCCCTGCGCACGATAGAGCCTCTCCTCGAATGGAAACAGCACCAGCATCTTCCGCACCAATCGGCGGATGGTGCGGATCCGTCCCCGGCGCCAGGCCCAGACCTGCGGACTGATGAAGTAACACACCGGCACGCCTAGGCGGTGTGCCGTGCGGGCCAGCAGGAGGTTGAAGTCCGGGAAGTCGACGCAGATCAGGAGGGCGGGCCGAACGCGCTCGAGCCTGTCCCGGAGGCGGCGCAGAGCCTCCCGGAGCACCCGGCGCTTCTCCCACAATTCCGTGAGGCCGACCACCGCCGTCTGGCTCGCATCGGCCAGCAACTCAACGCCCGCGGCCCGCATCGCGCTCCCACCCATCCCGGCAATGCGCAGCTCGGGCGCGGCGCGGCGCAGGGCCGCCACGAGTCTGGCCGCGTGCAGGTCACCGGAGGCCTCGCCCGCGACGATGAGGATGCCGGTCTCCGTCACAGCCGCTCGATGATCTGTGTGGCCACGGCCACGGCCTCGCGACCCGCCTCGCCCGAAATCAGCGGCGGGCGCCGCGTGCGCACGCTCTCCAGAAACCCCTCCAGCTCCTCCCGCAGGGGCTCCACGCGGGCCACGGGCACCTCGATCCGGGCCAGCCGTGCCTTCCCGCTGCCATCGCCGGCCACCTCCCGGAACAGATGCAGCTCCTGGTTGGCGTAGTCCAGCACAAAGGAGGTGTCGCGCTGGAAGACCCGGATCTTCCGCAGCCGCTCGCCGCTCACCCGGCTGGCGGTGAGGTTGGCCACGCAGCCCGAGGCGAACTCGAGTCGCGCGTTGGCGATGTCCACCTGGTCCGAGATCACCGGGACCCCCACGGCGCTCACGGAGGTGACCGGGGACTTGACCAGATTGAGCACGATGTCGATGTCGTGGATCATGAGGTCGAGGACCACATCCACATCCGTCCCGCGACCGGGGAAGGGCCCCATCCGGTGCACCTCGATGAAACCGGGGTCCTGCACCTGCTTGGCCAGCGCCTGGACGGCCCCGTTGAACCGCTCGCTATGGCCGACCTGCAGGATGCGCCCGCCCGCAGCGGCCACGGTCACGAGGTCGTCTGCCTCGGCCAGGGTCCTGGTCATGGGCTTCTCCACCAGGACGTCGCTGCCGGCCAGCAAGAACGCCCGGGCGATCTCGTGGTGGCCGGCCGTAGGCACGGCCACGCTCACCGCATCCACCTTTCCCAGCAGGGCGCGGTAGTCGGCCAGGGCGGGGACCTTGAGCCGCGCACTGAGGTCCCGCCGGCGCGCCTCGGCGACGTCGGCGACGGCCACCAGCTCCACGTCTGGAAAGTCGGTGTAGATCCGCGCGTGGTGCTGCCCCAGATGGCCCACGCCGATCACCGCCACCCTCACCGCCCGCCGGCTCCCGTCCATTCCAACCTCAACCGCGAGACGCAGGAAAAAGCGTTCGGCTGTTCGACGGTTCGGCTGTTCGCGGTACGGTCGAACTGCCGACCGGTCAAACGCTCTTCGCCTTCAGTCCGCCACCACCGCCAAACCCAGCGCGTCGGCCTCGGCCGCGAATCGCTCCCGCTCCAGCAGGAGGGTCCGCCCCGCGTCCAGGGCCAACGCCGTGGCATCAGCCTCCTGTAGGGCCGTGAGGGTCTCCGGCCCCACCGTGGGCAGGTCGAACCGGAGGTCCTGGTCGGGCCGGCTCACCTTCACCACGACGACGCCGCCCCGCCCCAAGGCACCCCCCCGGCGGATGGCCGCATCGGTCCCCTCGACGGATTCTACGGCCACAACCGTCCCCTGTTTCAGGACCACCGTCTGCCCGATCTTGAGGCGCGCGATCTGGCGAGCAACCTCCCGTCCCAAGGCGATGTCCCGCTGCTCCCGTGCCGTGGGCCCCCGTCGCGTGAGCTGCCCCACCGGGACCAGGAGCGGCCCCAGGAAGCGCGGCGTCTCCAGGATCCGGATTCCCGCATCCCCCAAGGCCTCCACCATGGCCTCCAGGATGCTCTCACCCCGCAGGTCCCGAGCCTTGAGGAGGACCTTTGCTCCCAGAATATCCGGGCGCACCCGGGAGAACAAGTGCGTAATCTCCACCTTGCCCAGGAGCACCGCCTCTGTCACGTCCTCCGCCTGTAGCGCCCGGACCACGGCCCCGAGCTGGCCCAACTGGACCCAGTGGATGGCATCCACGTGCCCCGCCAAGGCGGGGTCGGCTTCCTCCCGAACCGCGACCGCCACCACGTGGAGGCCCTGCGCCCGCGCCTCGGCCGCCGCGACGAACGGCAAGCGGCCGCTGCCTGCGATGATCCCCAGCGCCTCCATGAGCCGCCTACTTGCTGATCCCGCGCGTGGATCGTTTGATGAAGTCCACGAAGTGCTGGACCTCCGGGAAGCCGCTGAACCGCTCTTCCACCTGGGCCAGCGCCTGCGACGTGTTCGATCCGGAGGCGAAGACGATGCGGTAGGCCTCTTTGAGGGCGAGGATGGCGTCCAGGGAGAACCCATGGCGCCGCAGCCCGACCCCGTTCAGGCCGTAGGGCTTGGCCCGGTTGCCCTGGGCCTTGACGTAGGGCGGGATGTCCTGCAGCACGGCGGAGCAGGCCCCCAGGAAGGCGAACTCCCCGATCCGGACGAACTGGTGGACACCCGTCATGCCCCCGAGGAGGGCGAAGCGCCCGATCTCGACATGGCCCGCCAGCGCGGCTTGGTTGGCCATGATGACGTGCTCCGCCAGCTGGCAGTCGTGGGCCACGTGGACATAGGCCATGACGAAGCAGTGCGGGCCCACCCGGGTGACACCCGAGCCGCCGGTGCTGGCCCGGTGGATGGTGGCGAACTCGCGCACGATGGTGCCGTCCCCGACGATCACCTGGGTGGGTTCTCCATGGTACTTCACGTCCTGCGGCGGCGCCCCGATCACGACGTGGGATCCAATCTGGCACTCCATCCCGATTTCGGTCCGCCCCTCCAGGACGGTGTGGCTGCCGATGCTGGTCCCCGGCCCGATCCGCACCTGAGCCCCGATGATCGCGAAGGGGCCGATACTCACCCCATCCGCCAGCTCCGCCTGGGGATCGACCAGTGCCGTGGGATGCACGCTGGCCACGCGGCCCCTCCTACACCGTCAGGGGGTTCTCGGCCGGCCCCTCCGGGTCGCGATCCACCACGACCGAGCTCAACTCTGCCTCCGCCACCAGCTTCCCGTCCACGCTGGCCTCCCCCCGCATCCGGCACACCTGGCGGCGGAGCTGGAGCAGTTCCAGCTCAAAGCGCAGTTGATCCCCCGGCACCACCGGGCGGCGGAAGCGGGCCTTGTCGATGCCGGTGAAGTATATGACCTTCTTCTCGGCCCGGGCATCCAGGCCGCGCATGAGGAGGAACCCGCCCACCTGGGCCATGGCCTCGAGGATGAGCACCCCGGGCATGATGGGATGACCGGGGAAGTGGCCCTGGAAGAAGGGCTCATTGATGGTCACGCTCTTGATCCCCACCACGCGCTTCCCGATCTCCAGTTCCAGGATACGGTCCACGAGGAGGAACGGATAACGATGCGGGAGGGTCTCCTGAATCTCCTTCGGGCCGAACATGGCCTATTCCCTCGCCTGCTGCAGGCCGCCCAGGCGCGCCTCGAGGGCTGCCAGGCGCCCTTCCAAGACGCGCAGGGCCTTGCGCAGCTCGGGGAGCCGCGAGACTGCGGCCACCTGACGCTTGAAATCAGTGTGCGGGATGGCGGGCGATCCCAGGATGACGGCCCCCTTGGGGATGTCCTTGGTCACGCCCGCCTGGGCCCCCACGATGACGTCGTCGCCGATCTCCACGTGGTCCACGATCCCCACCTGCCCCGCCAGGGTGACCCGCGACCCGATCCGCGTGCTCCCCGACACGCCCGCCTGGCCCGCGATCACCGTATCCTCACCGACCCGGACGTTGTGGGCGATCTGCACCAGGTTGTCGATCTTGGTGCCGCGCCCGATCCGGGTCTCACCCAAGGTGGCTCGGTCCACTGCGGCGTTGGCCCCGATCTCGACATCGTCCTCGATCACGACCCGCCCCACCTGGGGGATCTTCACGTAGCGCTGTCCGTCCCGCACGAAGCCGAAGCCGTCGGCGCCGATCACCGTCCCGCTGTGGAGGATGACCCGATCGCCGACGACGACATCGTCCCGCAGGACCACCTGGGCAAAGATCCGGCAGTCCCGGCCGACCCGCACCCCCCTTCCCACAGAGACCTGCATCTCCAGGACGCTGCCCGCCCCGATCTCCGCCCCCGGCCCCACAACACACAAGGGCCCGATCGAGGCGGTCTGTGCCACGCGGGCGTCGGACGAGACCACGGCGCTCGGATGAATCCCGCGGATGGGGGCCGCGCCAGGGTGGAGCAGGCGCAGGGCGCGGGCAAAAGCCAGGAGGGGATTGGCGGCCCGGAGCGACGGCCGATCCACCGGCGGGAGCCCCTCCGGCAGGATCACGGCGCCCGCCCGTGAGCTGGACAGGTGGCGCAGGTACCGCTCGTGGACGATGAGGATGAGATCGTGGGGCCCCGCATCCTCCGGGCTCCGCACGCCCCGGATCTCGACCCCCGCCTCACCCTCCAGGCGACACCCCAGTTGCTCCGCCAACGCTCCCAGTTGCACCGCGCCTCCGCCTCGCCAGGCAGGTCGCCCCGCCTACTTCTGCTTCCCGTCGAACCGCTTGATGATGTCGGTGGTGATATCCACCGCGGGTGAGGCATAGGGCAGCATGCTGCGCTCCAGGACGATCGTGTACCCCTGGTCCTTCCCGTACTCCTGGATGACCTGAATGATGTCCTGCGTCATTTCCGCTTCCGCCTCCTGGAGCTTTTTCTGGAACTCTCGATTGGCATCCTCGGCAAGTCGGCGGATGTCCCGGACCCTGTTCTGGAGCTGCTCAGCCTTGTCCCGCTTCGCCTGCTCGCTCAGGACCGGGGCCTGCTTCTCCAGGTCGGCCTGCATCTTCACGACTTCCTGTTGGCGGCCGTCCAGATCCTTCTGCCGCGCCGCCCGCTCCTGATCCAGCTTCTGTTTGGCGGCCATCCCGCGCTGGGAGTTATTCAGGACCTGCTGCATGTTCACCACCCCGATCCGGACCGCGGGCCCCGCCTGCGCGGCCATCCCCGGCAGCGTCCACAGCAGGAGGAGCCCCGCCGCGAGGACAACCGCGGCAGTCCCTCGCCAAAGACCAGCTTGCATTCTCACGTTCCCTCTCTCCCGTGCCCGTCCGGGCGTCTGACCCCGGAGAAACGATAGCCCGAAACAGCGATCCCCGCTGCCGCCCTCCCGCCACGGAAGGCAGAACTCTAGAACGTGGTCCCGGCCGTGAACTGCAGCACCCCGCGCTTCTCGCCTGGAGGGGGGCCAGGTTGATGCCGTACTCCAGCCGAATGGCGCCGAGCGGCGAGGTGAAGCGGATGCCCAGACCGACGTCCCGCTTGAGGCGGTGCGTGAAGATGTCGCTGAACGTATTCCGCTCGTCGAGGACGTTCCCCGCATCGAAAAAGACGACACCCCGCATCTTGAGGGGTTGGTAGAGCGGAAAGAGGAGCTCGGCTTGGAGGAACCCCGCCTTGGTGCCGCCCACGAGGCCGCCCGTGGCAGGATCTTTCGGGCTGACGCTGAAGTTCCGGAACCCCCGGAGGGAGTTGATGCCTCCCAGGAAGAACCGCTCCTGAACCGGCAGGCTCGGGGTGCCATCGTAGGCATATGCATAGGACGCCCATCCCCGGAGGTGTCCCACGAACAGCCTCCCGAACTGCGTAAACAGCGGCCAGTACTGGGACCCTTCCAGGTTGTACTTGTAGAAATCGTTGGTCGCCCCGAGGTATCCCCCGGCGTACTCCATGGAGGCGCTGGTGAAGAGCCCCCGCGTGGGCTCGCCGAGATTGTCGATCGTGTTCCGGGTCAGGGCCAGGGTGATGGCGCTGGTGTAGGAGGTGCCCTGCTGCGCTTGCAGCTTGATGATCTCCGGCGCCGTGTCCTGCACATTCTTGATGCGCACCCGCTCGTAGCTGTAGGCCACCGAGCCGAAGACCCGCTCGAACAGGTGGTGCCCGAGGGTCACGGAGCCGCCCAGGCTACTCTGGTCCCAGTCCTGGTAGCCGAGCGACACGTAATCGGTGGAGAAGTCGTACAGCCGGATCTGCAAGAAATAATCCGAATCGAGGAAGTGGGGATCGGCGTACAACGCCTCAAATCGGTTGGCGTACTGGCCGATCTGCCCCGAGAGCGAGGCCCGCTTCCCCAAGCCGAAGAGGTTGTCCTGTTTGATGCTGGCAACCCCCATGACGCCGTCAACCGAGCTGTAGCCGCCGCCGATGGTGAAGGCTCCCGTGGCTCTCTCCTTGACGTTGACGGTCACGTCCACCTGATCGGGGGCCTGGGCGCGCCGGGTGTCGATCTTCACGTCTTCAAAGTAGCCCATGCTCTCCAAGTTCTGACGGCTGGCCTGCAGGAATCGGCTGTTGAAGACGTCTCCCTCGACCAGCGCCAGCTCGCGGCGGATCACCTTGTCGCGCGTGCGCACGTTGCCCGCGATCTCGATGCGTTGAATGAAGGCTTGCTGCCCTTCCGTGATTTCCAGGCTCACCTTCACCGTCGCCTGGGCCCGCTCGACATCGGTGACGGGCGCCACATCCGCAAAAAGATACCCGCGCTCGGCGTAGCGGTCCGTGATGGCTACAACGTCCGCCTGCATGGTCTCCCGGCTGAAGACCTCCCCTGCCCGGCTCTTGATGAGACTGCGGATTTGCGCCTCGGGAAACAGGGTGTTGCCCTTGATGTCCAGTTCGCTGATCCGGTACTGCTCGCCCTCCTGGACCCGGATGATGATGCGGAGCCGCCTGCGCGGAGCGTCCACCTGGATCTCGGGATCTGCCACGGCGATGTCCAGAAAGCCGTTGTCCAGGTAGTAGGCCCGGATCCGGTCCAGGTCCCGCTGCAGCTCTTCGCGCTTCAGGGTCCCGCCAAAGAAGAACAGGTACAGCTCCGACGTCTGCATGTGCTTCTTGATGTCCTTCTCTGTCAGGTGCTTGTTCCCCGCGATCCGGATTTCGCCCACATCAAACTTGTCGCCCTCCGTGATGCTGAAGGTCACCGTCACTTCCGTGGGAGAGACGCGCTCCTCGCTGGCATCGACATGGGCCTGGTAGTACCCCTCCTCCTCGTAGTACAGGCGGACCTTCTCGGCGTTCTTCACCAGGGCGCCGGGCGGAATGATGGCGCCTTCCACCAGGTCCATTTTGGCCTTGATCTTGTCCGCGGAGACCTTCTTGTTCCCGAGGATCTTGATGCTCTGAATGCTGGGCTTCTCGTGGAGGACGAAGGTCAGCTTGAGCCCGCCCTCGAAGATGTCCGCCCGGACCTCGATGTCCTCGAAGTAGCCCAGGCTGTAGAGCGCCTTGATGTCCTCCCGCACCACATCAGGAGAGTACGGATCCCCCACCCGGGCCTTCAGCTTGAACCGGACGGTGGCCTCTTCGACCTTGTGGGCCCCGACGACGTCGATCTGAGTGACGATGGGCTGGTTCTGCGCCGCCGCCCGCCAGGGACTGGCGACGCAGACAATCCACATGCAGGCCACAAGTGGCAGTCGAAAGCGCTGCAGCAGGGTCACAGGCGCTCAGTTGCGGAAACCGACGAACCTCAACTCTGTTTCCTCTCCGACATCGCTCCACAAAAATATCGCCGGACGTTACCACCATCCTTTCGAAAAGCCAAGCAAAAATTGCCCCCGCAGGGGCAATCTTTGTGTCGCCGTTGCAATGTGTGGCGGAGCTTAGGATGAGGCTTCCACGGGCTCGGCGGCCTCGAAGATCAGCTCGGCCCCCACGCCCTTCCGGACCCGGATGCTCCCACCCTCGTTGAAGTGGCCCTTCAGGACCTCCTCTGCCAGGGCGTCCTCCACGTGGCGCTGGATGGCCCGCCGCAGCGGCCGGGCCCCGTAGTTGGGATCGAAGCCCTGCTGGATGAGGAACTCCTTGGCGGCGTCGTCCACGTGGATGGTTATCTGCTTTTCTTTGAGCTGCTCTTGCAGGCGGTTCAGCATCAGCTCCACGATCTGTCGCATGTGCTCCATGCTGAGCGGGTGGAAGACCGTCACCTCGTCGATGCGGTTGAGGAGCTCGGGATTGAAGGCGCGCTTCAGCTCGCTGACCACCGTTTCCTTCATCTTTTCGTAGGAGAAGGTGTCGTCCCCAGACTTGGCGAAGCCCATGGCTGAGTGGAGCGTGAACTGCCGGGTTCCGAGGTTGGAGGTCATGATGAGGATCGTGTTCCGGAAATCCACCACCCGCCCGTAGCTATCGGTCAGGCGTCCGTCCTCCAGGATCTGGAGGAGGAGGTTGAACACCTCCGGATGGGCCTTTTCGATCTCATCCAGGAGGACCAGGGAGAAGGGCCGGCGGCGGACCTTCTCGGTGAGCTGGCCCGAGTCATCGTAGCCGATGTAACCGGGGGGCGCCCCGATGAGCCGCGACGTCGAGAATCGCTCCATGTACTCCGACATGTCTACCCGGACCAAGGCGTCTTCCGTCCCGAAGAGGAACTCCGCCAGGGCCTTGGCCAGCTCCGTCTTGCCCACGCCCGTCGGGCCCAGGAAGATGAAGGAGCCCACCGGGCGGTTGGGGTTCTTCACGCCGGCCCGCGAGCGCCGGATGGCCCGGGCCACGGCCCGGATGGCGTCCTCCTGGCCGATCACGCGCTTCCCCAGCTCGCCCTCCATGCGGAGAAGCTTGGCGGACTCCGCCTCCTCGAGCTGCTGCAGGGGAATCCCCGTCCACTTGGAGACCACGTAGGCGATGTCCTCATCGCTCACCACCGTCTTGGTCTTGGTCTGCTGCTCCTTCCAGGCAGCCTTGCGCTCCTCCAGCTCGGCCCGGAGCTTCCGCTCCGTGTCCCGCAGGCGGGCCGCCACCTCGAAGGCCTGGGTCCGGATGGCGTCCTCCTTCTGGGCGCGCAGGCGCTCGACCTCGTTCTCCATCTCGCGCAGCTCGGTGGGGAGCATCATGCCCTTGAGCCGCGCCCGGGCCCCCGCCTCGTCGATCACGTCGATCGCCTTGTCGGGCAGGAACCGGTCGGCGATGTAGCGCTGGCTGAGGCGCGCCGCCGCCACCACCGCCTCATCGGTGATGATGGCCTGGTGGTGCGTCTCATAGCGGTCCTTGATCTCCCGCAGGATGCGGATGGTCTCGTCCACGCTGGGCGGCCCCACGTGGATGGCCTGGAAGCGCCGCTCCAATGCGCGGTCCTTCTCCACGTACTTGCGGTACTCGTCCAAGGTGGTGGCCCCGATGCACTGCAGCTCGCCCCGGGCCAGGGCCGGCTTCAGCATGTTGCTGGCGTCGATGGCCCCCTCGGCCGCGCCCGCCCCCACCAGCGTGTGCAGCTCGTCGATGAATAGGATGATGCTGTTGGACTGCTGGATCTCCTTGACGACCGACTTGAGCCGCTCCTCGAATTGCCCGCGGTACTTCGTCCCTGCCACCATCCCGGCCAGGTCGAGCTGCACCACTCGCTTTCGCAGGAGCATCTCGGGCACGTTGCTCGCCACGATGCGCAGGGCCAGTCCTTCCACGATGGCGGTCTTGCCCACGCCAGCCTCGCCGATCAGGACAGGGTTGTTCTTCTTGCGGCGGCTGAGCACCTGGATGACCCGCTCGATCTCCGCCTCGCGCCCGATCACCGGGTCCAGCTTATCCTGGCGGGCCAGGGTGGTGAGATCCACGCCGAACTCGTCCAGCGCCGGGGTGCGTGTGCTCGAGGTCTGCTTCGAGGCCTGCTCGCCCAAGAGCTCCTGTGCCTGCGCCTTGGCCGCCGCGACGCTCACCCCGAAGTCGCGCAGGACCAACGAGGCGATCCCCTCTCCCTCGCGGATCAGGCCGAGCAGCAGGTGCTCGGTGCCGATGTAGTTGTGGCCGAGGGAGCGCGCCTCGGAGATGGCGTACTCCAGCACCTTCTTCGCCTGGGGCGTGAAGGGGATCTCGCCGGCCGGCGAGAATTCCGTCCCCACCGCCACGATCTTCTCGATCTCGGCCTTGAGGGCCGAAACGCTGACGTTGAGCTTCTTGAGGATGGCAACGGCCAGGCCATCCCCCTCGCGGATCAGGCCAAGCAGCAGGTGCTCGGTGCCGACGAAGTTGTGGCCCAGCCGGATGGCCTCTTCCCGGGCGAGGATGATGACTTTGCGGGCGCGTTCCGTGAATCGCTCAAACATGTGTTGCTCCTGATTCTGGATTCTGGGCGTGAATTTGCTGCCGCAATATCGGCCAGGCGGACCCTTGGGTAAGGGTATTATAGCGGACCAATCGGGAGACCGGAAGGCCCAAAATACGGGCCGGAACGGATGTCTGGTTCCTCAGTCCACCATGCGGCCGTCCAGCATCCGCAGAATGCGGTCGGTCTGGTGCGCCAGGGTCTCGTTATGGGTGACGAGGATGGAGGTGAGGCGCCGCTCGCGGTTGAGCTGCCGCAGGAGCTCGAAGACTTCGTCCCCGGTCTTGCTATCCAAGTTGCCCGTGGGCTCGTCCGCCAGGAGGACTGCCGGCTCCCCCACCAGGGCGCGGGCCAGGGCCACGCGCTGCTGCTCCCCCCCGACAGTTCGCCGGGCCGGTGGCGCAGCCGCTCCCCCAGCCCGACGCGCCGCAGCAGGGCGGCTGCCTTCTCCCACGCCGGGCCCGCCGGCAGACGGCGGATGAGTAGGGGGAGCATCACGTTCTCCACCGCCGTGAATTCCGGCAGCAAGTGGTGGAACTGGAAGACGAAGCCGACCTGTCGGTTGCGGAAGTCGATCAGGGCCTGGTCGCTCATGGCCGAGAGGGCCGTGTCGCCGTACCAGATCTCCCCGCTGGTGGGCCGCTCGAGCGCCCCGAGGAGATGGAGCAGCGTGCTCTTCCCGACCCCCGAGGGCCCCACGATGGCCACCAGCTCGCCGGAGACGATCTGGAAGCTGACGCCCTTCAACACCACGAGCCGCTCCCCGTCTCGAGCGAAGCTCCTGGTGACGTTTTCGACGGAGATCCGGCCCGGCTCACGATCGGGCGCCGAGCCGTGGAGGCTGGGACCCGCGGGTCCTCCTGGTTCATTCCGCACTCCGAATTCCGCATTCGGCATTGGGCTCACTCGTATCGCAAGGCCACCACGGGGTCCACCCGCGCCGCCTGCCGCGACGGCAGGATGGTCGCCAGGAAGCTCACCAGGAAGGCGGTGAGCGTGATGGCCAGCACATCCGGCCAGAGGATGCGGGAGGGCAGCTTGTCCAGGAGGTACACGTCCTGGGGGAAGGCCTTGAAGTGGAAGAGCCATTCGATCGCCGCCACGATGGGGTCCAGGTTGTGGGCGATGAGGAGCCCGGCCAGGAGTCCCAGGAGTGTCCCCGCCGCGCCGATGATGACCCCCTGCAGGACGAAGATCCCCATGATGCTTTTCCCGCTGGACCCCATGGACTTCAGGATGGCGATCTCCCGCTGCTTCTGCATGACCAGCATGATCAGGGTGCTCACGATGCCGAAGGCCGCCACCAGGACGATCATGGTGAGGATGATGAACATCACCATCCGCTCCACGCGGAGCGCGGAGAAGAAGTTCCTGTTCAGCTCCATCCAGGTCCGGGTGAAGTAGGGAAACCTGAGGCGGCTCTGGATCTCCCGGGCGATCTGGGGCGCCTGATAGATATCCCGCACCCGGACCTCGATCCCCGTGACGGCCGAGCCCATGCGGAAAAGTTGCTGCGCCGAGGGAATGGCGATCATGGCCAGCTTGGAGTCGAACTCTGCGAAGCCGGTCTGGAAGATCCCCACCACGGTGAACTGGCGCATGCGCGGGATCACGCCCAGGGGCGAGAGGTCCCCGCCGAGGGGGAGCAGGACGTTCAGCGGGCTCCCCACGCTCACCCCCAGGCTGCTGGCCAGGAGCGAGCCCAGCACGAGGCCGTCCGGGGGAAAGGCTGGATGCGGGCTGTTCATGGCGGCGACGAGGTCCGGGGCGGCGTTCTTGAGCGTCTTTCGGAAATCGGTCGCCTGCACCGCCGAGGCCAGATCCATCCCGCGGAGCACGGCCCCCGCCGTTCGGCCCGCCGCGGTGAGGAGCACCTCGTTGTAGGTGAAGGGCGAGGCGGCAGTGACGCCGGGCACCTGCCGCACCACGTTGAGCGCCGCGCTGGGATCCTCGATCCCGCGCTCGCCGTAGCGGAGCACCCAGATGTGGGCGTTTGTCCCCAGGATCTTGCTGCGCAGGTCGAACTCGAAGCCACTCATCACCGCCATCACCACGATGAGGGCCATGACCCCCACCGCCACGCCCGCGATGGAAATGAAGGTGATGGTGGAGATGGCACGCTGCCGCCGCTTGGCCTTCAGGTAGCGGAGGCCGATGAAGACCTCATAGGGAAGGGACCAGGCCATGCGCGTCCTCGCCGGAGACTTCAGCCGCGCCCGCGTGAATCATTCGCCTGAGTCCGGGGGGCGTCCGGATTCGGCCGGCCCTCGGCCGTCTCCGACTCCCGGCTTTCCGGACGGAGCAGCGGGAACAGGATCACATCCCGGATGGAGGGCGAGTCGGTGAGGAGCATGACGAGCCGGTCGATGCCGATGCCTTCGCCCGCGGTGGGCGGGAGGCCGTACTCCAGCGCTCGCAGGTAGTCCTCGTCGAGCAGGTGGGACTCCTCGTCGCCCCCGGCGCGGGCGGCCGCCTGCGCCTCGAACCTGCGCCGCTGCTCCCGGGGGTCGTTCAGCTCGGTGTACGCGTTGGCCACCTCCAGGCCTCCCACGTACAGCTCGAAGCGCTGGACGTAGCGGGGATCGTCCGGCCGCGCCTTGGCTAGCGGGGACAGCTCCGCCGGGAAATCGGTGACGAAGGTGGGCTGGATGAGTTTCGGTTCTACGCGGGCTTCGAAGAGCTCCATCAGAAGCTTGGCCCATCCCCACGCCGGATCCACGGGGATGCCAAGGACTCTGGCCGCATCCCGCAATACGTCCTCATCCGCTTTGTAGTCTCGCAGCCTCAACGCGGCTTCGTGCTGGGGGGGGAGGCCCCCCAGCTTCACCAAAGCCTCCTCCACACTGAGGCGCGGCCAGGGAGGTGTGAAGCTGATCGCCTGCCCCCGATAGGTGATGCACTCGCCCCCGCAGACGCTGCGAGCCAGTTCAAGGAACAGCTCTTCCGTGAGCGCCATGAGGTCCTGGTAGTCGGCATAGGCCTGGTAGAACTCCAGCATGGTGAACTCGGGGTTGTGCTGGGTATCAACCCCCTCGTTCCGGAAGTTCCGGTTGATCTCGTAGACCCGCTCCAGGCCGCCCACCACGCACCGCTTCAGGTGAAGCTCCGGAGCGATCCGCAGGAAAAGCGTGAGGTCCAGGGCGTTGTGGTGCGTGGCGAAGGGCCGGGCTGTGGCACCACCCGGGATCGGGTGCATCATGGGGGTCTCGACCTCCAGGAAACCCCGCTCGTCGAAGAAGCGCCGGATCCCGGCGACGATGCGGGCCCGGCGCCGGAACGTCTCCACCACCGGCGGATTCGCGATGAGATCCACGTAGCGCTGCCGGTAGCGGACCTCCACATCGCTCAGACCGTGCCACTTGTCCGGGAGCGGGCGCAGGGACTTCGCCAGGAGCGTCAGCGTCTCGGCCTCGATCGTCAGCTCCCCGGTCCGCGTCCGGAACAGGCGCCCCGTGACCCCCAGGAAGTCGCCCACGTCGATGCGGCGGAAGAGTCGGTAGGCCGCCGCCCCCACCACGTCCTGCCGGACATAGATCTGGATCTTGCCGGTCCCATCCTGGAGATGGGCGAAGGACGCCTTCCCGTGCCCGCGGAGGGAGAGCGCACGTCCGCCGAGGGAGACCGCCTGCGCCGCCTCCAGCTCGGTATTCGACGCGACGTCGAACCGGGCCCGCAGGTCGCCCGCCTGGCACGTCACGGGAAAGCTGCTGGGGTAGGAATCGATGCCGTCTTGGGTGAGCTCTTCCAGCTTCTTCAGGCGCTCGCGGATGAACGTCGCAGCTTCGTCCACACAACCTCCTGAGCCTGGCGAAAAGTCAGGCGATTATAGGGAGGGGTCCGGGGGGTGTCAAGCCGACCGGATCCGGAGCGACCCCCTCCCGACCCTTATCGGCAAGGCGGCATCTGCTGCCCCGTCGCCTGCATTCACAGCCGCTCGCTCCGGATCAGCGCATGCATCACGTGTCGCTGCCCCGCCGGCAGCGTCACCCGGTGATCCGCCACGTTGCAGGTCTCGATGCAGAGCATTCGCGGCCACTCATCATCCCCGAAATCTGGCATGGCCTTGGCCTTGGCGATCCACGGATTCCAGACCACCGTCGCTTCCGAGTTGGATTTCTCAACGACCAGCCGCCGCGCCCACGCCGGATCCTCGACGCTGCAGGCTGTCTGGGTGCCCAGGTACACGCGGTCCGTCTCGCCCACGATGTGGAGGGGCCCGGGACCTTGCCGCTTTCGCCTCATGGCGTCGGTCTTGTCGATGTACGCCGTCCCCTCCAGGCCCGCCACCGACACCGCTCGCACATTCCCCACCGCCAGATAGGTGTGGAGGGCTTCCTCGAACGACAGCGCCTCGCCTGAGGGATTGCCCACCTCGAGTCGGAGCCTGAGCGTCCGCCCGACGGTCACGAGATATCGGAGGGCGTACAGATGGGGCCAGGCCGGATGCGTCGCGAGGTTGGATTCCAGCCCCAGGGCCAGGAGCACGGACCCATCCGCAGCCCGGGTCGCCGACTCCACTCTCCAGTCGGCCAGGCGCGCGAGGCCGTGCATGGCGGCAACCGGGTCGCCCGTCTTCGGACCGAACCACGGGAACACGATGGGCACGCCACCCCGGATGGGCGCCCCAGACTCGAAGCGGCCCTTCTCGCTGAGGAAGAGAACGGGGCGTTCCCCCCGCAATTGGAAGTGCGTCACATGCCCGCCATGAAGATAGATCTGGGCCTCTGCCTGGGGGGTGGCAATGACGACACGAACCAGCCCGTTCTGACCGGCCTCAAACGTCAAGGCGCCGGGGATACCATACCGCTCCCGAAGCTGCTCCAGCGCTGCGGCAGACGTCATGTGCGCCTGCTCCCATTCTCTGCAGGCATCGCGTATCCGTTTTCGTAAGGCGCCGCGCACCTTCCGATACGGTGCCGTGCGGCGCCGGCCGCGCCTGTGGCGCGTCGCAGACGGCGCCATGGTCCCGCGGTTGCTGCGGTAGCGCGGAGATACACATCCCAAGACGAACGGAGGCCCTCCTGGCAGGGCTTCGGTACGGCACTTGCCTCAAGGCTTAACAGGGGCAGGGCCCGCAGGAAAATCGAAACTTGATCCACGACGGGAGGTTGAGATGTACACCGCAGTCGTCGCGGGAATCCTGTTGTTCCCCTGGACCGTCGTTGGGGTCTCGATCCTCGGCTGGCTCGCGCATCGGAGGCAACAGAACGGCACCCCGTCCCCCGCATCCTCGCATCCCGTGACGGGCGGGAAGTCAACGACTTCGCCGGGACGGGAGGGCGAGTAACCCGCCGGGAAGGGCTTCGACATCCGGGGTTCACGCCTCCACTCCCGCACGCTCCGAGCCCCTCCTCACAGCTCGATCCGTGTGCCGAGTACCTGGAGGAATTTCGCCAGCCACGCGGGGTGAGCCGGCCAGGCAGGCGCCGTGACGAGGTTGCCGTCCACGTGCGCGCCGTCTATCGGGATCTCCATGTACTTCCCGCCGGCCCGCCTCACCTCCGGCCCCACCGCCGGGTAGGCCGAACAGCTCCGCCCCTCCAGCACGCCCGCGGCCGCGAGGAGCTGGGCCCCGTGGCAGATGGATGCGATGGGCTTCTTCCGCTCGGCGAAGTGGCGCACCGCCTTCACCACCTGGTCGTTCAGTCGGAGGTACTCGGGCGCGCGCCCGCCGGGAATGACCAGCGCGTCATATTCCTCCACCCGCACATCGGCGAAGGTGGCGTTGAGCGTGAAATTGTGCCCGCGCTTCTCGCTGTAGGTCTGGTCGCCCTCGAAGTCATGAATCGCCGTCCGGACGGTTTCCCCGGCCTTCTTGCCGGGACAGACGGCGTGCAGCGTGTGGCCCACCATCTGCAACGCCTGAAAAGGTACCATGACCTCGTAGTCCTCCACGAAGTCTCCCACCAGCATCAAGATCTTCTTCCCAGCCATGGCAGCCTCCTCTCCCGCGCATGCCTACGCCACCCGGATGTCCCTCGGATTCGGCAGATCGGCGCGTGCCTCCTGTCGCTCGTGAGGGACTCGACCTCGGCAATGTTCGCGCCCTACGCCTTGGTCTTCAGCCGACTCTCGTTCTCCGCGATGAATTGCCGGATCTCGTCGGCCATGTCCAGGAGCCTGAGCCACTGCTCCCTGTAGAGGGTGACGGGGAACCGCCCTAACCCGTACACCGAGACCCCGCCCTTCTCGCTCACCTTGAGCGTGCTCCGGCCTCCCGGCTGAGCCTTCAGGGCCTGATTCTCCGCCCGCAGCCGCTCCAGCTCCGCGCGCATCTCCTCTTCTCCCATGACTCGCCCCCTTTCCTGCGTCCGAAACTCCGCCCGGCCGGACGGCCGGTGCCACTACCCCTTCTGCTCGCCCGGCTTGAACAGGTAGGCCTCGATGAAGCGGTCCAGGTCGCCGTCCAGCACGGCGCTCACGTTTCCCGTCTCCTCACCCGTGCGGTGGTCCTTCACCAACTGGTAGGGCGCGAGGACGTAGGACCGGATCTGGCTTCCCCAGGCGATGGCCTGCTTCACACCCTCCAGCTTGGCCATTTCCTCATCCTGCTGCTGCCGGTAGTGCTCGTAGAGGCGGGCGCGCAGCACCTTCATGGCCATGGCCTTGTTCTTATGCTGCGAGCGCTCGTTCTGGCAGGTGGCCACGATCCCCGTGGGCAAGTGGGTGATCCGGACCGCCGAGTCGGTCACGTTGATGTGCTGTCCCCCGTGCCCCCCGGAGCGGAAGGTGTCGATGCGCAGCTCTTTCTCCTCGATCTTCACGTCGATGTCGTCGGAGATCTCGGGATAGACGAAGACCGAGGCGAAGGAGGTGTGCCGCCGCTTGTTGGCGTCAAAGGGGGAGATCCGGACCAGCCGGTGGACGCCGATCTCGGCCCGGAGGTAGCCGTAGACATAGGGGCTCTCCAGCGTGACCGTCACGTTCTTGATCCCGGCCTCTTCTCCCTCCAGGACGTCGATGACGTCGGTCCGGAATTTCTTGGTCTCGGCCCAGCGCAGGTACATGCGCAGCAGCATCTGGGCCCAGTCCTGGGACTCGGTTCCCCCCGCCCCGGCGTTGATGCAGAGGATGGCGTTCCCCTTGTCGTAGGGGCCCGAGAGGACCGTCTGCAGCTCCAGGCTGCGGACCTGCCGTGCCAGCTCCTGCAGGCCGTTGGCCACCTCCTGGAGGGTCTCGACGTCCTCCTCATCCGCAGCCAGCGTGAGGAGGGTCCGCTGGTCCTCCAGTTCCTTCACGAGCGCGCTGTGCTGCCCGATCGTCCCCCGAAGTTCGCTCTGCTCCTTCAGGACTTTCTGCGCCGCCTCTTGGTCGCTCCAGAAATTCGGGGCCGCCGTCTGCTGCTCGAGAACCTCCAGGCGCGCGGCTTTGCCGGCGAGGTCAAAGATACACCCGGAGCTGATCCAGCTTGCGCTGGAGTTCATCCACTTGGCGCTCCAGATCGGGAATCATGGCACCCTCCTTGTGATCACCCTGCGTCCCCCTCCGGGCGGGCGCGGCTCGCCCGGCGCGGGAGCAGAAGCATGACGACGTACCCACCCAAGAATAGCAGACAAGCCCACGCCAGGACATCCCCGTAGCGCGTGTAGGGCGTCTCCAGGAGGCGCGGATGGATCGTGCCCAGCAGGGCGGCCCGTGTGAAGATGGTGGTCTGGTCGAGAATCTCCCCCGTGGGGGCGATCACCGCCGTGATACCCGTGTTCGCGGCCCGCACCAGGTAGCATCCGTTCTCGACGGCCCGCATGGCCGCCATGGCCAGGTGCTGGGAGGGCGCTCCGCTCCGCCCGAACCAGGCGTCGTTCGTGACGTTGACCAGGAATTCCGCCCCGCGCTCCACGAACTGCCGCACCTCGTCGGGGAAGATCACCTCGTAACAGATCATGACGCTGAAGCGCACCCCGTCCAGCGAGAACACGGTCGCCGTGTGGCCAGGGAGGAAGTCCCCGATCCCCACCACGAGCTTGTGCAGAAAGAAGAGCACGGACTGGAGCGGAACGTACTCCCCGAACGGCACCAGGTGCCGCTTGTCGTAACGCCCCCGAAGCGTCCCATCCCCTCCGAAGAGGAATGCACTGTTCCGGAGGGAGCCGTCGGGCTCCAGGTAGGGGCCGCCGATCAGCATGGGGACGCCCGTCTCCGCCACGAAGCGACGCGTCTCCAGCCCGAGGACGTCCTCCCGCTGCAGGAGGAAGGGCGCAGCCGCCTCCGGCCAGACGATCAAGGCCGGCCGCTCCGCGAGCAGACGCCGCGCAAGGCCCTCGTAGTCCGCCAGCGTCGCCTGCTGGAAGCGGGGATCCCACTTGACCGACTGGTCGATGTTCCCCTGCAGCAGCCCCACCCGGAAGGCCGGCCCACCCGTCGGATCGCGCCACAGCAGGCGCGCATACCCCACCGTAACGAGCAGGGCCGCCGCCAGCAGAATCGCCGAGACCCCCACCCCTCGCCAGCGCGCCGCCCGCGCCCCGAGCGTAAGCGCCGCCGCGAGCAGCGTTGCCAGCGTCCCGTTCGCCAGGACCAGCAGGGCGGAAATCCCGTACACCCCCACGGCCGCCGCCAGCAGCCGAATCGTCGGCTGCCGGTATTGCGTGTAGCCGAGGAGGGCCCAGGGGAACCCGGAGAACAGGTACGTCCGCAGGAGCTCCAGCGCGGTCCAGAGCGCCGCGGCGGCGGCCGGCCAGAGCCCGTCCGGCAGCCGCAGCCTCCGTCGGCCAAGGCGCAGCAGCCACGCGAAGGCGGCGGTGTATCCCGCCAGGACGCCCGCCAGGAGCAGGAGAGCCACCAGGCTCAGGGCCAAGGGCAGCCGGCCGTAGGTGGTCATCGTGTTGACCACCCACCAGATGGTCGCCAGGTAGAACACCAGTCCCGAGAGGAAGCCCAGCCACGCCGCCTGCCCTGGGGTGGCTCCCTCCAGGGCGAGAAGCAGGGGGACCAGGGCGACGAACGCCAGGCCCCCGAGGTCCCAGGAGGGAAAGGCAACGCTCAGGAGGAGTCCGCTCCCCACACTCATCCCGACGCGGACCGCCCGCCCCACCGCTACAGCCACCCGACCCAGATGAGTGCGTACAGTGTGGCCCCCGCGAACATGAGGCTATCCAGCCTGTCCAGCACCCCGCCGTGCCCCGGGATGAGGTCGCCGCTGTCCTTGACCGCCGCCGCCCGCTTCACCGCCGACTCGCACAGGTCGCCGGCCAGGCCGACAAGCGCCAGCACCACCCCGGCCAGGGCGGCGGGCCCCCAGGGGATCCGCGGCCACACCCACCCGCTCCCCAGGGCCGCCACCAACACCGTGGCCAAGACCCCGCCCACCACCCCCTCCACGCTCTTGCCGGGGCTGATCCGCGGGGCCAGCCGATGCCGGCCCAATTGCGAGCCGACGAAGTACGCCCCGGTGTCTCCAGCCCAGGTCGTGAAGAGCAGATAATAAAGGAACTGCCGGCCGTCGTACAGGCCGCGCAGGAGGCTGGCGAAGCTCAAGAGCCCCCCCACGTACGCCACGCCGAGCACCAGCCAGGCGGCCTGGAGGATCCCCACGCGCAACTCCCGCCGCGGCAGGAGGGCGCGCAGCAGGCCCGCGCCCGCGATCAGGGCCAGCGCCCCCGCCAGATCTCCGGTCCAGAGGACGGTCGCGTACCAGGCAAGGCTGCCCAGGACGGTGAGGAGCGAGAGGCTCGCCTCAGCGCCCACCGGGCAGAGGCGGGCGAACTCCCAGGCGGCCAGCGCGATGACCGCTCCGACCACGAGGGAGAAGAGCAGCGGGGGACCGAATTGAACGAGCAGGAGGAACGGGGGGATAAGGACCAGCGCGCTCAGGACCCGTTTCCAATGCATGGCCTCCTCGTCCGCCGCCCCGGGCCGGCGGGCTGGTCGGACTCAGAATTCCATGATCTCTTTTTCCTTCTTCGCCAGGAGATCGTCCAGGCCCTTGATCATGCGATTGGTCAGCTCCTGGATGCGCTCCATGCCCTTGCGAGCGGCGTCCTCGGACACGTCTTTGTTCTTCTCCTGCTTCTTCAGCCCCTCGTTGGCGTCCCGGCGGATGTTGCGGATGGTCACCCGGCCCTCCTCCGCGATCTTGCGCACGACCTTCACCAGCTCTTTCCGCCGCTCCTCGGTGAGGGACGGGATCGCCAGGCGGATGACCTTGCCGTCGCTGGTCGGGTTGATGCCGAGGTCGGACTTCTGGATGGCCTTCTCGATGGCCTGCACGACGGAAGGATCCCAGGGCTGGATCGTGATCAGGCGCGGCTCGGGCACCGCGAGGCTCGCCAGCTGATTCAGGGGCGTCGAGGTCCCGTGGTAGTCCACGTGGATCCCGTCCAGGAGGGCGATCGAGGCGCGCCCCGTGCGGACGCTGTTGAACTCCTTGAGCATGGCCTCGGTGGTCCGCTTCATGTCCTGCTCGGCCTTGCGAAAGACGTCTTCCGCCATGGGACCCTAGCCTCCTCGCACCAGCGTGCCGACGCGCTCCCCGAACACCAGTTGGCGCAGACACCCTTTGGCGTGCAGGTTGAAGATCACGATAGGGAATCCGTTGTCCATGCAGAGCGAGATGGCAGTCGCATCCATGACCTTGAGCTGGCGGCTCAGGACTTCGAGGTACGTCAGCTCGTCGTACTTCTCGGCCGAGGGGTCCTGCTGGGGGTCGGCGCTGTAGACCCCGTCCACCTTGGTGGCCTTGAAGACGACCTCGGCGCCGATCTCCATGGCGCGCAGCGCCGCGGCCGTGTCCGTCGTGAAGTACGGGTTCCCCGTCCCCGCCGCAAAGATCACCACGCGGCCCTTCTCCAGGTGGCGCAGGGCACGGCGGCGGATGAACGGCTCGGCCACCTCCCGCATCTCGATGGCGGTCTGGACGCGGGTGTCCACGTCGAGCTTCTCCAGGCCGTCCTGCAGCGCCAGGGCGTTGATGACGGTGGCCAGCATCCCCATGTAGTCGGCCGAGGGCCGGTCCATGCCTTTGGTGCTGGCCTCGACCCCACGGAAGATGTTGCCGCCGCCGATCACCACGCCGATCTGGACGCCGATCCGGTGGATCTCCCGGATCTCCCCGGCGATGAAGGTCACCACGTCCGTGCTGATCCCGAACTCCTGATCGCCCGCCAGCGCCTCGCCGCTGAGCTTCAGGAGAATCCGCCGGTACTTGAGGTCCGCCATGCGACCTTTCGCCCTATCGGGGCACCTGCCGCCGCCTGCGCCTGCCGGGGCCCGCTACTCCGTGGCCTTCTTCTCCACGCCCTCGCCCAGGCGGAATCGGAGGAAGCCGCTCACGCCCACTGGCTCTCCGAACTGCTTCTCCGCCCCCTTCAGGACGTCCCGCACCTTCTGCTTCCCCTCGGGGTCCCGGATGAAGATCTGGTCCACCAGGCAGCGTTCCATGTAGAACTTCTCAAGCCGCCCCTGGATAATCTTCTCCTGGATGGCGGGTGGTTTCCCCTGCAGGTCCGGCTGCGCCCGCAGGATCTCCCGCTCCCGCTCCAGGGCCTCCGCAGGAACCTGGTCGCGGCTCACGTACGCCGGCTCTGCCGAGCAGACCTGGAGTGCCATCTCCTTGGCGAGCCGGGCCAATTCGTCGCCGCGGGCCACCCCGTCCGACGCGCACCGCATCTCCACCAGGACGCCGATCTTGCCGCCCATGTGGAGGTAGCTCGTGATGACACCGCGTTCCCCCGCGGGCAGCGCGAGCCGCCCCGCCCGTCGGACCACCACGTTCTCGCCCACGGCCGCAATCGTCTCCTTGACCACGTCGGCGATGCGCTTCCCGTGCAGGGAGCGCTCCAGCAGGACACTCACATCGGCCGCCGCCCCCTCCGATCCCACCAGCTCCACCAGGGCCTTGGTGAAGGCGGCGAACTGCTCCGTGCGAGCCACGAAGTCAGTCTCGCAGTTCACCTCCAGCAGCGCTCCCACGTCCCGGCCCGGCGACACCCAGGCCCCCACCAGGCCATCGGCCGCCGCCCGCCCCGCCTTTTTCTCCGCCACCTTGAGCCCGTGCTTGCGGAGGACATCAATCGCCTTCTCGACGCTCCCGCCGCTCTCCGCCAGGGCCGCCTTGCACTCCATGATCCCCGCGCCCGTCTTGTCGCGGAGGTCGCGCACCATCGCTGCCGAGATCGTCATGCCGACTCCTTCTGGGTCTGGGTTCCTGCCGGGGCCACCTCTGCCGCTACGGGCGCCTGGACCGGCGGCGCTGCGGCCTCCGCGACCGGGGCGCCGGGCGTGCCGGCCGCCTTCAGCATCTCCTCCTCCACCGGGATCGCGCCCGCCTT
The DNA here is from genome assembly GCA_963714585.1 of uncultured Methylomirabilota bacterium. Lineage (GTDB taxonomy): Bacteria > Methylomirabilota > Methylomirabilia > Methylomirabilales > 2-02-FULL-66-22 > 2-02-FULL-66-22. Next base: position 46,817 of record CAVQPC010000032.1, read on the forward strand.
GGCCGCGGCGCCCCGCCCCTCGATGATGGCGTCGGCCAGGCGCGCGGTGATGAGCCGGACCGCCCGGATGGCGTCGTCGTTACCTGGGATGGGGTAGTCCACCTCGTCCGGATCGCAGTTCGTGTCCACCACGGCGACCACGGGGATCGCCAGCCTGCGCGCCTCGCGCACGGCGATGTGCTCTTTCTTGGGATCGACGATGAAGACCGCCCCCGGCAGTTGCTCCATCGCCTTGATTCCCATGAGGGCGTTGTTCAGCTTCTGCATCTCGCGGTCCATGCGGAGAACCTCCTTCTTGGAGAAGGCCTCGAACTTCCCCGTGGCCTTCATGTCCTCCAGTTGTTTCAAGCGCGAGATGCTCCTGGTGATGGTCTGGAAATTGGTCAGGGTGCCGCCCAGCCAGCGGCGGTTCACGAAGTACATCGAGGCCCGCTGCGCCTCCTCCTGGATGGTGTCCACCGCCTGCTTCTTCGTGCCCACGAAGAGCACCGTCCCGCCCCGGGCCGCCAGCTCGTGGATGAAGTCCTGCGCCTCCAGGAACTTCTTCAGCGTCTTCTGCAGATCGATGATGTAGATCCCGTTCCGTTCGCCGAAGAGATACCGCTTCATCTTCGGGTTCCAGCGCTTGGTCTGGTGGCCGAAGTGGACACCGGCCTCCAATAACTCCTTGATCGTCACCGTACTCACGAATCGCCTCCTCTCAAGGTTGTGCCGCCGCGCGCCTCGCCTCCCGCCGGGATCCCGGAGCGTTCCGGGACACCCCCGATGGAATCCGCGCGCGTGTGAGATGTGTCCGCCGCGCTGGCAGACAGTCCTCTCTTATATCACACGCCCCGCGACGCGACAAGGACCACGCCCGTCGCGCAACCGCTACTTATACTTAACCACAGATTACGCAGATTGCGCAAATTTCAAGATCCCCTTCGCTCCGACCCTCCGTGAATCTGTGTAATCTGCGGAATCTGCGGTTACATCCGAGCTGTCCTGACGCACTGCTCCGAGCCCGGCAGCCTCACGTCCGGTAGCCGGCGTTTATCCGGACGTAGGCCTCGGAGAGGTCGGTGGTCCAGAGGCGCGCGGTCGCGCGCCCCGCATGCAGGTGGATGCGGAGGGCGAACTCCCGCTCCGTCATCCTGCGGTTTGCGACTGCCTCCGCTTTCGGGCCGAGACCGAGGCCGCCTCGGACTACCGGGAGCTCGTCCACGGCGAGGTCCACGCCTTCAGGGTCGAATCGCGCGCCGGACCGGCCCAGGGCCGCCATCACCCGACCCCAGTTTATATCTTCGCCGAAGAGCGTCGTCTTGACCAGCGGGGAGTTGGCCACGGTCTCGGCCGCCTGCCGCGCCTCCTTCGACGTCCGGGCCCCGCGGACCTGCACCTCGACCAGCTTGGTAGCCCCTTCCCCATCCCTGGCGATCTGCCGAGCCAGGCGCAGACACACTGCGTCCAGCCCTGCCTGGAACCGCCGGAGGGCCGCCGTCCCGGGCTGCAGGCGGGGCGCACCCGCCGCGCCCGTGGCGAAGCAGAGGACCGTGTCATTGGTGCTGGTGTCCCCGTCCACCGTAATGCAGTTGAAGCTCCGCTCCACGGCGGACCGCAGGGCCCGCTGCAGCGTCGTCGATGCCACGGTCGCATCCGTGGCCACCACCGCCAGCAGGGTCGCCATGTGCGGGGCGATCATGCCCGAGCCCTTGGCCATCCCGCCGATCGTGACGCGCCGCCCGCCCAGCGCGAAGGCCACCGCAGCCTCCTTGCGCGCGGTATCGGTGGTGCGAATGGCCTCGGCCGCATCCCGGCCGCCCGCCCGGCGCAGCCGGGCGGCAGCCGCGGCGATCCCTTGCCGGACCGCGGCCAGGGGGAGCGGCTTGCCGATGACGCCCGTCGAGGCCACGAAGACCTGACCCAGCGGCCGCCGGAGACGCCGCGCAACCTCCTGCGCCATGGCTTCGGCATCCCGCAGCCCCCGCCGGCCGGTGCAGGCGTTGGCGTTGCCGCTGTTCAGCACCATGGCCGCGAACTTCCCGCCCCGGAGGTGCCGCCGCGAGAGCTGGACCGGCGCAGCCTGCACGCGGTTTGTGGTGAACGTGGCCGCCACCGAGGCGACGCCCTCCGAGATCACGAGGGCCAGATCGGGAGCCCCGCGGCGCTTCAGCCCGCAGGATACACCCGCCGACCGGACCCCTGCCACCGCGGAGAGCCCGCCCTTCACCTCGATCAGACCGATTGCGCCCTGCATCACGCCCTCGTCCTCCCGCATCGTGCGGGACGCTTACGGGAACAAGCCAGGCATCCAGAGGCCGGCGCGCTCGTCCAGGCCCGCCATGAGGTTGAAGCACTGGACGGCCTGCCCCGAGGCCCCCTTGACCAGGTTGTCGATCGCCGTGACCACGATCACGCGCCCGGTGCGGGGATCGACCACCACGCCGATGTCGCAGAGATTGGAGTGGAGGACCTGCTTCGTCTCGGGAAGCTGGCCCTCCTCCAGGACACGGACGAAGGCGCTCGTTCTGTAATACGCCCGGAACGCCTCCAGGATCTCCGCCGCGGCGCGCCGGCTGAGCAGCGTCGCCGTGACGGTGGTGAGGATCCCCCGCGTCAGCGGCGCGAGGTGCGGCGTGAAGGTGACCGTCAGGTCCCGGCCGGCGAGGAGGCTCAGCTCCTGCTCGATCTCAGGCGTGTGGCGATGCGTGGCCACCCCGTAGGCCTTGAGGTTCTCGTTGGCCTCGGAGTAGTGGGTCGGCAACTCGGGCTTCCGGCCGGCCCCCGAGACCCCGGAGATGGCATCGATCACCACGCTCTCCGGATCCACGATTCCGTCCGCGATGAGCGGCGCGAGGCCCAGGATCGCACCGGTGGGATAGCAGCCGGGGACGGCCACCAGCCTCGCCGCCGCTATCGCCTCGCGATGCAGCTCGGGGAGCCCGTAGGCCGCCTCCTTGAGGAGCTGGGGGGCCTGATGCTCCACCTTGTACCAGGCCGGGTACAACGCGGCGTCCTTCAGGCGGAAATCCGCGGAGAGGTCGAGCACCCGCGCCCCGCGCTGGAGCAGATCGAGTCCCACCGCCATGGAGGTCTTGTGGGGCAGGGCCAGGAAGATGAACTCCGCCTCCGCGGCCAGCTTGGCCGTGTCCAGCGGCAGACAGGTGAGGTCCAGAAACCCCGCCAGGCTGGGGAAGATCCTGCCGACGGGCGCGTTGGCGTGGGTCTCCGCCGTGAGCGCCACGACCTTGGCCAGGGGGTGCTGCACCAGAATCCGCAGCAGCTCCGCCCCGGTGTAGCCGCTGGCCCCGGCAATGGCCACGCGGCGCATCTGCTCGGGTTGCTCGTGCGACGTCTGTTTCACGACCCTGCTCCCACCATCTCAGGCAACTACCCGCAGGCACAAAAAAAAGGGAAGAACCCGGAGGCCCTTCCCTCGTCTGTCACGGCGAAATCGTTACCGTTTGGAGAACTGGAAGCGGGCCCGCGCGCCCTTCTGGCCGTACTTCTTTCGCTCTTTCACTCGCGGATCGCGGGTGAGAAACCCCCCCTTCTTCAGGACGCCTCGCATGGCCGCATCCACGTGGAGGAGTGCCCGGGCGATGCCCAGGCGAATCGCGCCGGCCTGGCCGCTCATGCCCCCTCCGCTCACAGTGGCCACGACATCGTACTTCCCTTCCACCGCTGCCACCTTGAGGGGCTGGGCCAGGAGCATCGTGAGCGCCGGCCGGGGGAAGAACTCGTCCACCGAGCGGCTGTTCACCACGATCTTCCCTTCACCGCTCTGCAACCAGACCCGGGCGATGGAGTTCTTGCGTCGTCCGGTTGCGTAATAGCGCGCCGTGGCTTCCATCTTGTGGCACTCTCCTCGATCGACTGGCTTATGCCAATGACTGCTCGGGGACCGGCTGCTGGGCCGCGTGGGGATGGGTGGGCCCCGCGTAGACCTTCAGCTTGCTGAAGAGCGCGTTCCCCAATTTGGTCTTGGGGAGCATGCCGCGCACGGCCGACTCCAGCACGCGCTCCGGCTTCTCCTGCAGCATCTTCTCCAGCGTCTTGGCCTTGAGGCCGCCGGGGAACTGGGAGTGATGGTAGTAAACCTTCTGCTGGAGTTTCCTCCCGGTCACCGCCACCTTCTCCGCATTGATGATCACGACGAAATCGCCGACATCCATGTGAGGCGTGAAGGTCGGCTTGACCTTCCCGCGCAGGAGACAGGCCACGCGAACGGCGAGCCGCCCCAGGTTCTGCCCCTGGGCATCCACCAGGATCCAGCGGCGATCGATCTCTGCGAGCTTGGGCTGATAGGTTTTCATGGACAGACGAACCCCGTGGTCAAATCCGGATACTCCACCACCCGTGCCGAACCGGCGTACAATACGGAGGCTGATGGCATTTGTCAAGCGAAATGTCGAGGACGGAGCCAGAATCGACGGGAACTTAATGAAGGCCGGGTGTTGGGGCGGCCGTTCGAGCGGACGAAGCACATCCGGCCCGGACCGCGTCCTACGGCCAAGGCGACGTAGACTGGAACGCCCCCTACCCGTCCCATGCTGGCCGCCTTGCTCGGGGGGACCACTGACCTACGCCCGGACCACCTGCACTTTCACGCTCCGGCTCTTGTCACTCGCCAGTCGGAACGCAGCTTCCGCCTCCTGGAGAGGATACTGAGCGGACAGAAGCGGCTTCACGTCCACGCGCCTCTCCGTGAGGTAGCGCACCGACCAATCGAACTCCACGGCGAACCGGAAGGTGCCCACGTAATCAATCTCACGGACCATGACTTGGTTCGCTGGAAACTGCAGACCCTCCGCTGGCAACGTTCCCACCTGGACGATGCGCCCGCCGCGGACGACGGACGCCAAGCAAGTCGCGAGCGCCGCCGGGCTGCCCGACACTTCAAAGGCTACATCCACCTCGCTCACTGCGTCGGCCAAGGCTCCGGCACCACTCGGAAACTGGTCTGCACGCACACCCCGATCGGCACCCACGGTCTTCGCTACCGCCAGCGGTCGCTCGACGACGTCCGTCACGACCACAAGCGCCGCGCCAGCGAGCCGGGCTGCCATGACAATCAGGCAACCGATCGGACCAGCCCCCGCCACCAGTACGCTCTTCCCTAGCAGGCTACCCGCGCGATTGACCGCATGCAAAGCCACCGCCAGCGGCTCTGCAAATGCCAATTCACTCAGCGTAACCGTTGAAGCGATGGGATAACACTGCCGCTCGCCCATGACAAAGTACTCGCGGAACATCCCCTGGACATGCGGAAAGACGCTCGCGCTCCCCAGAAAACGCATGCTGCGACACAGGTTCTCTCGGCCGGCTCTGCAAGCTTGACAGGTGCCGCAGGCGTGCGAGGGGTTGATTGCGACCTTGTCGCCCTCCTTAACGCGCCTCACGCCGGGGCCGACCTTGACCGCCGTCCCGGAAATCTCGTGGCCCGGAATCAGGGGTTCGCAGATGATGAAGTTCCCGATGCGTCCGTGCAGGAAGTAGTGCAGGTCGGATCCGCAAATCCCCCCCGCTCCTAGCATCAAGCACACCTCGCCCGGCCCTGCCTCCGGCTCGGGCATCAACTCCACTCGCAAGTCCTCCGCCCCATGAATCCTGCACGCCAGCATGGCTTCCTCCGTGATGGGCTCCTCACTTCGTAGCACGTCCTACTGGAACGCGACCCCTGCAGGGCGGATATCCATCTGAGCTGTCGTTCGGCCACTGCCCTCCTGCGGCTGCGGCGTGGGGATTAGCAGACCCTCCTGCCGCTAAATCCGACCCGCTTCGGTATGACCGACCCCTCCCGGCGAACCAACACCATGCGCTGACGATACCCGTACGGGCCGAACTCGGTAACCAGTCTGTTGATGACCATCGTCAATGACACCTCATCCGGTTTTGGCTGGGCGTCACGCTGCGAATCAAGCGGCGCGCAACAAACACCGGGCGTGCTCGCCATTCCAGGACCCCCAATCGCTCGCACGCTGTCAACGCGCAGGCACGGAGGTCGGAGGGGCTCATACTTCGACCTTGGCCGCCTCCTCCGGGATCCGTTTGTCGAATCGGCAACACCCTCGTGCCCCCGCGCGTTCTGCCGCTCCACTCCCTTGAGTTGCTCGGCCTAGGGCGTCGGCGGGAGTAGGCGACCTCGGCCATCCGCTTTGGGAGGCCGCTTCGTCCCGCGACTTCCATCAGCCACTTCTGTCATCCCCGCCTCGGTTATCGATCCCATCCAGATCCCAGCCGTGACCGGATGCTCGCAACCACGCCTGCTATTTTCATAACGTCTGCCAGTCGCGCCCGTTGCCTATCGGAGGATTAGCCGTGGCAGGAATGTCACGAGGCTGGGAATGTATGCCGTGGCAAGAATGACGCCCACGAGTACCACGAGAAACGGCCACACGTAGCGCGAGGCGTCTTCGAGAGTCGTCTCCGCGATGCTGGCTGACACATACAGAAGGACGCCCACCGGTGGCGTTACCCCGCCGACGATGATGTTGATGCACACCACCACCGCGAAGTGCACTGGGTCCAGGCCCATTTGCAGCGCCAGTGGGTGCAGGACCGGGATGAGGATAATTGCCGCCGCCAACCCCTCCACGAAGCAGCCCAGCACCAGCAAGAAGAGTTGGATGAGGAGCATCTTGAGCGCGACGCTTTGGGTCACGCTGTTCATCCAGTCGGCGACCAAGGTGGGCATGCGCTCGCTCGCGAGAAGCCAACCGAAGATCCCAGCAGCGGCGATGATGCTCATCACCAGCGTCGAGGTCACGGCGGCCTTGATCAGCATCCCCGGGATCTCGGCTACCTTGATCTCCTGATAGACGAACAAGCCGACGACCAGTGCGTACACCACCGCGACCACACCGGCTTCGGTGGGCGTGAAGACGCCGAACACGATTCCGCCGAGAATGATCACGGGGCTGATCAGCGCCCATGAGGCATCGACGAGACGACGCCACGCTTCTTTCAGGGTCACGCGGGGCTCGCGCGCCCCCAAGGTCTGGGACCGCCAGAGATAGCAGACGGCCATGAGGCCTAACCCGATGATGACCCCGGGGATGAACCCCCCCAAGAACATGGCGGCAATCGAAACGCCCGTCATCGACCCGTACACAATCATAATCAGACTCGGGGGAATGATCGGTCCGATAGCACCAGCGGAGGCCAGCAGGGCCGCCACGAAACCTCGCTTGTAGCCCGTTGTGATCATGGCCGGAATCGTGATCGCGCCAATGGCTGAGGTATCGGCCGTCGCCGACCCTGACACGCCAGCAAAGATCATCGCCGACAGGATGGCCACATGCGCCAAGCCGGCACGAAAATGTCCCACTAATGCGCTGGCGAACCTCACTAAGCGGACCGAGATGCCTCCTGTCTCCATGAATACCCCGGCCAATACGAAGAAGGGAATCGCCAGCAACGAAAAGCTGTCGATCATGGCAAACATCCGCTGGGGGATGACCATCAAGCTCAAGTCGCCCTGGACCAGGAGTCCGACGAGCGATGACAGGCCCATGGCGAAGAAGATCGGAAGGCCGAGGAGGAGAAACACCCCGAAAGAGAGGAACAGAGGAATAAGCATTGCGTCATACCCTCCAGAGAAGACCGATTCGTGTTCAGTGCGTGAGGGGTCGCTCGGTCTCGCGTGGGAGGCCCTGCACCTCATGCCGGACAAAAACGCACACCGCGCGGATGGAACTGATGATCATGCAACAGCCCGCTAGCGGCAGGATCCAATAGATCGAGGCCATGGGCACTCCGAGACCAGGGGTGACCTGTCCCTCTGCAAGCGCGATGAGATTGAAGCTTTGCCACAGGAAGACGACCAAGAAACTAAGGATGGCGACCCACCCGAACGCCAAGACCAGGAGCCGAGCGCGCCGTGGCAGAGCGTTCGGGAAGAGCTCGACGGCAATATGGGCCTTCAATTCAATGGCCAGTGCGCTGGTTAGCAACACCGTCCAAATCGCCAGATAGCGTGCCGCCTCTTCAGCCCATGCGGGTGTGACTCCCAGTACGTATCGGGACACGACCTGATAGAACGCGACCACCACCAACACGGCGAACAGGACCGCAATCGTTCCTTTGAGCGCACAGAGATACAGTCGGCCAAGTCTCGCCACGCGCCACCTCCACTGCTGCCTACGTTGCGCCCCAGCCAGGCACAGCGTAGGCAGCGCCTTCTCGCCTTGGGGTCCTGACCGCGCTAGCTAACCAACTTGGCCAGAATGTCCCCCGCCTTGACTTTCTCCGCGTACTCCTTCCAGTAGCCTTTCACCCGCTCGATCGCTGGCCCCTTTTCAAACGTGGTGATGACCATACCTTTCTCCCGGAGCACCTTGAGGCCTTCCTCCTCCTTCTGCTTCGCCAGATCGAAGGTGTAGTCGCAAGCCTCTCTGGCCGCCTCTTCCAGCGCCTTCCGGATGTCGGCGGGCAAGGACTCCACTTTCTTGCCGTTCGCCATCAGCATGTTGACGCCGTACAGGTGCTCAGTGCGGGCGAGATACTTGGTCACCTCGTACATCTTGGCAGACGCCATCGTCGGCGCGTCGTGTTCCCAACCGTCCAGCACTCCAGTCTGCAGGGAGGTGTACACCTCACCGAACGGCATCGGCGTGGGGCTCGCGCCCAGCAACTCGAAGGTGCGGATGTACGTGGGGGTCTGAATGACGCGGATTTTCAGCCCTTTGAGGTCCTCGACCTTCTTGACTTCCTTCGACTTCGTGGCCACGTTCCGGAAGCCCAGCGAGCTCCACAGGCCGAGCAGTCGGGCACCCGTTGCCTCCGTCACATGTTGGCCAACTCGGCCCCAGCCGGGCCAGCCAACACCTTTTGCGCCTGCGCAAAGCTGGTGAAGATGTAGGGCAGGTCGCACACCGCGAGCTTGGGCGCGAAATTGGCCCAGATCGCCGTGCCGGACGCCATCATGTCGATGGTGCCCATCTTCACGCCCTCGACGGCCACGCGCTCCTCCCCAAGCTGACTTGCGGGAAAGATTTGGATCTCCAATTCGCCATTCGTCTTCTTGGCCACGAGTTCCTGTAAACGGAGCGCGATAATGTGCCCTCCCGCCATGGCGGGATCGGGCGCCCAGGAGTGCGAGAAACGTAGCGTGATCTTCCTGCCGCTGGAGGCTGCTCGGGCCAGTCTCGGACTCGATCCGATCAGCGCGGTCCCGCCGAGCGCGACTGCCGCTCCACCGATGATCATCCTGGAGAAACACTCGCGCCTGCTGAGTTGCCTCGGGCTGCTAGCCATCGTTATCCTCCTCTTCTTGAGTACGGGGTCCAGGTGAAACAACCAACCTCGTAGATCGGGCGTCGAGGGGACAGCCCCCCGACCCCCCTAGCGCATCAATGACCGCAACGAGAGACCACGACAGTCCCGTCTGGGGAGCTGGGGGGGGTGATACCATGGTCCAAGGCAATGCACGCCTCGCTGGCGTCTCGCGTTCTTGCACGCGCCACTACAGAACACGCCCCGACACGTCGCTCGCGCCCATCTGTGCAGAATGACATGCATCTCGGAGCCTTTCGATACAGCCGGAGCTGTCCCTCAGCCCTTTCGGCCTATGGACTCCGGCGAATATGGCAGTCTTTTCGCTTTATGACCTCTGGGAGCAGCTTGAGCCCGTGGCCGGGGGCGGCCGGGGGCCGGATCATGCCGCGCTCGATCGGGGGAAGAGCCGTGACGAGTTCCCCATACCAGCCGTAGTAGAACGCCCGCACCATCTCCTGGATGAAGCAGTTGCGCACGTTCATCGCGAGGTGGGTCGAGGCCGCGAGCACGACCGGACCGCTGCAGTCGTGGAAGGCCACCGGCACATGCCACGCTTCGGCGATGGCGGCGACCTTGCGCGCTTCCGAGATGCCGCCGCACCAGGACAGATCGAGAATGATCGTGCTCAGCGCGTCCATCTCGATGAGGGAGCGGAAGTCCGCCCGTCCGCCCCGGGTCTCCCCCACGGCGATCGGCGCGGTGGTCGAGCGCGCGACCTCCTCGAGACTGTGGAGATGATCCATGAAGACCGGATCCTCCACCCAGAGCAGGTTCAGGGGCTCCAGCGCGCGGCAGATTTTGATCGCCATCGGGCGGTTCCACTGGGAGTGCAGCTCGGCCATCACGTCCATCTTGGTGCCAACAGCCTGTGCGGATCTTTTCGAACGGGCCCAGGGCCTTGTTGAGATCTGCGGCGGAGATGTACTGACCCTGCGATGCCTCCGCGGCGTAGTCAAAGGGCCAGATCTTCATGCCGGTGATCCCCATCTCCAGGAGACTCTGGGCCAACTCGTCCGCCCGGTTCAGGAAGGCGTCCAGGTCCTCGTACGGTCCTTCCGTCTCTCCGAGACCAAAATTCGCCGTCCCCTGCGTCGGGCGACTGCGGACGTAGCGATAGCCCGCGCAGGTATTGTAGACGCGGATACTCTCCCGGACGGCCCCGCCCAAGCAGTTGGTGGAGGGGCTGGCGCGTCGCCTGCCCCCAGAGGTCCCACAGGGCGATGTCCACGGCGGATCGCCCCCGCATCTCGGCGCTGGAGCCGACGAACCCGAGATAGCCGAGCAGGTGCCCCTGGTGCCGATCGATCTGCAGGGGGTCCTGACCGAGAAGGTAGGGGGCGATCACGTCGTGGATATGGGCCTCGGCCGCGCCCGGACCGTAGAAGGTCTCGCCCAACCCGGTCAGGCCTTCGTCCGTACCGACGTGAACCCACAGGAGATTGGGAAACTCCTCGAGCCGGATCGTTTCGATCGTGGTGATTCGCATCAGATTCTCCTCCGCGGATGGGCGAGCCTCATTGAAACGCGGGCGCTGGCCGGCCCACGGCCCTCTCGGTCGCTCATTTCACAGCGCTGGCTTCGCAAGCCGAAGGCTCGAGATTTGATCTTGTGGCACCCTCGGCATACCTTGTCTCCCTAGCCTTTCATGGCTCCGCTCGTGAGCCCGCTGATGAAGTAGCGCTGCAGCAGGAAGTAGAAGACCATGGGGACCACCGCGAACACCGCGGTGAAGACGAAGACCAGCTCGACGGGCGTCGC
>CAVQPC010000033.1:0-70327 GCA_963714585.1 uncultured Methylomirabilota bacterium
GAGCCTGTCGGACGAACTTCGAGACACTGACCGTGGGCATTTAGTGTACGACTCTCTCTGTCCGTGGGCCCACCTCGGTCTGCAAAAGGTTCATGGGGATAACGAACCGGAGGATCGGCAGGCGGACGATCGTCGATCCTGGGGCAACCTGGAGATCCGTTTTCGCCCTCGGCGGATTGATCCAGGCCTGTTGAGGCACGTGCTGATGCCGGGGCGGGTTGCTAACAAATCTCTCCGGGTGCAACGCGAACGCCGTGTCCAGGGTGTGCTGCCGCGCGGCGATGATCCGCGGGGCCTGGCCGTAATGGACGGCCGCCGGGGTCATCATGCCGATCCCGGAATGGTGATGCTCGGTGTTGTACCAGCCGAAGAAGGTCCGGCAGAACCCCCGCCCGTCCTGGAGGGACCCGAAGCGCTCCGGGAACTCCGGCCGGTACTTCAGGGTCTTGAACTGGGCTTCGGAGTACGGGTTGTCGTTCGAGGTCTGCGGCCGCGACAACGACTTGGTGACGCCCAGGTCCGCCAGCAGCAGGGCGACGGACGTGCTGGTCATCGACGGCCCGCGATCGGAATGCGCGGTGAGCTGGCCCGGATCGATCGCCTGCCGGCGGCAGGTCTCCGCGATGAGCTGTTTGGCCAGCGCGGCGCTCTCCTGCGTGGCCAGCAGCCACCCGGGCACGTAGCGGCTGAAGATGTCCAGGAGCACGTAGAGGTAGTAGTAGGTCCACTTCACCGGGCCGAGCAGCTTGGTGATGTCCCAGGACCAGACCTGATTGGGCGCCGTCGCCAGCAACTCGGGCTTCTGGTACACCGGGTGGCGCCACTGGTCCCGCCGCTCCCGCACTTCCTGATTCTCTTCGAGGATCCGGTACAAGGTCCGTTCCGAACACAGATAGCGGTTGTCATCGAGGAGCCGGGTGTAGACCTGCCCCACGCAGTAGACGAACCACGGCTCGTGCAGGACCGCCAGGGCGGTCCCCCGCTCCGCGGGCGAGAGGGCGCTCGGGCGGGGTACGGCGCGGCACCGACGCCCCGCCGCGCGCTGGTGCCGGTAGAAGCTGGACCAGGGCACCCCCATCCCCGCGCAGGTCGGGGCCACCCGAGGGCTCCTTGACGTCCGCCACGGTCTGCGTCACCGCGCCTCGTCGCCTCGGGCAGCACGATCCCCAGGAGCATCGAGACTTTTTTTTGGAGATCCACCAGCGCCTCGGCCCGCTCGAGCCGGGACGTCAACCGCCGCGTCTCCCGCTCCAGCTCGACGATCTTGCGGTCCCGCGGGTCGGGAGGCGTGACCTTGGGCCCGCGCTTCTTCGGCGCCAGCCCCGCGATCGCACCCCGCTCCCGGGCTGCCCGCCACACCGTCAGGTGGGAGCTGTACAGGCCTTCCCGTCGGGAGGAGGGCCCCGATCGCCCCCTCTCGTGTGCAGGCATCTGCCTCCCTGAGGATCTTCCGCTTGTACTCGGCGCTGAACTGCCGTCGGACCGCCTTCTCTGCCACCTCGACCTCCGGGATCACCACCGCTGCATTGCTCTCACTCATTCTCCCTGACGCTTTCCCCGCCCTCTTCTACATTAAACTCCGGGGGGGTCCGTGTCTCACTCATATTGACAGAGAGGGGGGTGGTGTGGACGGGATACCTGCCGCGGCCTCAGTTGGTGGATTTGTACTATGGCTGCGGGGCAGTGCTGTATCCCTCCCTATACGAAGGGTTCGGTATATCCGTGGCGGAGGCGATGGTTGCCGGAAAACCAGTGCTCACGTCTCAGTCTTCTTCGATGGAGGAAATGGCCGGCAAGGGCGCGGTATTAGTGGATCCCTGGAGCACGGACAGCATCTTGCACGGAATGCGGAGGCTTACTACGACTCCAGAGCTGCGTCGCCAGCTAGGGCAGGAGAGTTGGTCACGGCGCACTCAGTTCACAATCCGGCGTTTGGCCGATGACCTTTTGGATGTGTATTCCGAACTTGCCGAGGCACGATCGTGCATCGCATGCTAGCGAGTCTCGCTCGGCGCTGGCCGTTCTCGCGCGGAACAGGATTGCTGGTCGAAAGGCCTACTCGCCTGATCAGAAGGTGGCCACTGGATAAGCGGTTTACGCTGAAAAACGGTCGTGTGATTCAAGGGAATCTCAACGATCGACTCATACGCCAATGAACCTTCTCCTTGCATATCGGTATCGGCCACATGCCACTGCCCGGTATTTCGAGCGTGCCTTCCAGGCGCTCGGCCATTCCGTCACACCTGTCTGCTCGTGCTTCGGAACACGCCCCGGGTTTCGCTGCAATCAGAACATCCTGGAGTTCAGTGCAAGGGGAAAGTGGAGCCCGGATTTTGCGCTATTGATTGATCCCGGCGGGGAGATCTTTCCACATGGGTGGGAACAAATGCCCTGCCCGACTGCGGTCTACCTGGTAGACGTCCACTTGCACCTCAAGGAAAAACTTCTACTGAAACCCTTCTTTGACTATATTTTCGTGGCTCAACGCGACTTCGTGGAAGTCTTCCGTCAGATGGGGAACCCGCACGTGTACTGGTTGCCGCTGGCGTGCGATCTCGAGATTCACGGCGTGCTGCCGCGAGCGAAGGAATGGGACATCGGCTTCGTGGGTCAAGTTCACTCAGGGGACCGGAAACGTCGACTCGCGTTGCTAGGCGAGCGATTTGTTGTCAATGATTACCATCGGGCGTATCCACGAGAGGAAATTGCGGAAGTCTACAGCCGGTCACGGATTGTGTTCAATAGCTCGATCAAGGGTGACTTGAACATGCGGGTCTTCGAGGGATTGGCCAGCGGCTCATTGGTGGTGACCGACCGAATCGGCAACGGTCAGAGCGAGCTGTTCGAGAATGGGGTGCACCTATTGACATCTGCATAAATAATGCAATAATAGTGGCTGTCCCCACTGTCCAACGAGGAGGGCAGCCACCATGCGACCACGAGGCTCGGCAGCGGTGCTGGAGGCACGCCGGCGGCACGCACTTTCCCTCCTGGGGGAGGGGCACTCCCTGAATGCGGTGGCACGCTGGCTCCGCTGTGCCGCCAGCTCCGTGATGCGCTGGCGGGACGCCGTGCGGCGCCGCGGGGAGCGCGCGTTCCAGGTCGGGGCCTCCCCGGGCCGTCCGCCGAAGCTGACCCGGCGGCAGCGCCAGCAACTCGTGCGCCTGCTCCTCCAAGGGTCGCTCGCCCACGGGTACCGGACCGACCTGTGGACGACCGCCCGGGTCGCCGAGGTGATCGAGCGCCACTTCGGCGTGCGGTACCACCCGGACCACGTCGGGCGGCTCCTCCACGCCCTGGACTGGACGCCGCAGAAGCCGGAGCGACGCGCCCTCCAGCGGGACGAGGCCGCCATCGCCCGGTGGACGCGGGCGGAGTGGCCCCGGGTAAAAAAAACGCCGCGCGGCTGGGCGCCCACCTCGTCTTCGTAGACGAGTCCGGGTTTCTGCTCATCCCGAGCGTGCGCCGGACCTGGGCCCCCACCGGGAAGACCCCGCTCCTGCGCCACTGGCAGCGCCACGACCGGCTCTCGGCCATCTCCGGCCTGTCGGTCAGCCCGCGGCGGCAGCGCCTCGGCCTCTACTTCCAGCTCCACGACCAGAACCTCCACGCGGCGGAGGCGTGCGGGTTCCTCCGGGAGCTCCTGCGCCACCTCCGGGGCCCCGTGATCGTGCTGTGGGATGGCGGCACGATCCACCAGGGGCCCCTCGTCCGTGCCCTGTGCGCCGAGTTCCCGCGCCTGCACCTCGAGCGGTTCCCGCCCTACGCCCCCGAGCTGAACCCGGACGAAGGGGTCTGGACGCTGGCCAAAGGCCGGCTCGCCAACGGTCGGCCCGATGATCGCGGGGCCCTCTGGGCAGAGCTGCTCGCCGCCCTGCTCGGCATCCGCTACTCTCCGCGCCTCCTGCGTGGCTGCATCACGCAATCGGACCTGCCCCCTTTTTTGCGCTGAGTATTGCATTATTTATGCAGGACTCAATAACAAAGTCGCCTGCCTTCAGACACCACGCTATTCTTATTGGCCGATATCGTATTCGTAGGCTAAGCGTGTTCATCGACACCTTCCATTGAGATGAAGCTCACTCAGATTGCAGTCTGAGGTAAACGTGCCTTGAGCAACACGCACGTCAGGACAGCTTCCCGTGACTAAGTACTCGGACGTGGACGATTCCAGCAAATGAATGGAGAAGGAGCGCTGGACCGTGCGACAGGGTGCTGGTCCTGCGGGTTGGAGACGAGGGCGACGGTCGACAGGGCCGGCGCTGTCCTGTGGGGCCTGACGGCTCAACTCGACGCACGGTGGCGATCCGGGCTCAGGGATAGAGATGGGATGGAGACGCGGACAGGCAGGCAGTGGAGGACGCGCCCAGTTGGTGGTCCGAGTCGGGCCCGGTGAGCGATCGATAGCCGACCCCATCTGGCCTCCTCCATCGGGCGTCCCGGGGAGGTGCACTGGGTAGACCCTACTCTCGACCCGGCGCTCTGTCAAGTCACGGAGAAGCGGATCCAGCGTCTCCGATTGCTGGCCAGCCAGACGGGCAGCCCTCCCAAAACGGCTGGTCACGCAAGAGATTTCTCGATCCGGTCAACGATCCCCGGCATCAGCGGTAATTCCGCGTTCTCCAGGACAGCAGTGAGCATGCGAAGGTTGTCGTTGGACACTTGGTTCTCGGTGGACATGGTGATAGCCAGCCTCTCCCCATCACCAACCTCTCTCAGAAGCTCCAGGGCGAATTCCTTCGTCGCGCCGGATCCCAGCGCATATACCGACCCCGGGAATCCCAGCCAGACGGCTTTCTCTCTCCAGAGAGAGAGCGCCTCGCGGATAGGGAGGTCCCCCATCGGTGGTGGATGCAGCGCCTCGATGATGTCGATGGGCGTCCTGAGGATGAGCTCTTTCAGCACCTTGAGCCGCCCGTCCATGTGGACAGCCATGAGCTTCCCGCGCTTGTGCAGAGCTTTTGCCTGCTTCTCGTATTCCGGCATGAAGTACTTCTGAAAGAGCTTTGGGTTGACCAGGACCCCATCAATGTTGTCCCCGCACAGGGCGATGGGCGCCGGGGATTTCGCGGCGATTTCATAGAGCGGCTCACGACTCCTGGAGATCGCCTGCGACAGATCCTCGACCAGCTCCGGATAGTCTGCAAGGTGATAGAAGAACCGACCCCCCTCGCTTCCAACCCAGTGGATCATCAGCATCTGCATGGGTGAATGCGGGAGGCCATCGAGCACGACGCCTTCCTCGCCCAGCCAGTCCATGGCCTGTTCAATCGGGAAGTAATCCGCGACATACTCGGTGTGCTCGACAATGTACTTCATGACCTTGTAGTCATCCGGCGTCTTTATGAACCGCTCGGTTATCCATGGCTGGCTCCCTTTCCAGCTTCGGTTGGCGTGCCACTGCCCCACGCCGGGCTCACGATACTCATCCTCGTACACGCTGCCGACGGGCGTCGAATAGGTCCGGCGGATTATGCGCCTTCCCGAAACGAAGGCGCGCTTCTCGGTGACTTCGATGCCGTGCAATCTCTCGACGTACGGCGGTCGGACCCAGTTCATACCCATGCCGCGGTTTCTGCACTCCCGCTCGGCCCAGCCGGTCTGGCAGTGACGCCAGTAGTGGAAAAAAGGCAGCTTGTCGGCAGGCTGCCTTTGCGCGGCCGCCATGATCCGTTCTCGACGTGTCATCGGAGCCTCCAGGTTGGGACTTCAACCTTTGTGAAAGAACAGATTCGGCACGAATAGGCTGACCTGAGGCACCCAGGCGACCAGGATCACGACGAGGAGCATCGCGATGACGAAGGGGAAAATGTATTTCAACGTTTCTGAGATCGGTGTCTTGGTCATGGCAGCGGCTAAATAGAGCAAGATGCCCACTGGCGGCGTGATCGTGCCGATGAGCAGCAGAATGACAATCACCATCGCGAAATGAACCGGGTGAAAGTGGTACGCGGCGCCAGTAGCGAAGAGCATCGGCACCAGAATGATCATAGCGGAGATCGTCTCCACAAAGCACCCGACCAGAAGCAGGAAGATGATGATCAGCAGCAATATGACGTTGGGGTCCGTGGTGAGCGAGGTGAGGAAGCCCACGGTCCGCCTGGGAAACTCCTCGCGCGCCAACACCCAGCCAAACATCGCAGCATTGGCGACGATAAACAAGAGGCCAAAGGAGGTCATGGCCGCGTTGGCCAAGATGCGCGGGACTTCCTTTAGCTTCAGATCTCGGTAGACGAAAAAGCCAACGATGAGGGCATAGACCACAGCCACCACGCCGGCCTCGGTGGCGGTGAAGATGCCTCCCAGAATGCCACCGATGATGATGACGGGCAGGACCATGGCCGGGAGCGCTTCCCAGGTTGCGGTGGCCGTCTGGCGCCACGTGGCGCGGGGTTCACCCTCGTAGCCATCGCGCAGAGCATAGTAGTAAGTCAGTCCCATGAGGGACAGGCCGACGAGGACTCCGGGGACGAAGCCGGCGAGGAACAGCTCGCCGATAGACAGGCCGGTCATTGAGCCGTAGATGATCATCAGGATGCTCGGCGGGATGATCGGGCCAATGGTGCCGGCAGAGGCTTGCAGCACGACCACGAAGCCCCGCTTGTAGCCGCGCCGGATCATGGCCGGCATCATGATCGAGCCGATGGCGCTGGTATCGGCGGCGGCAGAGCCGGAGATGCCGGCGAAGATCATGCTGGCCACCACGGCGACCATACCCAGGCCTCCCCGGATGTGGCCGATAATGGTGGCGGCAAATCTCACGAGCCGGTGCGAGATTCCGCCCTCCTCCATGAGCGCTCCGGCGAGAATGAAGTACGGGATGGCCAAGAGCGGCAAGGAGTCCACCCCCACGAACATCCGCTGCGCCATCACCAACGGGTTCGTCTCGCCCTTGAGCAGAACAACCACGAGTGCAGACAGGCCCATGGACAGGGCTACCGGCATCCCGGCAAACATGAGCACTGTGACCACCACAAACAATATCGTAATCACGCGTTCTCCCCGCCTCGCTGTCTCCTGACCGGCGATTCCCTGGGTGGTGAAGCAATGCTCCGGGTGGTCCAGACGTATCTGGGATGTCCCTCACCCGTGCAATGGCATGCCCGAGAAACCTACTCCGGGTGCACCAAGCGATCTGGCACTTTCGGCTCCGCCTCGACCCGGGCGGGCGGCGGGCTGAAGGCCGCCACGACGTGCGCCACCATCTCCCGCAGGGTGTTGATCGCCATCAGCCCGAGCCCGATGGGGAAGACTAAGTACATCTGCGCCATGGGAATACCCATGGATGCGGATACCACGCCGACGCTGCGGCGAACCAATTCAAGCGAAAAGTAGACCAGAGCCAGCAGGAAGATGGCTGACACACCAGAAATTACGGCCGCCGTATATTCCCGCACACGGTGCGAGAGCGGCTGCGTGAAGATATCCACTGTGATGAGCGCCCGGTGGCGCACTGCAAGCGCGGCACTCAGGAAGACGAGCCAGATCTGCAGGTAGCGGAGGAACTCATCCCCCCAGAACAGCGATGAGTGGAGGACGTAGCGAAAAACCACCGTGGTGAATCCCACGATCGTCAGCACAGCCAATAAAAGACCGACCGACCAATACAGCCCCAGGTCGAGATAGTGGAGAATGCGCGGCACGGTCCCCGGCTCCTTCCCTCCTGCCCGCTCGGCCGAACCCGGCTCGACCGGTGGATAGCCAATGCAGCACGACCTACCCCAACCAGCGCCGTGCTGCCCCGCACTCGTTCCTGGCGATTGCACCCGAGCGACGGGGATGCCCCGTCCTACTCATGCGCTCGCGATGGCCTTGATCCAGTCCCCGGTGTTTGTCTGCGCGATGAAGTTGTCCCAGACCGGCTTGACAGCGGCCCGGAACGATTCCCGATCTGGCTCGATCCCCTGCATGCCTGCCTTGATCAGCGAGTCCCAGCCCGATATGTCAAGCTTCTCGGATTCCACTGCGCCCCAGTCCCAAAATACCTCCCTGGCTACCGCGTAGAGTGTCTGCTGGATGTCGGCGGGCAAAGATGCGTACACCTTTTCGCTGACGAGGAGGTTGCAGTCGGTGAAGATGTGGTAAGTGCGCGAGAGGTACTTCGTCACCTCATACATCTTCCCAGCGAAAATGGTATCGCTGGGCACCTCGATGGCATCCACCACGCCTGTCTGCAGGGACGTGTAGACTTCGCCCCAGGGCATTGGCGTGGCGTTGGCACCCAGCGCCTTCATGGTTTCAACGAAGATGGGCACCTCGGGGATGCGGATCTTGAGCCCCTTCATATCGGCAGGGCTCTTGATCGGCTTGGTACGGCAGGCCATGATGCGGAACCCGGCCGGCCAATAGGAGAGAATACGGATGTTCGCTTTCTCCAGTATCTCTTTGGCGAGTTCCTTCCCTACAGGCCCTTCTACCACTTTCTTGTAGTGGGCGAAGTCACGGAAGAGGAAGGGGAGGCTGATGATGTTCGCCCGGGCGTGGAACAGGCCGAGTTGGGCGCAATCGGCGCAGCAGAAATCCAGGGTGCCGAGGCGTACACCTTCCGCGTTGTCCTTCAGGCCTCCAATCTGGCCGGCCCCGAAGACCTTGATCTCCACTTGGCCGTTGGTGCGAGTGCCTACCGCTGAGGCAAACTTCTGACACATGGTCTCGACGATGTGATTGAGCTGCAGGTGGTGAGCCAACTTCAGTCGATACTTCGGTGTCCCTGCCGGCTGGCTTGCGGAAGCTGCGGCCAGCGCCGTCCTGGCCCCGAGGGCCGTGGTGCCCGCTGTTGCAGAGAGGAGGGCGAGGAACTCTCGTCGCGTCACCGAACTGGCCTTCCAATCGTGCCGCATGGTGTCTCCTCCTTCTTCAGACTTCAGAGTGACGCCGCTGAACATCCCGCTTGGGACGGGCCGATACCAAGCCGGTATCGCCTCACTCACACTACTGCGATATTCAGGATCACCATAGGATCGCTCTGCCTCATCTCTCCCCTCGATGCGCCGCCGACCGGTGATCGCATCCGAAGGAATCCGGACCATGCCGGTCGATAGAATTGTTCACATTGCCGAATCGAAATCACAGGGGCACCTGCGTGGAACAAAAAAGCCGATTCCAACGTGAGAATCGGCGCTGACTCTATCCATGGTTCCCTCCAGAAGATGCAGGTGTCGAGGTCTCTCCGCCGCCCGAGGGTAACCGCAGGTCGTGGATGCTCTGTACCAGAGAATCGCCGCGGGGGGCAAGCGGGGAGCGGGATTTGTCCCCTCCCCCGGACAAGAGCGTAGAGTTGGTGACGAATGTCTTGGGTGCCTCCGGTTTTCACGTCGCCTCCCGTTGGACGCTGCAGGAAACAAGCGGGAGAAACCGCTTGCTCCCTCGGGGCTGGGCCGGTATAGAGGTACGGCCATAGCTTGGGGGAGAATTGTCGTTCGCCCAATGAAAGGGTTGGCTTTTCGATGACAGGGCAGCAGGAGCTGGACAGCATCCCGCGGGTGGCCGCTTTCAAGACGGTGGAGGAATTCAAGCGCCACCTGGCCACGCTCCCCATCCCGGTGGCCTGCGACGATGCGCTCCTTCCGCCGGATCAAAATCCGCTGGCGCAGCCCATCACGGTATACGGGCGGAAGCTGAGCAACCGATTCGCCACGCACCCCATGGAAGGCTGGGACGGGACGCTGGACGGGAAACCGACGGATCTGGTGAGGCGCCGCTGGACGCACTTCGGCATCTCCGGCGCCAAGCTCATCTGGGGCGGCGAGGCGGTGGCCGTTCGCCACGACGGACGGGCCAACCCCAACCAGCTCTGCTATGCCAAGGACAACGAGAAGGACCTGGCAGGGCTGCTCACGACCCTCAAGTCAGCCCACCGCAAGCGCTTCGGGACGACCGACGATCTCTTCGTGGGCCTCCAGCTCACCCACTCCGGGCGCTACTCCCGCCCCGAGCCGGATCACCTGCCCCGCCCCCGCATCGCCTACCGGCATCCCATCATGGACGCGAGGCTCGGCATCACGGACGACAACCCGATGTTCACGGATGCCGAGCTGGAGGACCTGGTGCAGCACTATGTGGCCGCGGCGCGATTCGCGGCCGGGGCGGGCTTTGACTTTGTAGACGTCAAGAGCTGCCACGGATACCTCCTCCACGAGCTCCTCTCGGCGCACACGCGCCCCGGACCATACGGGGGGAGCCTGGAGAACCGCAGCCGGCTCTTCCGCGAGATCGTCAGAGCCATCCAGCGCGACGTGCCCGGCCTGCACCTCGGCGTCCGCCTCTCCGTATTCGACTTTGTCCCCTTCATGCACCCCAAGCCCGGGGAGGGGACGCGAGGCGTGCCCGTGGACTTCCGCCCGTTCCTCCCGTGGCGCTACGGCTTCGGGCTGAACCCCGACAACCCCCTCGAGATCGACCTGACCGAGCCCATCGCGTTCCTGCGCATGTGCCGCGACCTGGGCGTTCAGCTCGTCAATGTCACGGCGGCGTGCCCGTATTACAACCCGCACCTCATGCGCCCTGCGACGTTCCCACCGTCCGACGGCTATCCGCCGCCGGAAGACCCCCTCACGGGCTGCGCGCGGCTGCTGGACGTGGCCGCGAAAGTGAAGGGGGCCGTGCCGGAGCTGACCGTCGTCGGGACGGGATACACCTACTTCCAGGAGTACCTGCCCTGCGTGGCGCAGGCGCAGATCCGCCTCGGCCACGTGGACTTGGTGGGGGTGGGGCGGATGCTTTTGCCCTATCCGGAGCTGCCGGCGGATGTCCTGGCCGGGCGGATGCTCAGGCGGAAGCGCATCTGCCGCACCTTCAGCGACTGCACCACGGGGCCCCGCAATCGGATGGTCTCGGGCTGCTTCCCGCTGGACCCCTTCTACAAGGCACGATCCGAGGCCAAGGAGATCCAGGCGTTGAAGAAATCGCTCCCGCGCTGACCTCCCGCTCCGCCCCGCGGCTCGCAGTCCTCCGCTCTCTCGCAGCGCTTGGCTCGCGCCTCTGCTTCAGCCCGAATAATACAGTTCAACCGCAGAGCACGCAAAGGGCGCAGAGGAAGCCCCCAATATTCAAGGCGCTGACGCGGGGAACCACGGAGGGGCGGCTCGGCAAATTCCTTCCGGAAGGTCCGTCGCTTCCATGAAGGTTAGCGCCTCTCTGCGATCTCTGCGCTCTCCGCGGTGAAATTTCTGGGCTCAGTATCCCCGCCCCCGATCGAAGAGGTTCCGGAGAGGCCCCCTGGCGAGGAAATGTCGCAGGTTGTCGCAGAAGAGGTCCACCACCAGCTCGTTCTCGCCGATAGCAGTGCTCATGCTGTGCGGGGTGATCAGGACGTTCGGCAGATCCCACAGCGGGCTCTCCGGCGGGAGAGGCTCCCGCTCCACGACGTCGAGCGCTGCGCCGCCCAGGCGGCCTGACTGAAGGGCCGCGACCAGGGCGCCCTCGTCCACCACCGCGCCCCGGCTGATATTGATCAGCACCGCCCCCGGCTTCACGGCCGCCAGCTCCGCCTGGCCGATCAGCTTGGTGGTCTCCCCAGTGAGCGGGATGGTGAGCGCCACGTAATCGCTCTCGGCCAGCAGGTCGCGCAGCCGCCCCGGCCCGTAGACCGCCCCGACATCCGCCTCAGCCCGAGCGCCGGCGGACCGTCGCACCGCCACCACCC
The DNA here is from genome assembly GCA_963714585.1 of uncultured Methylomirabilota bacterium. Taxonomy (GTDB): domain Bacteria; phylum Methylomirabilota; class Methylomirabilia; order Methylomirabilales; family 2-02-FULL-66-22; genus 2-02-FULL-66-22. The sequence goes on from CAVQPC010000033.1 coordinate 11,645, forward strand.
GCGCTCCCGCCGCCCGGGCCAGCCGGGCGACCTCCTGCCCGACCGTCCCCAGCCCGACCACCCCCAGGGTCGCCCCGCGCAGGGTCCCGACGGCGAACCGCTCCCAGCGGTGCCGGCGCTGATCCGCCAGGACGCGCGGCATCCGCTTGGCGAAGTACAGCATGGCGAACAGGACGAACTCGGCCAGCGGATTGCCGTGGATCCCGGCTGCGTTGGTGACGAGGATCGGGCTTGCCACGAGACCCATCTGATGGACGAGGGCGCCGATGCCTGAGCTGCTGAACTGGATCCAGCGCAGGCGCGGGGCGCGCCGCGGGAGGTCATCGCTCTGCGGCCGGTAGACGTCGAACAGGATCTCTGCCTCGGCCAGGAGGGCCGCCCACTCCGCATCCTGCGCAGCCGTGCGCTGCATGGGCGCGGTGTGGTCCCCGGGGTAGCGCGGGTGCCCCAGCAGGTCGGGACGGAACACGACCCGTAGGCGCCCGTCCACCCCCCGGATCCGCTCGATCAGGTGGGGCTCGAGATACGAGGCGATGAGCAGGTTCATCCCGCCCTCCCCCGGCGCAGACGCGGATCCAGAGCGTCCCGCAGGCTGTCGCCCACCACGTTGAAAGCCAGGGTGAGACTCAGGATGGCGAGCCCCGGGAAGGTGGCGATCCACCACTGGTCGAAGTAGTTCCGCCCGGCGGCGATCATGGATCCCCACTCGGGGATCTCGGGTGGTGGGCCGAGCCCCAGGAAGCTCAGCGAGGCGAACATCAGGATGGCGAGGCCGACGTCCAGGGTGCTCAGGACCAGGATGGAGGCCTGGATGTTCGGAAGGACGTGTCGCCAGAGGATGCGCCACCCCGACGCGCCCAAGGCGGCGGCCCCCTGGACGTATTCGCGCCCCCGCACGGCCAGGACCAGCCCGCGCACGAGGCGAGCATAGCTCGGCCACCAGGCGATCATGATGGCCAGGACGGCGTTGCGGATTCCCGCCCCCAGGGCGGCGGTGATGACCAGGGCCAGGATGACGGTCGGGAAGGCCAGCATCAGGTCGGTCACGCGCATGACGAGCTCGTCCATCACCCGGCCCAGGAATCCCGCCGCGCAGCCGATCAGAGTCCCCAGCAGGGCGGCCAAGGCGACGGCGGCGATGCCGACGGGGATCGAGATGCGCGCCCCGTACAGGATGCGGCTCAGGATGTCCCGGCCCAAAGCATCCGTGCCGAGCCGGTGGGCGGCGCTGGGCGGGTGGAGGCGGTTGGCGAGGTCCTGCCGCAGGGGCTCGTACGGGGCCAGGAGCGGCGCGGCGGCGGCGAGGACGAGCCACAGCCCCACCACGACCAGGGCCGCCGGGGCCAGCGCCGACCGCCGGAAAGGCATGCCATCAGGCTCCGACGCTGATACGCGGATCGATGACCGCGTATGCGAGGTCCACCAGCAGGTTGCCCAGGATGTAGATGGTGCCAACCACCATGCCCACGCCCATGATGGCAGGGAAGTCCAGCGAGGTGGCGCTCCGGAAGGCGTAGAGCCCCAACCCTGGCCAGGCGAAGACGGTCTCGATGATGACGGCCCCGGACAAGAGGCGGCCGAAATTGAGGCCGATGACAGTGACGACGGGGATCAGCCCGTTGCGCGCGGCGTGCCGGAACAGCACGGCGCGCTCGCCCAGCCCCTTGGCTCGGGCCGTGCGGACGTAGTCCTCCCCCAGCACTTCCAGCATGCTGCTCCGCATGAGCCGGGCCAGGACGCCCAGGTTCTGCGTGCAGAGGACCAGGGCCGGCAGGCACAGGTGCCAGAGCGCGTCGCGCACGATGTCCCAGCGGCCCGCCAGGAGCGAGTCGATGAGCAGGAAGCCCGTGACGAAGTGGGGCGGGGTCAGGGTGGCGCTGATTCGGCCGGGCTCCGGCATCCATCCCAGCCGCGCGTAGAAGACGGAGAGGGCCACGAGGCCGAGCCAAAAGACCGGCATCGAGACCCCCACCAGGGCCGCCACCCGCGTGAGCTGGTCCAGGGCACTGTCCCGGCGGACCGCCGACAGGATGCCCAGCGGGATGCCCAGGAGCACGCTCAGCGCCATGGCGACGACGGAGAGCTCGATCGTGGCGGGGAGGTGCTGCTGGAGGTCCAGGCTCACGGGCTGCCGCGTGGAGATGGAGCGGCCCAGGTTGCCGTGGGCGAGATTCCAGACGTAGCGCAGGTATTGCTCGGGCAGCGGCCGGTCGAGTCCCCACTCGCGCCGGAAGGCCTGGACCACCTCCGGATCGGCCGCTGCCTGCTCGCCCAGATTGGCCGTGACGGGGTCCACGGGGACCGCCTGGGAGAGCACGAAGCTCGCCAGGGTGATCCCGAAGAGCATCGGCACGAGCAGGAGGAATCGTCTGACGATGAAGCTCGACAGGCTACCCAGGGTCCGCCCTCATGCCGCCCGGCGCGCCTACTTGCCGATCGTCCAGAAGTCGAGCCCCCAGACGCTGTGGAACGTCACGCCCTGCACGTTCGACCGGAACGCATAGGGGACAGCCGGCTGGAACAGCGGCGCGTAGGGGCCGACACGGGCCAGGCGCTGCTCGAAGCGGCGGTAGATCGCGGTGCGCTTCCCCGGATCCACCTCCCCTTCCGCCTCCTTGGCCAACTGGGCGATCTCGCGCGTGTCGGCGGTGGCGTCGGCCGGCCAGCCCGCGCGCTTGCCCACGACGCGGCCCGGGGCGTAGACGAGGAAGTTGCTCGCGTCCGGCCAATCGGCCGCCCATGACCAGATCCCCAACTGGTTCTTCCCGTCCCGGTAGAGCTGGAGGGCCGCGGTCCGCGGCAGGCCGTTGAGGCTGATGCTCATCCCCACCTCCGCCAGGTCGGATTGGATCTTCTGGGCCAGCAGAGCCATCTGGACCCCGAAGATGATCTGGTCGCTGCCATACGTGATCGTGCCCTTGATCTCACCCAGGTTGGCTTCTCTGAGCAGTGCCTTGGCCTTTTCGCGGTTGGTCTTCACCGCGTCCTTCGAGTCGAGGGCGCCGGGAAAGACAGTGGGGATGACCCCGGCCAGCCGCACGGCGCCCGTCCCGGCCAGCGCCAGGATCCCGTCGTAGTCCAAGGCGTAGCGCACAGCCTCCTGGATCTTGGGGTTGGCAAACGCCCCGCCGATCTGGGGATCGTTGTTCATCAGCAGGTAGAAGGTGACCGCGGCCGGGCTGGTCTTGACCGTCACACCCGACGTGCCTCGTAGCGCCTGCACCTGGTCCTGATCCAGGCCCGTGGCGATGTCCAGGTCGCCGCGTGAGAGCTGCAGCTTCTGCGTCGCCGGCTCGGTGATGTTGCGGATCACAATGCGATCCAGCTTCGGCGCGCCGCGCCAGTGGTTGGGGTTCTTGACCAGCACCACCTCCTGGTCCGGCACGTACCGGGACAGGATGTAGGCGCCGGTCCCCGCGGATTGGCTGTTCAGGAAGCTCTCCGCCTTGTCCTTCTCCTTGGCCTGTGGGCTGGCATCGCCCCCCCTCTCCATGACGAGCTTGCTGTCCACGGCGCCCAGACTCGGGCTGGAGAGGATCGGCAGCAGGCCGGCGGTGGGTGCCTTGAGCTTCAGCACCAGCGTGCTGGAATCGGGGGCCTGGATCTCTTCGACCGAATCCAGGAAGACCGAGGGATTGCCCTTCAGATTCTTGACCCGGTCGAGGGACCACTTGAAGTCGGCGGAGGTCAGCGGGTTCCCGCTGGCGAACCTCACGTTCGGACGGATCTTGAAGGTGTAGGTCTTGCCGTCGGGAGAGATCTTCCACTCCGTCGCCAGGGATGGCTTGGGCGTCGTCAGGTCCTCGCCGTCGAAGGTCACCAGCGAGTCGTAGACGGAATGGTTGATCATGTGGCTAGTGGTCTCGATGGTCCGACCGGGGTCGAGCGTCTTGATCACGAAATTCGAGCCGACCACCAGGATCTTCTGCTGGGCGAACACGGCCGGTGGCAGGACTGCTCCCCCCAACAGGACGAAAAGCGCGAGGACGGCTCCGCGGATCCTCATGGTAACCCCCTCCTTCTCCCTCTTGGTGTCGGTGGACGCGCAGCGGAGCTGACGGGCGGCGCTTCGGAGGGCAGGAAACCGCACACCTGGCTGCGGACCCGCCTCGCTCCGGGGCATGGCGAGGCATGTTCGTCCCCTCCGCCCCCCCTGTCAAGGGCAAAGTAACCGCCGGGATGCCCTCGCGGGTTCTCGCCTCCTCCGCCCCAACTCTCCACCCGTTTCGTCCCCGGCACGAACATCCGGGCTGCCAGCGTCATCCGCGCCGTTCTCCCATCCTGCTCATTGCGCTCGTCGGACTCGCGGGATGCCCCACCATCCGGGGGATGGGAGAGGATATCGGTCGCCCCGTCCCTCACCCCTTCTCCCCTGCCCTTCCGGTCCTTTGCGCAAAATACCCTTGACTCCGGCGCCCGGAGTGGTACGGTCTCCCGGATCTTCGGGTCCAATAGCTGATGCCCAATGACCAAAGCGGGTGGGCCCGCGGAGGACCGCGCCATCCGCTATCCCATTTGGTCATTCCCTCGACGGAGGCTCGAGGTGCTCGCGTGATTCTGATCCCCATTGGCCACGAGGATCAGCGGGTGACCAGGCTGCCATGGGTGACCATCGCCCTGGTCGTCGCCAACCTCGCCGTCTTTCTCCTCATCCACAGCATCGCGGACCGGCAGAGCGCTACCCTCCGTCGTCAGCTCCGCGAGGTCGTGAGCTACGCGCAGGAACACCCCTACCTTCGCCTGCCCGCGGGGGTCAGGCGCAATGGTCCGCCCAGCCCTCCGCCGCCCGATCTGCCCGCTGAGACCCTGGCCGAACAGCAGGCCAGGCTGGATGGTCTCATGCAACAACTTCAGGGGATGAGCGCCGGTTCCGTCTATCGCACGTACGGCTACATCCCCGCGCAGCCGCATCTGCTGACACTCTTCACCTCGATGTTCATGCACGCGGGCTGGCTCCACCTCATCGGGAACATGCTCTTCCTCTGGCTCGCCGGGGCCAGCCTGGAAGAGCGCTGGGGGCGCCTCCTCTACCCCATTCTCTACCTCGCGAGCGGCGTCACGGCGACCCTGATCCACGCCGGCATGTCCCCCGCGAGCCCCGTCCCCCTCGTCGGGGCCTCGGGGGCCATCGCGGGTCTGATGGGCGCATTTCTGATTCGCCTGGCGACCACGCGCATCAAGTTCTTCTACTGGATCTTCTTCTTCCGCGGCACCTTCCAGGCGCCGGCCTACGTCGTCCTGCCCCTCTGGCTGCTCCAGCAGTTCGCCATGGTCTGGAGAGGCCAGACCGGGGGTGTGGCGGTCTGGGCGCACATCGGCGGCTTCGCGCTGGGGATCGCCGTGGCGCTGCTCATCCGCACGACCGGCCTGGAGGCGAGCGTCCTGGCGCCCGCCATTCAGAAGAAGACCACGTGGACGGCGTCAAAGGGGCTGACCTCGGCGCTTGGGACGTCTGGACGCGGGAGACACTGACGGAGCGATCGGGGAGCTGGAGGCGCTGCTCCAAGGGATGCCGGACAACATCGAGGCGCGAACAGCCCTGCTCACTGCCTACGCGCGGAAGGAGGATCACGGCGCCGCGGGGAGGGTATCGGCGAAGCTCGTGGGAGCCTACATCCGGGCGCGGGACATGGACGGCGCCCTGGCTGCAGCCCAAGAACACGAGCGGGCCTATCAAGACGCGCCGCTCTCCGCTGCGGGACACGCTGTTTCTGGCGGCCCATCGCGAGAAGCGCGGGGACTACGCCGAAGCGGCGCAACTCTACCAGAAGGCAATCGCCGCGTGGCCCGACGATCCCCTCACCCCCAGGACACTCGCCGCGTACGGCCGGACCATGCTGCGGACCTTCCACGAACCCGCCGCGGCCCTGGAACTCCTCGAGCGGGCCAGCGCCCATCCCAGGGTGACGCCCGAGATCCTGACATTCAGCCAGGAACTGCTCGCCGAGGCCCGGGAGGCGCTTGGGCCGTCAGAAGCCCCAGCCGGCGCCTCCAGCCGCGGCCGAGCCATCTATCCCGGAGCTATGCCCCCGCTCCGTCCCCCCTTGAGGCCCAGCCGGTCGAGCAGGCTTGGACAATGCCAGAGCCCGCGGCCTCGGAGCCGGCGCTTGAGCCGCCTTCGCCCGAGACCCAAACGAGCGAGGAGAGTTCGGCGACACCGGAGCAGGCCCTCGCAGGAGTCTTCTCCTGTACCGCCGTCGCCCGAAGGCCAGACGATAGAAGTGCGACCTCGATGATACCGGAGCCGGCGACCCCGAAGCCTTCACCTGTCTCACCGCCGCTCGAAGCTCAACAGGTGGAGGAGACGCAGGCTCCGCCGGAGCCGGTAGCCGAGGCGCCTGCCGCCACCCCGCCGGAAGCCGTGACACAGGTGATGCCGGTGGAGGCCGTCCCTGCCCCGCCGCCCCGCTGCTCGCTGGTGGCGGTCTCCATGCGGGCGGTGGGGCTGGACGCCCGCGGACTGCAGCTCCAGGCCCGCTCGGGAGGAACGGGTCGCCTGGCCTGGCAGCACGTGGCAGCCGTCTCCGTCGTCTGTATCGGGGCACCGGAGAGCCCGGAGCTGATTGTCGACCACCTGATTCTGGACCTCCTGATGGCGCCAACCTCGACGCCGACGGGCCCCACGGTCCACGGGGTTCGTCTCAGCGTGAAGGATCTGGCCATCCCGCAGCTTCAGGGCACGACGCCCGCCGTTCGCGCGTTCCAGCGGGTGGTGGCCACGATCCTGAAGGCGACCAGCGCGACCCCGTACCCGTGCCGCGAAGCCTGCCTGGGTCTCCAGGGCTTCTCCTCCTTCCCGGATCTGAACGTCGTACGAGGCCGACCTCGCTGACCACCTGTCTTCCTATTCTCAATAGCCTCGGATCGCGGTCCGGCCCTTGCGGCCTGGGTGATCGGCGAGGTCACGTCCCAGCGGATCGAGATCGTCCGGGCCGCCACCAAGGTCGTGAAGGAGATCCTCGCCAAGAGCGGCGCCTTCCAGTACCTCGCCATCTTGCACGAGGACCGGGTCACCGGCATCCGGAACGGGAGGCGGGAGTTCGGCCACCAGATCGAGATCCGCTGCTGGAAGTCCACCGACGCCATCACCGGCACGCCGCCCTCCACGATCGAGGCGGTGTAGAGATTTCTTCTTCTCGCATCATCCCCTCACGAGCTGCCTCCCGGGCGGCTGGTGGAGTGCAGGAGGCCAGAGGAGTCATGAAGAAACCGCTCGACATCAGAAACGTTCTTGCCGTCCTCTTCGTCATCGCCGGCGCCCTTCCCATCGTCTGGTGGCTCGGCACGCATTTGCTCCCCCACCTGCGCTCCGAGCACGCGATCCAGGCGGCCCTGGTCCTCATCGTCCTCTACGCGGCCTGGTGGGTCCGAAAGCGGATGGAGAAGAAGTAGCCGACACGATGTTGCATTACTGATGTTACGACGGGGAAGGCCCTACTTCGCCAGGAGATCGAGGGTGGCGAAGACGAGATCCGCGGCGATATCCGAAGTCCTGCAGCCACATGATGCAGACGGTGGCGCGGCGCCCGCGCAGGTCCGGGGCATGGAAGGCGCTCGCGGCGTAACCCGGGCCCTCGCCATTGTGCCCCCAGAGCACGCCGTGCCTCGACGCCGAATCGCCCATAATGCCGAGACCGTACCCGGGACGACCCCAGCGCGACGGCACCTGTTTCGGGACGGGGACGAGGGTCGTCATCGCGGCGAAGAGATCCGCAGGGAGCAGGGCACCCGTGAAGAGGCGGTGGTAGAAAGTCACGATGTCGCCGGGCGTCGAGGCCAAGACGCCGTGAGACACCCACCCAGGGTGATACACTGCCCGCACGTCGACCGACTCATCCCCTGTGGTGACCAGCCTTGATTGGCTGGGGACCAGGCAGGCGATGTCTGAGATGGATTCAGCCACGAAGGTGTGGCGGAGATCGAACGGAGCGAGGATCCGGCGGGCAAGCAAGCGCGGAAGCGACTCACCTGTCGCCACTTCCACTACCCGCCGGAGCAACATGTAGCCCGGATTCGAGTAGTCCCATCCCTCACCGGGCGGGAAGGCAAACCCCTTCGCATACGTGTGCACGGCGAACTCATCAAAGGTCCAGGGCTGGGAGGGCGAGCGGGCCACTGCACGGTGGTATTCCGGTAGCGAACGGTAGTCGGGAATCCCGGCAGAGTGGTTGAGGAGGGCCCGAAGCGGGATCTCGGATGCGCGGGGGACCTGGGGAAGCCATCGGCTCAGGGGCTGATCCAGACCGAGTGGCCCCTCGGCACAGAGTTGAAGGACTACGGTGGCGATGAAGGATTTCGTGATGCTGTAGGCAAGGAAGATCGGCTCTGAGGCTGCTCGCTGACCTTCCGGGACGTTGATCGCGAGGTCTCGCTCCGCTGTCGGTCATCATCCAGCCGCACGGCTAACGCTCCGGCAGGGCCATCACCCAGCCTCTTTCGTAGGAGAGACCGTAAGTCCTCTTCCGCTGGCATTCGTACGCTGGCTGCCATTGCCCGCCTCGACCCCGAAGCCTGCCGCCGGTCGCCCTAAGCAATCCTGTACCTCGCCCCACCACGCTGTAAGAATGCTACACGTATGCGGATGAAATCAAGGAGTGCTCAGTGTATCCTACCCCAATGAAGAATCGGAAACTGCCTCGTGAGTTCTACACCCGGGCGAACGTGCTGGCGGTCGCGCGCCAGTTGCTGGGCAAGCTGCTGGTGGTGCCTGCACAGGACGGCACACGTGTGTCGGGGATCATCGTCGAAACCGAAGGGTATCGCGGCCCGGAAGATCGCGCCTCGCATGCCTATGGGGGCCGGCGAACGAATCGGACGGAGACGATGTATCAGGTTGGCGGCACCGCCTACGTCTATTTCGTCTACGGCATGTATCACCAGTTCAATGTGGTGACCAACCTCCGCGAGATTCCTCACGCTGTGCTGGTCCGAGCGCTGGAGCCCGTCGAGGGAATCGAGTGGATGCGATGGCGCCGGCCGGGCCAATCGGATCACAACCTGACGAATGGGCCGGGGAAACTCTGCTTGGCGGTGGGAATTGATCGGGCACTTGACCGCGCCGATCTGCTGGGCGATCGAGTCTGGATCGAAGAGGGTGAAAGGCGCATTTCGTCCTCTGCGATCGCCTCCGGACCACGGGTCGGCATCGACTATGCGGAGGGGTGGGCCGAGAAGCCCTGGCGATTCTGGCTCAAGAGCAATCCTTTCGTCAGCCGCCTGTAGCGGGCGACGTTCCGTCGACGAGCCTTCCTGATCCCTGTCACCTTCGGGCTCGCCGCCCTCTCAAGAGTCGCCCACTTCGACCTTGACTGCGCCCCTTGTGATGCTACTTTTCATCGAACCCAGGGGAGTCAATTTCCGAGAGTGGACCTGTCCTTGCGGCCATCGCAGCAGCCGCGGGGACCGACAGGGGGAGGGGGCAACATGGGGAGCACACGAGGGACCTCGACACGGGAGATGTCGCGACAGAAGGTCTCCGGGCGTGGTGCGGAAATCCGGAAAGGTCGGTCCGTCGCCAAGACCGCCGGTCATGTCTGGCTCCTCGTGGGATCGAAGAAGGGCGCCTTCATCTTTCGCGGCGATCGGATGCGGAGGAGATGGGAGGCCGCCGGCCCTCTCTTCCTGGGACACGAGGTCAACCACATTGTCCAGGATCCTCGCGACGGCGGGCGCTCCTGATGGCCGCGCGGACCGGGCACCTCGGGCCGACGATCTTCCGATCATACGGACGGCGGCCGGAATTGGCAGGAGGCCCGGCGGCCTCCGGCGTTTCCGAAGTCGGACGACGCCACGGCGGCGCCGGCAGTCGAGCGGACCTTTTGGCTGACCCCGGGCCATCCATCGGAGCCCGGTGTCTGGTACGCCGGACATCCCCGCACGGCCTGTTCCGCTCGAAGGACGGCGGGATCTCCTGGGAGCCGGTCTCCGGATTCTTCGACTACCTGCAGGTCCTGGCGAAGCGGAAGGGCTTCATCGGGCGGACGCCCGGCGGGCCCCTCACTCACTCCATTCTCGTGGATCCTCGCGACCCCGCGCATCTCTACGTTGGCTTGTCCACGGGCGGTTTCTTCGAGAGCGCAGATGGCGGAGGCTCGTGGAGGCCGCTCAACAAGGGCGTCGCTGCCTACTTCCTGCCGGTGAAGGACCCCGAGTACGGCCACGACCCGCACTGCGTCGCCCTCCACCCGGCGGATCCCGACCGGCTGTACCAGCAGAACCACTGCGGCATCTACCGGCTGGACCGGCCGGGCGAGGGCTGGAAGCGGATCGGTCGGAGCATGCCGAAGGAGGTCGGCGACATCGGCTTCCCGATCGCCTTGCACCCGCGCGACCCGGACACCGCCTGGGTCTTCCCGATGGACGGGACCACGGTGTGGCCGCGGACAAGTCCCGGCGGCCGCCCGGCGGCCTATCGCACTCGGGACGGCGGCCGCACCTGGCACCGGCAGGACCGAGGCCTGCCGCGGGCGGATGCGTACTTCACGGGGATGCGGCAGGGGTTGGCCGTCGACGGACTCGATCCGGTGGGTCTCTATTTCGGCACCACGAGCGGTGGGATCTGGATGAGCCCGGACGAGGGGGCCGCCTGGCACACCGTGGCCGCCCATCTGCCATACATCCTCTCGGTCACCACCGCGAGCCCGGCTTGATGCGCGTCTTCATCCCGCCACCCTTGCGCTCGTACACGGGAGGGCGCGCCTGGACAGAGGCCGAGGGGACTACCCTCGGCGCCGTCCTCGAGGCCCTGGACGCCCGATATCCCGGGTTGCGCTTCCGTATCGTGGATGAGCAGGACCGGATCCGACCGCACATCCGCTTTGTCGTGCGCGAGGAGTTCGCCCAAACGCTCACTGATCCCCTCGAGCCCGGCGACGAGATCCAGATCATCTGCGCCCTGAGCGGCGGCACGCCCAATCCCTAGGGACTGTTTGCCGCCGTTTCCCTCACCCTCCGCACGCCACGGCTCGAACCGTTCTGCATCGTCGCGTTACCTACCTTGCGCCCCAGCCGTTCATATGAGGACGACGGGGATTCCATGCGGCGACGGCCGCAAAGACCACAGTGACCCCCGTCACGATCACCGGAACGCGCTCTAACGCATATCGCACACGCAGGCTGCTGTGTTCCGTATCGTCCGGAGAACGTGCAGTCGGTGCAGACTGATTAGCCTTTTGATCACAAGGACTTAAAACGTACCGAAACGGTGCCGGTACATCCTTCCGTAGTAGTAAGTAGAAACTACTATGATAAGGAGGGAGCCATGATGCGGGTGCGGACCCTCTTGCTGGCTACGATCCTCGCGTTTACGACCGCCGCCTGTGCCACCCTGTTTGGTGTCGGGGTCGGCGCGGGTTCAGGTGCTGCCATCGCCGCTGGCACTGGGCATAACCCCGCCCGAGGAGCCCTGTTGGGGGCCGGGATTGGTGGGGCGGCCGGGGCGATCTTCGATCTCGCGCGCTGACATGACTTCACTGAAGGGGAGAATCCATCATGAAGAAGCTTCTTGTTCCGCTGTTGGCCATCGTGCTGGTGGCTGGCGTGTCGGTGCCCACGGCCAGTGCGGCGTGGGGCGGTTGGCACGGTCGCGGGGGTGGGGACCACAGGGGAGGCGGCTGCGTCGCCTGTGGAATCCTTGGCGGGTTGGTCCTGGGCGGAATCTTGGGCGGGGCGCTGGCCGCGCCCTACTACTCCGCTCCACCGCCGCCGGTCTACGCGCCCCCGCCGCCCACCTGCTATACCCAGCCCGGATACTGGGAGCAAGTGCCGGCCTACACGGGGCCCAACGGGTACACTGCGTACCAGAACGTGTGGGTGCCTGCGCAGACCGTGTGCCGCTGAGCCAAAGAGGCCCGCAGACGGCCGAGAGTCCTGAGACTTGCCAAGGGCTCCCGTTCCGTCCGCGGGATTGTGGGGGCGACCCGGTGAGCAGACCAGGGCACCTGCGCCTCTGGAGGAGAGAGATCATGAAGCGTATGGGCCTCTTGTTGGCGGTTGCGCTGTTGGCGGCTACGCTCCTCGCCGGCTGTGTAGTCGTGCCCTATGGGGGGTGGTATGGCGAAGGCTGGCATTATCGCCCTTACCCCTACTCCCGTCCATATCCCTACTACTCTCATCGCTGATAGATGCCGGGCGCCCTTGCCATCGGGTCAAAGAGCGCCATCACGGGAGAGCCGTAACTCGCCCCCCATCCCCTCGTCCGGGATATCTGCCGGCGATACGGCCTCGCTCCCTGATCTCTCGGCAGGGAGGCTCCGCGCGCCGCGGTGGGAGTCCCAGGGTCACGATCAGTTCTGAGCCAATAGCAGAACCACCGACCGGGATTGAACCACGTACGTGGACCCGGGGACGCTCGGCGCGGAGGCCCAGGGGACGATGTCCTCCGGCGCCTCCAGGGCCGTGTCGAGCTTCCGACGCCAGCGGCCGCGCCGGCCGGTGCCGTTGGGCGGCAGCTCGAACGTCAGCGGTTCCCAGTACGCATTCAGCATAAGGTGCAACCGAAGCCGCCCCTCCATCAGTCGGGCCGTGACTGCAAGCGAGTGGGAGGTCTCACGCCAATCCGGCTGGTGCAGCCGCACGCCATGCCACTCGAACTGTGCCTGCTGCAGGAGCTGGTTGAGGCTGAGGCCTGCCTCCTGGGGCGTCATCTCCCGGTTCAACCGGAATCGGATGAGCTGCTGCACGAAGCGGTAGAGGTCGGCGTGCCGCTGGAGGAGCGACCAGTCGAACCAGCTGATCTCGTTGTCCTGGCAGTAGGCGTTGTTGTTGCCGCGCTGGGTGCGCCGCACCTCGTCGCCCATGCAGGATCATGGGCACGCCCAGCGAGAGCAGCGTGACGGCCAGGAAGTTCTTCACCTGCCGGTTGCGCAGCCGCTCCACCGCCGGATCGTCGGTCGGCCCCTCCACGCCGCAGTTCCAGCTCCGGTTGTCGTCGGCGCCGTCGCGGTTGTCCTCGCCGTTGGCCTCGTTGTGCTTCTCGTCGTAGGAGACCAGGTCGTTGAGCGTGAAGCCGTCGTGGCAGGTGACGAAGTTGACGCTCTGCTCCGGCTCGCGCTCCTTGTGCCCGTAGAGGTCCGGGCTGCCCAGCAGCCGGTCGGCGACCGCGCGACACCAGCCCCGGGTCGCCGCGGACGAAGCCGCGGACGTCGTCGCGGAAGCGGCCGTTCCACTCCTTCCAGCTGTCGCCCGACGAAGCTGCCCACCTGGTAGAGGCCGGCCGCGTCCCAGGCCTCGGCGATGAGCTTCGGTGCCGGCCAGCACCGGGTCCGCTCTCGATGTCCCAGAGCACCGGCGGGTTCGCCAGCGGGTGGCCCGTCTCGTCCCGGGAGAGGATCGAGGCCAGGTCGAAGCGGAAGCCGTCCACGTGCATCTCCGCGACCCAGTAGCGCAGGCTGTCGAGGATCAGCCGGCGCACGACCGGGTGGTTGGCGTTGAGCGTGTTGCCGCAGCCGGTGTAGTTGGCGTAGCGGGACCGGTCGGCCTCGAGGATGTAGTAGGCGCCGTTGTCGAGGCCGCGGAAGCAGAGCGTCGGGCCCTCGTCGTCGCCCTCGGCGGTGTGGTTGAAGACCACGTCGAGGATGACCTCGATGCCGGCCCGGTGCAGCGCCTTGACCATGTCGCGGAACTCGTCGAGCGCGCCCGAGCGGGTCCCGGCGCGAGCTGTAGGCCGTGGTGCGGCGCGAAGAAGGAGACCGGCGCAGTAGCCCCAGTAGTTGACGCGGCCCGGCGGGCAGTCCTGCGGCGTCGAACTGGAAGACCGGCAGCAGCTCGACCGCGGTGACGCCCAGGTCGCTGCAGGTAGGGGATCTTCTCGATCAGGCCGGCGTAGGTGCCGCGCCGCTCCGGCGCCACCCCGGAGCTGGGATGGCGGGTGAAGCCGCGCCACGTGCATCTCGTAGATCACGGTCCTGGCGAATGGGCGGCGCAGCGGCCGGTCGCCTTCCCAGTCGTAGCGCGCCGAGGTCGGCCACCACGCTCTTCATCGCCGTGGCCGGCGTTGTCGCCGGGCCGGCTCGGCGGCCTCGCGGTTGTAGCCTCGGGGCACGGCCACGGCGCGCCCGTAGGGATCGAGGAGCACCTTGTCGCGGTCGAAGCGCAGCCCCTGCGCCGGCTCGAACGGGCCGTGGACGCGATAGCCGTAGAGCTGCCCCGGCCGCGAGGCCGCGGCACGAAGACGTGCCAGTAGTGGTAGGTGCGGTTCCTGTGGGGGTCCAAGGGAATCACGCGGACGGGCCGCGCGTCCTCGGCGGTCTCGAAGAGAAGCAGCTCCAAGGCCTGGCTGCTTTTCGAGAACACGCTGAAGTTCACGCCCTCCGGGGTGGGCGTCGCCCCCAGGGGGAAGCTCTGGCCCGCCCTGATCTCTGTCGCCGCCACCTGCACCCCCTCCCTCACCGGATTCGGCCCGCCTCAGCCTGCACCCTCCGCGGCCTTGTCAAGCCAGACGGTCTTGGCGTCATCCGTGTTGCCCACGCCGATGTAACAGAAGATCAAGGAAGCTTCCTCGCTGTCCGAGGCGTTGGCGATGACGTGGATGGCCCCGCGCGGGATGTAGACGAAGTCGCCGCCTTCGAGAATGACATCCTTCCGGTCGCTGCCGTCGCTCTGCGCGAAGGACGCCCGGATGCGGCCGTACAGGATGTACCAGCACACGTCGTTCGCCGCGTGGTAGTGGGCCGGGTTGGGGCCGGCGCCCGGCAGCAGGATGGACCGGCCCATCGTCGCCCTGGCGCCGTCCACTGTCCTGTCGTTGATGCCGAAGCCGACCCGCAACGGCGGTTCGTACGTCACGTCGATGCGTATCTGCCCCGGCCGGATGACCGTCGGCATTTGCCTGCTGAAGGGGACTATCGGGTGACGCTCCTCCGGCTGTTTATTTCTTGACCCACTGGCCGCTGTCCTGCTGGATCCACCAGCCGGGGGACGATTTGTCGCGCCAACTGTTCGCGAAAAGCCGCTGCACCTCGCTGAGTGTGCCCATGTCGAGGTTGTTCCCCTTGATGATCTCCGTGTAGAGCGCCCGCCGGTCGGCGTTTTCCTGCTCCACCAGTCGGTTCACATCGGCCCGCTCCTTGAGGGAGAGAGCGCTGGTGTCGCGGACTGCCACATAGCCGGTGTTCGTCTCGCCGATCGCACCCTTGCTGTACATCGGCTGGAGCTGCGGGTAGCGGCCGGCCATGGAGGCCTTGAGCGAGCGGATCGCCGGAGTCGAAACGTTGAGGTCGACCGCGGCCGCATACGCTTCGGTCGGGCCAATGCGCAGGAAGCGGAATCGGTCTAGGAAGCTTCCCTTGTCCTGTTTCTGCTGCGAGGTCGGCTCCGGAGTCTGCTTCGGGGTCTGCGCCGGCGCCTTGCGAACATCCTCGACGATCTGGTCGGCGGCTCTTTGCACCGCCGCAGCCGGGAAGTACAGGTTGACGGTGACGCACGAGACAAGGGTTACCGCAACCAGCCCGACGAGCCACCACTTTCGTAATGTCATAGCGGCCTCCTGCACGATGAGGACGAGATCCAAACTCCAAGAGCTACGAAGGGGCGCCCGCTCAGCTCTGGCCTTCGGGTTTCGGCTCCGTCACCTGCTCGATTCCGCCGGTTCCGGCCTGGGACGTCCGGAAGATCCGCTCGATGCGCTCCTGCATATCCTTGAAGCTGATGTCGTTCTCCGGATTCTGGTTCACCACATCGACGCCGCGGAGGAATCCGCGCCGCACCAGGTATTCCTTCCCGAATTCGTGAATCGTGCCCCGGACCGTGAATTGATCGTTGTGCAGCACGCAGCGGATGCCGATCTTGCGGTATGGGTACTCCTTGAAAAAGGCGGTGATCCACTGGTTCATGGCGCTGCCCGCGCCGGTGCCGAGGATCGAGATGTTCTGGATCGCATCCAGGCTGACCCACTGCGCCACGCCCGGCGCCTCGACCGATTCGATCTCCAGGGTGAAACTCGCCGGCTGTCCGTACTCTATCACAAGATTTGTGAGCGACCCCTGGATCACCCCTGACATCCTGCCGATGGCGATCTTCCTCGTCAGCTCCTCAAGGTTGATATTCCTGAACGTGATGTCACCGCCGTATCGTGATGAAGGCGACGCGACGTTTTCGGCGAAAAAGTTCGTCGCCTCGATCTCGCCGCCGAACACGTCGATCACGGCCTTCCCCTCGGAGGTGAGACGGCTCCTTTCGTATTGCATCAGGCCCAGATCGGCATTGATCTTGCCGGGATATTCGGTCCCCGTCAGCCTTCGGCTCAGGCGGCCGAGGTCCACGTCATCGACCTTGACGCCAAAGCGGTAACGGCTAGGGGCGAGCAGGTCGCCCACCTGGACCCCGTACAGGTGGATCGTCCCGCCGAAGAATGGGATGGCAACCGGCTCTGGCATCTCCAGCCTGTTCTGCTCGACACGCAGGGGAATCTCGAGGTTGTCCACGGTCAGGCGTCGCCCCTGGATGTGCTGCACGCGAATGAATCCCGGCCGAGGAGCGGACGGAGCCCGTTCGCCGGCTGCCGGATACCTGAGGTCAAACGGCAAATTCACGTCCAGTCCCTGGATGGCGAGCGGCAGTCCCGGCGCGTTGAGGGTTGCCCCGATCATCCGATAGGTTCCGCTAATGGCGGTCGCCCCCTCGGCATGCCGAATTGTGGTCTCCAGCCTAGACGCGCCGGTGAGCGACAGGTTCGCCAGGCGCGGCGAGGATTCCTTGAGGTACGCGTCCAGCAGGGTGTGGAGAATCTGGGGGTGCAAGACATCGGCGGCGGTGAGCTGGATCGTCCAGTCGGTGGTCGTACCATCGACGCTGAATGCATACTGCCCCGTCTGGAAAATATCCAGCGAGCCGTTCAGCTCGAAATGGCCGCCGGTCCCTTCAAACAGAACACCCTCGACCGCCAGCGAGGCTTCTCGTCCGGCGAGACTGTTGTAGTACGTCCCCCAGAGGTATTCGCCATCCCGCTCTTCCGAATGGAGCTGGAAGGCAACCTTCCGGTCCGACGCGGCATACTGCAGCTTCAGGACGATCCTGCCGCGCATTCCCTGCCCGGCCTTCGTGCCCTCCGGCGAGCTGAACCCGCCGTCGCTGAACGAGAACGTCACGGTGCCGCCGAATGCCGGCTGGTCGTTCGTGTACGTTCCGCGCAGCTCCGTTTCGACCGCGCCCCGTCCCTGGACCGTCCAGCCGCGGTTCTCTTCCGGCAGAAACGGTTTGATGAGGGTAAGCATCTGCGCGAAATCGATCGAGGCCACGGAAAGGTTCACGCTCCACGGCATCTCGCCGCGCAGCACCGCCCGGGCCGTGCCGCTCACGATCCCGAGGCTCTGTCCCTGCCCGCGTAGCGCGGTGATCGCAAACGTCTCGTCCTTCCGGTCGTACAGCAGATCGGCCGTGAGCGCGAGACCGCTCAAAGAGAGCGTCCGCCCGTCGCTCGTGTACTGTCCGGAGTCGATCACGCACTGGACCGTTCCCTTGCCGTACGGTCGCGGATCCACACCCGTCAGTTGGAAGTCCCCCTTGATCGTCCCCCGCCCGGCCAGGGCATTTCCGCCGCCGCTCGTGAAGTCGGCACGGGTCTGGAAGGAGATGCGGCCGCCCGCCTTGGACGAGAAATCCTTGACGGTGAGGTTCGCCCCGGTCAACCGGACCTGCTGCTGGCTCCCCTCGAAGGTGAGCAGGACCTCCGCATTCTGGATGGTGAGGAAACGGATATTCGGCACTCCCTTCAGGGAGGAGAGGTCACCGCCGCCACCTTTGCCGACCTGGAAGGTGAATCGTGGGTCATGCAGCTCGAGGCTCTCGACCTGCCCCCGCAACACCATGTCGAGCGCATTCTTGACCGTGACGTTCGCCGCGACCAGCTTCAGGCCGCCATTGCCCAGCCGTTCGATGCTGAGACCCGCAATCGAGCCCGAAAGATTCGGTGAAAGCGAGATCGACTGGGCCTGGACCCTGTACCCAAAAAGGGCGGCGAGACGAGTGAGGACCCAAGGGGAATGGAGCGCGGCGAATCCGGCCCCGAGCACAATACCGCAACACACAACGACACTGAGCAAGGCATACACGATGAGCTTGCGTGGCATCATGGGTTTCGTGCTCGACTAGAGTACCGAGGGGCCGAGGTCCTCTGCGCCAATGCCGGAAAGCCCGCTGCAAGTGCCATGACCGGCCCGCCATCGGGGTTGCCAGGCCAAGCACACGCCTCCCTCGAACGGGAACCCGCGCGCCTGGTCTTTCGGATTTTACGCGACTTCATTGCAATTAGCCAGAGTAACAGGAAGACACCTATGCCTCCAATCAAGCGGTGGGGAGGGGTGAGATCGCCTCGTCGAGCGTTGCTGTGGGGGTGGTGGACGCGCGCATCGCAAGATGGCGGCCGGGGTCCCCCACTATCAACCCGTGGGTCTTCCTGTGCTGGGGATTGATCTTGCACTGCCCCTCCCCGCAGATCGGGCAGTGCGTTGGACGGTCCTCGCCATTTTCGACCCGCCTGGTTGTCCGAGGGAGTCCTGGCGGCGCCGTGGTGGCGGGTTGTGTAGCAGACAGGACTTTTTTGTAGCGTCTGATCGACGCGGACCCGACCACCAGAGGGCCTGGGCGATGGTGCGATCGTATCGTACCCTCGTACCCCGTCTGCCGCTCCCCTCCCTGTGCCCTTGTCGCGCCCTCCCCCATGCTCCCCCTCTGCGCTTTTCAGCCCGTACCCTCGTACCCTCGTACAGGCCCGTACGCTCGTACGCTCTTCCTCCCAGGGGCACCTTGCATGAAACGTGCGGGTTTGATATACGTCACCCACAATTACCCGTCGCCCTCGGAAAGCGGCGAGGCCTGAAGATCGGACGCGCCCACATGCGCCCGGTTCTCCGGACCCCGATCATCGGTCCCCGTTCTCATGGAGGGAGCCCTGAGCAACTGAACGCCGGCCCTCGGACGAGGATCGGCGTTGTTTGTATCAACCCCCAGATGGCTCCCGCGGCACATGTCATCAATTGCGGGGGTGGCGCCGATGCAGAGGCTTGCGCGTCATTGCCTTCAATAGCTCCAGGATACATAGGATGCAACGATTGCGGGTCCCCGATTGTCCCGATTACGACTGTGAGGCATGACGAGCGGCGACCGAAAGTGGGTGTCGCCAGAAAGGAGTACCCGGATGGCCGCGACCGGGACCGTGCTGGGCCTAGTGGGCAGTCCCAACCGAGAGGGCAGAACGTTCCAGATGGTCACCGCGGCCCTGGAGGGCGCCGCGAGAGCCGGCGGAACGGTGGAGCTCGTCCAGTTGGCCGATCACGTGGTGGAGGCCTGTAAGGACTGCCAGCCCTGGGAGTGCATGCGGACGCTACACTGCCAATACCCCGATCCGGCCTTCGAGTTCCTCCGGGAGAAACTCCTCGGGTGCGGCGCCCTCATCCTGGGGGCGCCGATCTACTGGTGGGACACCTCCGGGATGGTGAGGTACCTCATCCTCAAGATGTTTCGTGTGTACGCGCGCTCCGCCCCGCTGGCCGGGCTCCCCGCCTTTGGCATCGGCATCGCGGGCGGGACCGGCAACGGCCTCGTGTCGGGGCTGCGCCCCCTCTATCATTTCTTCCAGGTGCTGCAGATGCGCGCGCTCGCTCCGCTCCCCGTTACCCGGTTCAACTGGGCGGCCGCCCGGAGCCGGGCGGGCGACCTGGGCGCCCAGCTCGCCGCGATGGCGGGAGCGCGGCAGCCGTTCGCCAGCCTCGAGGACCGGCTGCTCTGGTACGACCGCCTCCCGTATCTCAACTTGAGCCGCGCCGCCGAGCGCCGGCTGCTGGCCGCCCTCGTCACGGCGGCCCTGCCCGACCACGCGGACCCCGCCCTCGCCCGCGAGCTGGCCCAGGCGGATGCCCTCGCCGCAAGCGGTGAGCCTTTGCAGTCGCTCCAGGCGATCAGCCGGGTCTACGACGCGGGGGTCAAGGTCTTCGAAAGCGAGCAACGGTGAGCCCGGCGAATAGGTGCTCGCGGGGGCGGGTGACGATCTCTTAGGGGGGCTGTGGGCTCTCAAATTCAGGGGCCGCTTGAACCAGATGTTGGAAGGTTCCCAATGGATCCGAATGTACAGGCCATCACCCGCCAGATTGCCGTAGGCGACGGCCAAGTGGATGCTGTCATGCAGGGGGGTCAGGGCGCTCCGCAGCACCTCCGCCAGGCCCACGATCTTCACGGAGGATCCGT
The DNA here is from genome assembly GCA_963714585.1 of uncultured Methylomirabilota bacterium. Classification (GTDB taxonomy): domain Bacteria; phylum Methylomirabilota; class Methylomirabilia; order Methylomirabilales; family 2-02-FULL-66-22; genus 2-02-FULL-66-22. Next base: position 31,823 of record CAVQPC010000033.1, read on the forward strand.
GCAGCTCGGCGAAGATCGGGCAGGCGCGATTGACCCCGTAGAAGATCGCGCGCCCCCGGGCCTTGCGGAGCACGATGCCTGCGTCCGCCAGCCGCTCCAGCTCGCGCTGCACGGCGCCCTACCCCGCCCGCACCTCGCGGATAATTTGCCGAAGACAAAACATCGCGTCCGGCCGGGCATAGAGCAGCCCCAGCACGGCACGTCGCGTCTTCCCGAACAGCTCGCTGTCGAGATCCGGTGAGGCTCCACGTGTACCCAAGACGGGGGCAAGTGTATCCAGTCCGGGTACACTGCGTTGAGCCCGATCGCGTCCTCGCACCCCCCACTTCGGACTGGGCAATCCGAAATCGCTCTCCCTGCGACCCGAGATCTCACACCCGCGTGCCATCCTCGGCTAGCGGTGGGCCAACGCGAAAGGGAAGCCGCCTGAGCAGTCTCTGGCTGCTGGCTCATAGCTGACTGCCAGCCCCGCTCACCGGGCATGGTGTCCGTCCACGATCGTCCCCCGGCCCACCAGGCTTGCGATCTAGTGGGGGCGTGATAACCGCCTGTTCGGGCGCAGCAGCAACCTGGTCCAAGACCTTGCGCTTGAGGGGGCTGTTTGATATAGGTCATCCTCAGCGCTCGCGTCGGAAGACGGGTGGATACGTCGGATGCAGCGTAGTTTCAGTGCGGGAGCGGGATCCATTCGAGCGGAGATTTGGCAAGACGACGTAAACGGCCGGGTCCCGCACTAGAGTAAGACATGAACGCACGCGAACGCTTCCTGGCCATCATGAGCTTTGACACGAACATCGCGCCGCCGAAGTGGGAATTCGGCTATTGGGCGAGTGCCGTCCGGCGCTGGTACGCAGAAGGCCTGCCAAGGCGGGTTGGGATTCCAGACGCGGTACCAGACGGCGATGGCGTGACGGGGCCGGGGCTCGCGGGGCGCTGGGAGCGCCCGCGAGACCACGATGTCTCGGCGGCATGCGCGTTGGATCCGGGCATGGAACGCGTGCCGATCAACAACCTGATCTGTCCGGCGTTCCAGGAGGAGATCCTCGAAGATCATGGCGATTGGGTGCTGCGTCGCGATGCCGAGGGCGTGGTGCGCCGGGACCGTCGAGACCGCAGCTCCCTCCCACGCTTCGTGGGCTGGCCCGTGCGGACCCGCGACGATTGGGAGCGCCTGAAGGCCGAACGCCTCCGGCCCACGCTGGAAGGGCGCTTTCTCTGCGACTGGTCCGCAGAGAAACCGCGGCTCCGGAGCCGCACGTTCCCCCTCGCCATCGGCGGCAGCCAGGGATTCTTCGGGACCCCCCGTACACTCCTGGGAGAAGAGAATCACCTCGTGGGCTTCTACGACAATCCGGGCCTCATCCGGACAATCATTGACGACCTGTGTGATTTCTGGATTGCCCTCTACGATCACGTCCTGGATGAGGTCGACGTGGACATGGCCCTGGTCTGGGAAGATATGAGCTATAAGACCGGTCCCCTCATCTCTCCGGCTATGGTGCGGGAATTCATGCTGCCGGCCTACAAGAAGCTGACGGCATTCTACCGCGACCGCGGCGTCAAGATCATCCTGCTCGACACGGACGGGAACTGTTGGTCGCTGCTCCCGGTCTTCTTGGAGGGCGGGATGACCGGGGTCTATCCCTTCGAAGTCAACGCCGGCATGGACGTGGTGGCGGTACGGAAGGCCTTCCCCACGTTGCAGATGCTCGGCGGCATCAACAAAATGGCCGTAGCCGCGGGCGCCGCGGCCATCGACACGGAACTGGCGGCCCGGATGCCTGCCCTGCACCGCGGGGGCTACATCCCCTTTGTCGATCATTATGTGCCCCCGGACGTCTCGTGGTCCCACTTCCTGTACTACCGCCGCAATCGTCTACGGTCGTTCCGGCGTGATTGGAGAGAATCTTCCGCGTCGCCGCTACGAACGCCCGCTGGTCTTTATGTGAGAAATCCTTCCGCGTGATGCGCTGAACGAAGTCCTGGCCGCTGGGACTATGCGCAGCCCAGCTGAGGACGGACTGATAGTATTTGTCGGCTCGCGCGTTATAGGAGCTTATGGCGACCCCGAGCCTGTCTTGGGCCGCGTCGAACGTGCCGGATATAAAGGTCGCCCAGGCTTGACCCAACACCGCAACCCATTCCGCGTCGTTCTCGGTGAAAGTCAGCGTACTCTTCACTTGAAGGGAGAGCTTGGTGGGGCGTCCATCCTCCGAGATGCCGTTCACGATGACGTCGTCGAGCGGCTCACCGAATGCGGCGCGCTGCGTGAGCACCTGAGTTACGTGGAGCCCAGGCACTGCTCTGGCCGGTGCTTCCGCAAGAGCCGCTGCGAGGTAGTAGGCGACCACCCGCGATTCGAGGTGGGTTCCACCTCCACCCGTAGACTCTGGACTTGTCATCACTATCCTTCTCGTTCCAGGCTACTTTCAAGTGTTACGCTTGGTAAACATGAGGGCCAGTGTTTCACGTAAACGCTGCGCCATGTAATGGGGGACGTTGTTGCCCTCGTTAACTTGCGTGCGCATTTCGCCCATCGTGATTACGCAGATCGCATCAAAAAAGGGACCCGTTGCCACCTTGGTCACGCCGCGAACCTGCCGCGAAGAGCAAGTTCCTGTCGCCCACCTACGCTGCCAACTCCTTCAGCACCTGAGGGTGTCGCGCCGCGACTTTCAGCAGCGTCGCTGCCGCTCCGGAGGGAGTCTTCCGGCCCTGTTCCCACTCCTGGAGCGTGCGCACCGACACGCCCAGGAGCCTCGCAAATGCTGCCTGCGACAGCCCCGTCGCCGCACGGCCAGCGGCGACCTGCGCCCGCTCCGACGGGATGACGTGATCTTTCTCCACCGTCCCATCGCGCCGCCGGATGATCCGGCGGATCGAGCCGTCCGGGAGCGGGAAGAACTCCGTCTTCCTCGCCCAGGTGCCGCGCTTCATCTGGCCTACGGCCTGTGCCAGCTCCGCATTCAAATCGCGGGTCTTCTCCCACGCGGCCAGTGCTCTGCCCGACAACTTCTTACCCACGTTCGAAGCCCTCCTTCAGGCGTTTGAGCAAACCGGGGTTGACGGTCTTCCGCACGTTCTTCGCGTACATTGTCACCAGCACGATCTGTCCCCAAGCCAGACGCAGGAAGTAGATCACCCGCATGCCGCCTCTCTTGCCGCGACTTGGTCCTGCCCAGCGCAACTTGCGGCAGCCTCCGGAGCGGGGGACCACATCGCCCGCGCCGGGATGCGCCGCCAGGTATTGCTGAAGCGCTGCGAATTCCTGATCGTCCAGGTACTTGTCCCGGACAGCGGCAAAAGGCGCCAGCTCGATGAAAGTCAGCACGGTCCACGTATACGCTTTGGACGGATATCTGTCAAGCGGATGAGGCTGCGGGAAATAGCTGACGGAGTGGAATGAACTCTACCCGCTTTCATCGAGTGGCCGGAAGTCGTCGAGAAGGTCCGCGTGGCCTGCGGTGGATCACATATTGACACCTCCGGCGTCCTGCGGCATGCTCCGGGCCATCCGGTAGGAACAGTGCCCGGACCCCCTCACCGCCGCCACAGGAGGCGCCGCCCATGGCGAGGACGCTCCGCCAGATCCGGAAGGTCGAGCTGCACCAGCACGTGGACGGCTCCATCCCGCTGCGGACGACTTGGCGGCTCATGAAGCAGCACGGCCTCAATCCCGTGCCGAGCCTCCGCAATATGCGGCGGCTTCTCCAGCTCCAGGACGGCGAGGAGGGCACCCTCCTCGCCTACCTCGACAAGTTCCAGTACCCGCTCTGGATCACGCAGTTCTACGAGAACATCCAGCGGGTGACCTTGGACATCGTGGAGGAGGCGTACGGGCATGGCGTGCGGCTGCTGGAGCTGCGCTACTCGCCGGCCATCCACACCTACGCGGGGCTCACGCCCCGGCAGGCGATCCGGTCGGTCCTCTCGGGGATGAACGCCGCGCTACGCCGGCACCGCGATCTGGAGGTCGGGCTCATCATCATCTCCATGCGGCAGCACGGGCCGCACATCGCCAAGATCATCGCCCGGCAGGCGCTGGCGGAGGCCCAGCATCTCCATGAACGCTCCGGCGTCGTGGGGTTCGATCTGGCGGGCGCGGAGCGCGGGAATCCCCCGCATCTCTTCCGCGAGGCCTACGAGATCGGGCGAAAGGGCGGCCTGGGGCTCACTGTCCACGCGGGTGAGGACGAAGGGCCGGAGAACATCTGGGAGGCCCTCGACCTCTTGGGGGCCGACCGCATCGGGCACGGCTGCTCGGCCGTCCGCGACCGCGCGCTGCTCAAGCGCCTGGCGCGGGATCGCGTCCTCGTGGAATGCTGCCTGACCTCGAACTATCAAACCGGCGCCGTGGCCCGCGGCACCCCGCACCCCATCTACACCTTCCTCGAGCTGGGGATTCCCGTGGCCATTTGCACCGACAACACGACGGTGAGCGACACCGACCAGACCCGGGAGAACCGCCTCCTCCTCGACCGCCTCACGCTCAAGGAGATCCAGGCCATTCACGAGGAGGCGGCCGCTCACAGCTTCACCCGGCAGGTCCCGTTCCTCGTCGCGCAGGGACGCCGGGGGGCCTCCTGACACCCCAGCCGGCCCCGGATCCGGGCGCGCCCCTCTCTCGCTCCGGCCTCCCGATCATTCTCCACTGCCGGGTTGATCCGCAGGCGCCAGCCGGCCTATACTGCTCGCGCACTCAATTGGCGGTGAGGTCTGGATTCCCTGGCGGCTCACCAGTTCTCGGACAGGAGGCAGCATGGCCAGCATGAGTCATCGCGAGCGGGTGATGCGGGCGCTGAACCACCAGGAGCCAGACCGGGTGCCGGTGGACCTGGGGGGCAGCCGCTCCTCTTCCCTGGTGATCGAGGCCTACCGGGAGCTGAGCCAGCACCTGGGCGCGGAGGTCCCGCCGGACATCTTCAGCAAGTGGCTGAACGTCGCCCACCCCAGCGAGGCGATGCTCCGCCGCTTCGACATCGACACCCGGAGCGTCAGCCAGGGCGACCCGGAGAAGCGGCGGGACATCATCTTCGCCGGCGACTCCTACCAGGACGAGTGGAACGTGGTGCGGAGTCGCCCCGAAGGGGGTCTCTATTACGACCTGACGAAGCCTCCCCTCCAGGGGGACGTCAGCCCGGCGAGCCTGGAGAAGTTCCCCTGGCCCGATCCGCATGATCCCGGACGCTGTCGCGGCCTGGCCGAGGAGGCAAGGCGGCTGCACCAGGAGACGGACTACGCGGTTATCCTTAGCACGCCTGGAGGGATCGTGCACCAGGCCCAGTTCCTGCGCGGCTTCGAGGACTGGTTCGCCGATCTGATCGTCAACCCCTCCTTCTTCCAGGCCCTCATGGAGAAGCTCACGGATCTCTGGATCGAGATGGCAAAGGACGAGTTCGACGCGGTGGGGGCCAACGTGGATATCTGCTTCTACGGGGACGACATCGCCTTCCAGGACGGCCCCATGATGTCCATGGACCTCTACCGGAAGATGATCAAGCCTCACCACAAGCGGCTCTTCTCCTACATCAAGTCGCGGAGCGCCGCCAAGATCGCCTATCACTGTTGTGGGTCCGTGGTGCACCTGATCCCCGACCTCATCGAGCTGGGCGTGGACGCCCTCAACCCCGTTCAGGTGTCGGCCAAGGGCATGGACAGCCAGGGGCTGAAGCGGGACTTCGGCCGGGACATCTGCTTCTGGGGCGCAATCGACACGATGCGGGTCCTCCCCTTCGGCTCGCCCGCGGAGGTCAGGGCGGAGGTGAAGCGACGGATCGCCGATCTGGGCTCGGGCGGCGGGTACGTCCTGTCTGCGGTGCACAACATCCAGGCCGACGTCTCGCCCGAGAACATCTGCGCGATCTACGACGCGGCCCGGGAATACGGGCAATACTAAGGATCAGAGTCCGACCCGCTTCATCTGTGCCGCCGGATACCGCTCGCCGGCGGCGGCCCCGCGGGCGAACAGCCGGTCGAGCCGCGCCACCTCATCCGCGCTCAGGCTGAGGTCCACCGCCCGAGCATTCTCCTCCAGGTACGTTCGCCGCTTCGTCCCCGGAATCGGAACGATGTCGCCTCCCTTCGCCAGCACCCACGCCAGCGCGATCTGGGCCGGCGTGCACCCCTTCGTCTTGGCGAGGTCCTCCACTCCCTGGAGGAGGGCGAGATTGTGGCTGAGGTTTTCCGGCTGGAACCGCGGCATCTGTCGGCGGCGGTCGGTCGCAGACAGCGCTTCCCTGTCCCGGATCGTGCCGGTCAGGAACCCGCGACCCAGTGGACTGTACGCCACGTAGCCGATCCCCAGCTCGCGGCAGAGTGGCAGGATCTCGGCCTCCGCATCGCGCGTCCAGAGCGAGTATTCGGTCTGCAAGGCGGTGATGGGGTGGGTCGCGTGGGCCCGACGGATGGTGGCCGGCGCCGCCTCCGAGAGGCCGAGGTACCGGGTCTTGCCCTGTTCGACCAGCTTGGCCATCGCGCCGACGGTCTCCTCGATGGGGACGCTCGGGTCCACACGATGCACGTAGTAGAGATCCACGAAGGGAACGCCCAGGCGCTTCAGGCTGGCCTCGCAAGCCCGGATCACATATTCGGGACGCCCGTTCACGTCGAAGGTGCCGTCCGGTCGACGGATGTTCCCGAATTTGGTCGCGAGCACGATGCGATCGCGGCGGCCGGCCAGTGCCCGCCCGATCAACTCCTCGTTGTGGCCGTTGCCATACGCGTCGGACGTATCGAGGAAATTCACACCCAGCTCGATGGCCCGCTGGATGGTGGCAAGGGATTCGCCCTCATCCAGGTTACCGTAGATCGGGCTCATCCCCATGCACCCGAGGCCGATGGCGGAAACTTCCAGGCCGCTCTTCCCCAAGACTCGACGTTCCATGCACCCTCCTCCCGGGAGCTGCCGTCCCGCTCGCACATGCTAATGGAGTCACCCGTAAGATCCCCGAACCGGTAATTCGCCGCCTGCACATCATACAACGCTACGCGCATCCGGCCCATCCGCTTTCGGGGATCCGCGGCAACCTGACTTCGCTCCGGTTCGGCCCGCGCTCTTGAGCATACGGTGGAAACGACGCATCAGGCGGCGGCCTGAAGGTCCTCCGTAGCCAGCCGGACCTGCGTCATGGTTTGATTGGGGAACGCTTGGGGGAGGCGAGATGGGCCACTCGCCGCGAGGCTCCGGATGAACGGGGCCTCGCGGCCAGCGCCTTTTCTTGTCCGCAGAACAACGGCACGCTGCGCTGAGGATCCTACCGCCGCTTTCGGGCCTTGGGCTGCGCCTTCCGGCGGGCGGGACTTGGGCGCGCGGCGCGCGGCCGGACTGCCTTCGCCTCGCTGCGGAGCGCCTCCACGTACTTCTTGATGGCCCGGTACTGACTCCTCCCGTCCAGACCGGCCTCGGCCAGCACGACCTCGCCCTGGCCGCTTCCGAGGAAGTGTCCCTTCCGGAACGGATGGAGCGTCATGGAGCGCCCGAGGTCGGACGTCACCCAGCGATACAGCGTCGGCAGGGTAAAGCCGGTGATGCCCATCGCCTCCCGGGCGCGCTCCTCTGGGAAGAGCTGGCGCTGCTTCGCCGGCGGGAGCAGGTCGAACAGCTCGGCGCTGGAGACGTGGTAGACCCAGGGGTCGAGGCCGTCCTTCTCCAGGAGGGGGAGCGCCTCCTGGAGGAAGTTATACGTGGCCCCGCTCTCCTGCAGGACAATCGTTCCCTCGCCTTTCCCGCGCGGCTTCCGCAAGAGATAGACGCCGTTCACCGCGTCCTCGACGGGCGCCAGGTCGAGCGCGGCCCGGTCCAGGACCTTCTCGTTGGGCCGCGTCACGAACGGGGCGATGATCGCCGGCCGCTTGGCCAGGGCGGCGGCCATGAGCGGCCAGACCTCCTGGGGATCCCACGGCGTCAGCGTGATGGCCGTGCCCCGCGGGAAATTCTCCTGGAGCAGTTGGAGCGGCTGCGGGTCAGCATGGGTCGGGCCGTCCTCGCCCGTCTTCAGGCCGGCATGGGCGCACACGACGATCATCGGCCGGTACGGATCGCCGGTGAGGGCGCGGCGGGCCTGGGCCCCGATGGCGTGGAGGCGCGCGGCGATGTGACACAGCGGGGCGATGAAGGCGCCGTAGGACGACTCCACGCCGATGTGGTGGCCGAAGGTGGAGAGGCCGGAGAGGATCCCGGACATCCCGTCCTCACAGATGCCGCCGATGGAGAGGAGCCGCGCGCCCGGATTCTTGACGGCGTTCCAGTAGCCCTCGGGGAATCCCGCCCCTATCACGTTGACGCTCGTCGAGCCGAGGAGGTCGGCCGAGGCGGCGAAGATGGCCCCGCCCGACGCCTTGTTGAAGTGCTGCAGCACGCGCCCCAGCTCCCCGCGCAGGGTCGTGCTGGCCCCGGGCTTGAGCTGGAGCTCGGGGGGCGTGGCCTTCGCCTGCGCGGCCAGCGCATAGACGGCCTCGATCTTGGGCGCGCCCGCTCGGGGCTTTCGAGCGAGCTGGTTGATCCGGTCACGCGCGGCGGCGAGCCGGGCCGCGAGGGCCTCGACGGCTGGGTGGCTCTCTCCGATGACCTTGCGCACGATCTGGAGCGATTCCCAATAGCACTGCTCGCGGATGGCTGCGCCGTCGCTACCGGCCATGCAGCGCTCCTTCCCGGCCTCGCACGTCGGCACCATCATGTTGGCCTTGCCCGTCAGGTCGGCGACGGCCTGGCAGAACCCCTCGGAGCAGAGCTTGTGGCCGGCCCCGTGTGCGGCCTTGCCTTCGATGCCATACTGCCAGCCCTTCTTCGTCCGGTAGATGACCGCGGTGGGCTGGCCGTTGTCGAGGGCCAGGGCGGCACGCTGCGCGGCGAAGATCTGCTGGAAGTCCTTCCCGTCCGGAACGTAGATCACGTTCCAATCGTGGAGGTGGAACAGCTCCATCGGAGACCACTGCACGTAGTCGCCGGGCTGCCCGTCCTCGCGGGTCACGCGGTTGCTGTCGATGGAGGCCTGATTCCAGTCCAGGTGGAGGATCGCATTCCCCAGGGAGGCCGTGCCTGCTGCCGCGAGCACCTCCGCCACGCGGCCGGGCGTGAGCCCCCCCTCGCCTTCCACGATGTGGACCCGGGGCGCCTGCGCCCCGAAGTAGTCCTTCGCACCGAAGGCCAGCCCCAACGAGCTGGCGACGCCCACGCCGGAGGCCCCGGTCGAGAGCCGGATGAACGGCGTGGTGGGGGTGGGGTGTCCGTCCAGGGCCTTGGCGCCGAACTTCACGAAGAGCGGAGTCTTCGTGATGGGGTTACGCCGGAACCCCAGCAGATCCTCGAGGCGGAGTCGGTACTTGACGTCGGCGGGGAGCAGCCGGGGGGCACAGAGGCGCGCGATCTCGTCCCGGATGGCCCACATGGCATAGAGGCCCATGGCCTTGTGCCCGGCCGCGAAGGAGATGAGGTCCGCGTCCTCCCGGTCGGGCTGGGCGAGATCATAGCTGAGAGCGTTGAAGAGGAGTCCGGCCATCAGGCGTCCGGCGGAGATGGAGCCGCCCGGATGGCCCGACATCGGGACGTAGTTGTACAAGAGGGCGCACAGCGAGCGATAGATGAGGTCCAGGGTCTCGAAGTGTTGGACATCTTCTGGGGACAGCGGTGGCTTCCCGGGATCCAGGATCTGGGTCACATCCGTGTAGGTTCCGCGCCTCGGCCCGAATTCCATGGTACCCTCCTTTTGTTTCCCGATCAGGAACAGGTCCACTCCTTCCACAGACGCCCGCCTCCGGAGAGGCGCGCTCTCCGGTCAGCCGTCTCACACGTCTCCCTCGCAAGCACCGTGAAGATAGATGCACCGCCGGTCCGATGCAAATCCTTTTTGCCCTTCGGGAAGTCGGAAGGACAATTGACCGGACCCGTTGCGCCTGGCCAGGGCCATCCGCTCGCGCTCTGCACGACTCGGAAGCGGGAGCGGCTCCACCACCAGGATCTTGAAGGGCTCGCAGATCGTCCGGCGCCCGGTCTGTCCGTCCATTACACCCTCCTCTCGCCTTCCCGGCGTTCCATTCGCCCCAGGGCCTCGTCATCTTCCCTCGACCTGCGCCGCCATGTCAATCGAGGGACAAAGAACGCCAGCAAGAGAATGCTCGAGGCGTCCCGGCGGCCTGACCTTCACCTTGGGGCTTCGGCTTCTACATTCGATCCTCGTTCCGAGGCGTGCGCTACAGGTTGAAACACAGAGGGGCGTGGAGTAGGATGAGGCTTGATGCGATTTCCAAGGGTGGCGCGTCGCACGGTTTTCCCCCTTGTCGGATGGACGCGAAGGGAGATGTCCACATGGCAGACCTGCAGTATCCGATCGGACGGTTCGTCGAGGATCCTGATGTGACAGAGGAGAAGCGGCGGCGCTGGATCGGAGAGATCGCCGCGGCACCCGACCTGCTCCGCAAGGCGGTGGCGGGGCTGACCCCAGCGCAACTCGACACGCCATACCGTCCCGACGGCTGGACGGTCCGGCAGGTGGTGCATCACATGGCGGACAGCCACCTGCACGTCGGCATGCGCTTCCGCCTGGCCCTCACCGAGCGGGAGCCCGCCATCACCGCTTACAGCAACGCCGCCTGGGCCGAGCTGGCCGATGCCAAGACAGCGCCCGTGGAGGTCTCGCTCGCGCTCCTGGATGCCCTCCACCAGCGCTGGGTGCTCCTGCTGCGATCCATGGCGCCGGCCGATTTCGCCCGCACCTTCAAGCGTCCCGACGGCACCGTGGTGACCCTCGATCGGGCCCTGCAGACGTATGCCTGGCACGGCCGGCACCACGCCGCCCACATCACCGCTCTCCGCGAGCGGATGGGGTGGAAGTGAACGGCTGACGATCCTGGCGGGACACACACGGCGCCGCGGGTGGACGCGGAGGCGCTACGGGGGAGCCATGGCGAGCCGGCGACAGTGGGTCGCGCTGATCCTCTCGGGCATCTTCCCGGGGCTGGGCCAGCTCTACCTGCGGGCCTGGACCAAAGGCGTGGGATTCTTCGCCGCTGGCGTTGTGGCAAGCTGGTCGCTCGGCTCGCTGCTCTCGCTCGAAGACCTGCTGGCCGGCTCCCTCCCCCATCCCCTCATCGCCACCGGCCTTCTCCTGGCACTCCTCGCCCTCTTCCTCTGGAGCATCGCCGACGCCTGGATCGCAGGCGGCAGAGGCCCGGAGCGCGCGCTCGACCTCTGATTCTCACTTTTCCAAATTTTGGATTGCCCGCAGGGAGACGAGGGAGTGTTCGCTCTCAGCCGAGGGCAACGCCACGCAGGGTGAGCTCTTTCGCCCGGTGGCAGCTCACGAAGTGGCCTGGCTCGACCTCTTCGAGCTGCGGGGTCGCCTCGCGGCAGCGGTCCACCGCGTAGCGGCAGCGGGGGTGGAAGTAGCAGCCCGCGGGCGGATTGGCCGGATCGGCCACCTCGCCCTCCAGCACGATGCGCTGGGAGCGGAGACGCGGGTCCGGCTTGGGGACCGCCGACATCAGGGCCTCGGTGTAGGGGTGCTTGGGCGTGGCGAACAGCGGCGCCGTCGGCGCCATCTCCACGATGCGGCCCACGTACATGACGGCCACCCGGTCGCTCACGTGCTTGACCACGGAGAGGTCGTGGGCCACGAACAGGTAGGTGAGCCCCAGCTGCTCCTGGAGCCGCAGCATGAGGTTCAGGATCTGGGCCTGGACCGAGACGTCCAGGGCGGAGACCGGCTCGTCGGCCACCACCAGGCTGGGGTTCAGGGCCAGGGCCCGGGCGATGCCGATGCGCTGCCGCTGACCGCCGGAGAAGGCGTGCGGGTACCGGCGCATGTACTCCGGCCGCAGGCCGACCAGCTCGCAGCAGCTCCGCCACGCGATCGAGCCGCTCCTGGCGGGTGCCGATCCGGTTGGCCACCAGGGGCTCGGCCACGATGTCCAGGAGGGTCCGCCGCGGGTTGAGCGACGAGAACGGGTCCTGGAAGATCATCTGCATCTGGCGGCGGAGCGGACGCAGCTCCCCCTTGGAGATCTTCGCCACGTCCACCACCGACCCGCTCTCCGGGCGGAAGAGGATCTCGCCGGCCGTGGGGGGGATCGCCCGCAGGATGCAGCGGGAGGTCGTCGTCTTGCCGCAGCCGCTCTCCCCCACCAGGGACAGGCACTCCCCCTTCTCCACGAAGAAGCTCACGTCGTCCACGGCGCGGACGTGGCCGACCACCCGCTGCATGACCCCGCGGCGGATGGGGAAGAATTTCTTCAGGCCCTTGACCTCGAGCAAGCGCACAGGCGATCCCATGGTCACGTCCGCTCACAGAGGAAGCAGCTCACCGCCTGCCCGTCCCCCACGGGGCGCAGGTCCGGCTCGGCCTGATCGCACCTCCCCGGCATGAAGTCGGGGCAGCGCGGGTGGAAGGGGCAGCCCGCGGGCCGGTTGTACGGGTGGGGGATGGAGCCGGCGATGGTGGGCAACAGGGTGCGCGCGGTGGACTTGATGCTGGGGATGGAGCGCAGGAGCGCCTGCGTGTAGGGGTGCCGGGGGGCGTGGAAGATGGCGTCCACGGGCCCCTCCTCCACCACGCGCCCCAGGTACATGACCACCACCGTGTCGCACATCTCGGCCACCACCCCCAGGTTGTGGGTGATCAGGATGATGGCCATCCCCTCGCGCTCCTGCAGCGCGCGGAGGAGGTCCAGGATCTGCGCCTGGGTGGTGACGTCCAGGGCCGTCGTCGGCTCGTCGGCGATGAGGATGCGCGGGCCGCAACAGAGCGCCATGGCGATCATCGCCCGCTGCCGCAAGCCGCCGGAGAGCTCGAAGGCATACTCGTCGATGCGCCGTTCGGGCTTGGGGATGCCCACGGAGCGGAGCAGGTCGATGGCCCGCTCCCGCGCCTCGGGCTTGCTCACGGGCTGGTGCAGGCGGATCGTCTCGACGATCTGGTTGCCGACGGTGTGGACCGGGCTGAAGGAGGTCATCGGCTCCTGGAAGACCAGGCCGATGTCCCCGCCGCGGATGTGGCGCATCTCGCGGCTCTGCGGATCGAGCTGGGTCAGGTCCACCTCGCCCGCCGTCCCGGCGAAGCAGGATGGAGCCCCCCACGATCCGGCCGGGCCGCTCCACGATGCGCAGGATGGAGCGCGCGGTGACGCTCTTGCCGCAGCCGCTCTCCCCCACGATGCCGAGCGTCGCCCGCGGCAGGAGGTCGAAGCTCGCCCCGTCCACCGCCTTGACGGTGCCCTCGTCCGGGAAGAAGTAGGTTTGCAGGTCGCGCACCGACAGGATCGGTGCCGCTGCGTGCTCACTCACAATGGAAGCTCCACCGCATATCGAGTTCGGCAGTTCGACCGTTCGGCGGTTCGAGGGCCAGCCGTCCTGCCGAACCGTCGGACAGCCGAACGCTCTTCAGCATCAGTGCCCATACGGGTCCGCCGCGTCCCGCAGGCCGTCGCCCATGAAGTTGAAGGCCAGGATCACGATGATCACGGGGATGACCGGGATGAGGAGCCACGGCGAGATGGCCAGGGCCTGGATGTTCTGCGCCTGCTGGAGGAGCACGCCCCAGCAGATGGCCGGCGGACGCAGGCCCAGGCCCAGGAAACTCAGGGAAGTCTCGCTGATGATCATGGCCGGGATGGCCAGCGTCGTGGCGGCGATGATGTGGCTGAGGAAGGAGGGCACCAGGTGCGTGAAGATGATCCGCATCTGGCCGCAGCCGCACAGCTCCGCCGCCATCACGAAGTCCTCCTGCCGGAGCGACAGGAACCGGCCACGGACCACGCGGGCCAGTTCCGTCCAGCCGATGAGCGAGATGATGATGGTGATGGCGAAGTAGACCTGGATCGACGGACCAGTCGTTGGGCAGGGCCGCCGCCAGGCCCATCCACAGCGGGATGGTCGGGATGGAGCGCAGGATCTCGATGACGCGCTGGATGACGGTGTCGAGGACGCCGCCGTACAGGCCCGAGATCCCGCCCAGGAACACGCCCAGGACCAGGCTGATGGCCACGCCGACCAGGCCGATGACAGCGAGATGCGCGTCGCCGTACATGAGCCGGGACCAGAGGTCCCGCCCCTGCTCGTCGGTGCCGAGGAGGAAGAGCGACTCCTCGGGCGTCGTGCCCTCCACGCCCGAGGAGGTGGAGGTGCATGGGGATGAGGCCGAAGAGGGAGTACTCGAAGCCGCGCGCGAAGAAGCGTGACGGGGATCTTCTTCTCGGGGTCCGGGGTGTAGACCCGCTTGAAGGTCATCGGGTCGCGCACGCCCGTGAGGCCGTAGACATGGGGAGAGAAGCGTCCCCCGTCGAACCAGTGGATGCGGCTGCGGCGGCAGGAGCGAGCGCTGGGCCTCCGAGGCCGAGCGGGTCGCGAGTAGGCCAGGAAGTCGGCGAAGACCACGACCAGGTAGAAGAACAGCACGATCGACGGTGCTCACCATGGCCAGGCGGTGCTTCTGGAACCGCCACCACATGAGCTGCCACTGGGTGGCGACGGAGATGCGCTCCTCGGCGACTGAGGCGGCCGGCGCCGCCTCCTCGTCGGCTGGCAGGACGGGGCGGACGTCGGGCTCGCTCATTGCTTCCCCTCGAGCCGGATGCGGGGATCGATCCAGATCAGGAGGAGGTCGGAGAGGAAGGTGCCGATGACCGTCATGACGCCCAGCAGCAGGACGATGGTCCCGGCCAGGAACATGTCCTGCGCGATCAGCGCTTTGAGCAGCAGCGGGCCCACCGTGGGCAGGCTCAGGACGAGGGAGACGATGATGCTGCCCGACACGACGTAGGGGAGCAGGTAGCCGATGGTGCTGGCGAACGGGTTCAGCGCCACCCGGACCGGGTACTTCAGGATCAGCCGGGTCTCCGACAGGCCCCGGGCGCGGGCCGTCACGACGTAGGGCTTGCCCAGCTCGTCCAGCAGGTTGGCCCGCATGATGCGGATCAGCTGCGCCGTGCCGGCCAGGCCCAGGATCACGGCCGGCAGCGGCAGGTGCTTCGTCAGGTCCCAGAGCTTGCCCAGCGTCCAGGGCGCCTCGGCGTACTGGTCGGAGAAGAGGCCGCCGATGTTGGCGTTGAAGAAGGTGAAGCCCAGGTACATGAGGATCAGGGCCAGCATGAAGCTGGGGACGGCCAGGCCGATGAAGCCGACGAAGGTGGCGATGTAGTCGCCGATGGAGTACTGCCGGACCGCCGAGTAGATGCCGATGGGGAGGGCCAGGATCCAGGTGAGGATGATGGCGGCCACCGAGACCACCATGGTGAGCCACAGGCGGTCGCCGATCACGTCGGAAACGGGGCGTCCGTACTCCAGCGACATCCCGAAGTTGCCCCGGAGGACCATCTGCATCCAGCGGAGGTACTGGACGTAGAGCGGCTGGTCCAGGCCGTACTGATGGCGGAGCGCTGCCGCCTCCTCCGCCGAGACGCCGCTCCCAGACGCGGACATCTGGGCGATGTAGGAGGTGATGTAGTCGCCCGGCGGGAGCTGGATCACCACGAAGGAGAGGACAGACACCGCCCAGCAGGTCAGGATGGCCAGGATCAGCCGGCGGATGAGATACCCGAGCATGGTTCTCACTCACTACGGAAGGCGTCGCGGCCGCCCGACACGCGTCGGGCGGCCGCTGGCAGTCCGTGGTGCGGCGTTACGCCTTGAAGAAGAAGGTGGCCGGGTGCGAGGTGTTGGGCGTGCGGGCGTGCTGCGCGTTGGTCTGGCGCATGGGGATGTTGCCCATGTTGTTCTTGACGATCCGCACCCCCATGAAGGCCGGCGACAGCCCCACCGTGCCGATGACCCAGCACTCCTCGCACGATGATCTTCCAGATCTCCTGGGCGATCTTGATCCGCTCGGCCTCCTTCTTGCCGGCCGCCGAGCGGTAGCAGGTCGAATGCCCGGAGCATCTCCGGGTTCGTCGGCTTCTTGCCCTGGGCGCCGTTGCTGGCGTACCAGCGGGCGAAGGGCATCCCCAGGTGGCACTCCGCCGGATCCACGGGCAGGACGTGGCGCGGGAAGAGGTAGAGGTTCTCCGATCCCCCGACCGTCCAGAACATGATGTGGTGCTCGGCGTTGGCCGTCTTGGTGAAGGCGAGGCCGCGCTCGGTCTCCTTCACGTCCGCGTCGATCCCGATCTTCTTCCACTGCTGCTTGATCATCTCGCCGATCTGGGTGTACGGGATGAACTGTCCGCCCACCGTCATCAGCTCGATGCGGACGCGCCCCTTGCCGTCGGTGCGCAGCCGGTACCCCTCGCCGTCCTTCTTGCGTCAGGCCGATCTTGTCCAGCAGGGCGTTGGCCTGCTTGACGTCCAGGACGCGCCCACTTCTTCCGATACTCCTTCCCCGGGCTGATGGGCACGTCCTCGGCCGGCGCGCACGAGCCGGGCGTCCCGAGGCCGAGCCAGAAGGCCTCGTTGAGCTGGTCGCGGTCGATGCCCAGCGACAGGGCGCGGCGGAAGTCCCGGTTGGTCAGCCACTTGGCGATCTCGGGGTCGGCCTCGTAGGCCGTGTTGACGAGCAGCGCCGCATCGCAGCCGCTCTGCGACGTGTCCAGGTGGATGCTGTAGTTGCCCTTCTTCTGGTTCTCGATGAAGACGGGCAGCTTGGCCAGGCTGACGTGGCGCTCCTGCAGATCGTACTCGCCGGCGATGGCCCGCAGGTTCAGGACCTCGAGGTTCTCCGCCAGGCCCATGGCGATCCGGTCGATGTAGGGCAGCTGGTTCCCCGCCGTGTCCACCGCCCAGTAGTAGGGATTGCGCTCCAGCCCCCAGGTGGGCGTGTTGATCGGGCTCACCGTCTTCCAGGGGCCCAGGACGGGCAGCTCGGGGTTGAGCGCCCAGTTGGTGCGGTTGCGGAAGTAGCTCACCCAGCCGTCGAAGCCGGCGGCCTTGGCCTTCCGCGTGACCTCGTCCGCCGAGGAGTACTTGGGCAGGAACTGCTTGAGGTAGTGGGCCGGGGCGTAGCCGCCCATGAAGTACGCGCGCGCCGTCCCCGTCGCCTGCCCGCCGCCGATCAGCGTGTCGCCGGCCAGGATGTCCACGAAGAGGAAGTACGGCTCGGGGAACTCGAAGACCACCGTGTAGTCGTCGCGCTTGACCATCCGCCCCGGCTTGCCGTTGATCGTGCAGCTCCGGGATCGGCGTCGGCACCGAGCTCCTTGTTCTGGTAGATGTCCTCGTACCAGAAGAGGAAGTCATCCGCGGTGAACGGCTGCCCGTCCGACCACTTCAGGCCCTTGCGCAGGAAGATGGTGCAGACCTTCCCGTCGTCGCTGAGCCGCCAGTCCTTGGCCAGGCACGGCGCGATCTTGTTGCCGGTGTAGTCCCACATCAGGATCTTGTCCGTGGAGACGATGCGGTTGCCGTTCTCGTTGTCGGCGGGCCCGGTGAAGCCGCGGCGCCAGCGGCCGCCGTACTTGCCGATCTCCTTCAGGGGCTTGACGACCATCAGGTCGGCCGGCTCGGGCAGCCGCTTCTCCACCGGCGGGAGCTTGCCGGCCTTCACCAGCTCGGCCAGCATGGGGGCTTCCTCGAACGTCTTGGGGAACTTCGCCGCGTCGCGGAGGATCTCCGGGCCTTCCAGCTTGCCGATGAACTGCGCCCCGAGCTTCGGCTCGGCCGCCTGGCCGGCGAGGCTGAGGGTGGGGGACAGGCCCGCCAGGGCCACCGCGCCCGAGGCCAGGGCCGTCCGTTGCAGGAACTCACGCCGCGTGATACCAGTCCATTTCCGAGACATGGATAAATCCTCCTCGCATGTTGCCGGGCGCGGGAACGACGGCCCGCGGGCCAGGCAGCCACCAAGATTGCCCCCGAGAAGACCCAGAGACGCCAAGTCAGAGTTGGAGTCTATGTGTCACGGGAGCGGGCTGTCAACGGCAATCTCGACGCTGTGTGCTTGACCAACGAATCGGCCGGGCTCCCGATGCGGTCATCCAGTGGGCGATCGGGATCCGGTCTCACCATGTTGGTCTCATAAGAGAGGCATTCCTTCTTCAATCCCCATCTTTCTCTTGACACCGAGGACGATCTAGGGCACCGTTCGCCGAGCCCCAACCCCGGGAGGGGTCAGGTATCCGGTCGAATCCCATATTCATACGAGTCTCTTGACCTGCCGGGTCCATGATCCGGCGAGAGGCGCTGGACTTAACTGCAGAACGGGAGGGCAATGGAACCATGCGTACGCACAAGGGGTGGATCGCGGGAGTTGCGGTTGGTGTCTTCATCATCCTCGCCTCGTTCACGCTGGCCCACGCGCAGGCCAAGCCGATCAAGATCGGCCATGTCGTCCCCGTGACCGGTGAGGCGGCGGAGGCCGGGCAGTATCAGAAGCAGGGGGCCGAACTGGCCGCGGAGAAGATCAATGCCGCAGGCGGCGTCAACGGTCGGAAGCTCACCTTGGTGGTCGAGGACGACCAAACCACCAACCCCGGTGCCGTGGCAGCCCTGCAAAAGCTTCTGGAGGACAAAGAGATCCCGGCCATCATCGGATCCATCCGCTCCACACAGGTGCAGGCCATGCTGCCCACGATCAACCAGGCGCAGATCCCCACCATGATCGGCGGCACCAACTATGGCCTCACCCACAGTGGTAGCAGGTGGGTCTTCCGCTTCCGGCCCCACGACGGGATGAGCGCCAAGGTCATCGCCATGTTCGTCGTCCAGGAGTTGAAGTTGAATAAGGTGGCCATCGTCCACGCCAATGACGCCTTTGGGAACGGCGGGCGAGACATGTTGACGGCCGCCCTGAAGGAGTTGAAGGCCGAGGTCGTCCTCGACCAGGGCTACAACAACGGCGATAAGGACTTCACCGCCGTGGTCCAGGCGATCAAGAAGTCGGGGGCGAACGCCCTTGCCACCTACATGACCTTCTCCACCGACCTCGGCATTCTCGCCCGGCAGATCAAGCAACTGGGCGCGCAGGTGACCTGGGTCGGGTCCCCGTCCATCACGGCCATCGACGGCCGAAAACTGGCGGGCGACGCGCTCTACGGCACGTATGGGATCACCGATTACGACATCGACTCGTCGCCCTCCTCGAAGGCCTACGCCGCGGCCTACAAGGCGAAGTACGGACTGGATCCGGACCTGTACTCCGCGTGGTCCTACGATGCCATTCTCGTCCTGGCGGAGGCCATGAAGAAAGCGCCTGACCTCAAGCCGGAGAGCATCCGCAGCGCCATCCTGAGCATCAAGAAGTTTCCGGGCGCCGAGGGCGAGTACAACTTCGATCAGAATGGTGACGGCCTGGACCACTATCATATCGTGCAGAACGTCAACGGCACCATCAAGTATTTCAAGACGCTGCACGTCGCCCGCTAGCGCGGGGCGCCCGACGCTCGTTGCGCATGCCGGAGCCCCCGGGGGCCTCCCGGGGCTCCGGCACACCCGGCGCATCCCTGGCTCCCTGCACCCCAACGCTCAGGATGGATCGCGTGGCGTTGCCACGCTGCCGGGGAGGATAGACGATGCCTGAAGCCCTGTCCACGGTCGGACAGCTCCTGTTCGCGGGACTGGCGATCGGGAGCGTCTACGCCCTGGTCGCCCTCGGCTTTGTCATGATCTTCCGGGCGACCAACGTCGTGAACTTCGCCCAGGGCGAGTTCGCCATGCTGGGTGCGTATTTCCTGGTCACCCTCTGGCAGGGCCTCAAGCTGAACTATTTCATGGCCATCGCGGCGGCGCTGGTGATGATGGCGGCGCTGGGCCTGCTTTTTGAGCTCACCGTCTACTACCCCCTGCGCAACCGTTCATTCCTCCCGGTCATCATCGCCACCATCGGCGCCAGCATCCTGTTTCAGAACGGGGCCCTGGCCGTCTTCGGCCCGAGCCCCGAGAAGGTCCGCCCCATCATCCAGACCGGGGGCACCGGCGGCATCACCGCGGGCGGCATGTTCTTCGACTACCAGTACCTGGTGATCCTCGCCGCGACGGTCGCGCTGGTCGGGCTGCAGTACGCCTTCTTCGAGTACACCATCCTGGGCAAGAAGATGCAGGCCACCTCACAGGACAAGGACATGGCCCGACTCCTGGGCATCCCGGTGGCCTTCATGATCGCGCTCACGTTTATCTACAGCAGCGTCTTGGGCGGCCTGGGCGGGATGCTCGTGGCCCCCATCTTCTTCGTGACCCACAAGATGGGAGCCACGCTGGGCCTCAAGGCGTTCGCGGCCACCATCTGCGGCGGATTCGGCGACGTCCGGGGTGCCATCCTGGGGGGCCTCGCACTGGGCGTGATCGAGAGCCTCGGCGGCGGCTACATCTCGACGACGTACAAGGATGCCTTCGCTTTCCTGATCCTGATCCTGTTCCTCCTGTTGCGCCCACAGGGCATCTTCGGGGAGAAGGTCGCAGAAAAAGCATGACCACGCTCGGCGTTTCGCAAAAGACCGCCCGCCGGCAACTGAAGCCGGGTTACCTGGCCTTGGGGTTGGGCGCCCTCGTCGTGGCGCTCCTGCCGCTGCTCTTCACGACCCGCTACAGCACGAACCTGCTCATCCTGGGTGCCGCGTGGAGCATCGCCACGCTGGGCCTGGTCGTGGTGCTGGGCTACACCGGGCAGATCTCGCTGGCGCAGGCGGCCTTCTACGGGATCGGCGCGTACGCGGTCGCCCTCGGCACCGCCCGCTGGGACGTGAACTGGTGGCTCGCCCTCGTGCTGGGCCTGGCTGCGGCCGCTCTGGCGGGCGGGGTGCTCGGCACGACGACGCTCAAGCTGGGCGGCCACTACTTGGCCATGGTGACGATCAGCTTCCAGATCATTTACACCCTGGTCGCCACCAACTGGAATGCCGTCACGGGCGGACCCGACGGGGTCACCAATATCAAGCGGCCGCCCTTCCTCTTCTCGCTGGATTCTGCCCAGCACTATGCCTGGTTTGCCCTGGGCATCCTCCTCGTGGTGGCCGGCCTGGTCTGGTGGCTTCGCGACACCGCTCTGGGCCGCGCCATGCGGGCCATTCGCGAGAATGAACTGGCGGCGGAGGCGCTGGGGATCAATACGCGCCGGGTCAAGGTCATCGCCTTTACCATGAGCGCCGTCATCGGCGCGCTGGGTGGCGCGATCTACGCCTCGGGGTACCTCTACATCAGCCCGGATAGCTTCAACTTCGACCACGCGGTCGCCTTCCTCGCCATGGCCCTGGTCGGGGGAAGCGGGTCCGCGCTGGGCTCCATCCTCGGGGCCGGGCTGCTCGCCTACCTCCCGGAGTGGCTGCGCTACCTGCAGAAGATCTACCTCGTGATCTACGGCTGCGCCATTATCCTGGTGATCGTCTTCATGCCCGAGGGCCTCTGGGGCTACGTGAAGCTTTTGGGGCGACGCTTCGCCCGGCCCCTGGTCCTCCCGCCGGCTCGGGGCACGCTGCACGTGGGCGGCCGCGGAAAGGCGGGGGAGGAGGTTCTGCGGGTCGAGCATCTCGTCAAGCACTTCGGCGGCGTGAAGGCCGTGGATGGCGTGGACTTCAGCGTCCGGCGGGGAGAGATCCACGCCCTGATCGGCCCCAACGGCTCCGGCAAGACCACCATCATCAACCTCCTCTCCGGCCTCTACGTGCCCACCGCCGGACGCATCCACTTCCTGGGCAAGGACGTCGTGGGGCTGCGCCCCAGCCGCATCGCCCACAACGGCATGGCCCGCTCGTTTCAGAACCTGCGTCTCTTCCGCGAGCTCACCGTCTGGGAGAACGTCCTGGTCGGGGCGCAGCGGGAGAAGGGGAGTGAGGCCGAGACCCGGGACCGCGCCATGGCGGCCATCGAGTTCACAGGGCTGCAGGACAGGACCCACGAGATCTGTCGGAACCTCCCCTACGGGCACCAGAAGCTCGTGGAGCTGGCTCGCGCCTTGGCCGGGGAGCCGGACCTCCTGCTCCTCGACGAGCCGGGCGCCGGTCTGAACCAGACCGAGAAGCAGGAGTTGATCCAGTTGCTGAAGCGCTTGAACACGATGGGGCTCACCATCGTCCTCGTCGAGCACGACATGTCCCTGGTCTCTCAGGTCGCCACGCTGGCCACGGTCCTCAACTTCGGCGAGAAGATCGCCGAGGGGACCGCGGACGCGGTGCTGCGGCAGCCGGCGGTCGTGGAGGCCTATCTCGGCAACCGAGAGGTGGCCCTGGGTGTTTGAGATCCGCGACGTCCACGTGGCCTACGGGGCGGTGACGGCGCTCCGCGGCATCTCCCTCGAGGTGCGGGAGCGAGAGATCGTCTGCCTGCTCGGCGCGAACGGGGCCGGCAAGTCCACGACGCTCCGCACGGTCTCCGGCCTCCTCCATCCCCTCCGGGGTGAGGTCCTGCTCCAGGGCCACCCCATTCACCGGCTGTCCGCCGAAGCTATCGCCAAGCGCGGCATCTCCCACGTGCCGGAGGGGCGGCACATCTTTCCCGGCCTGACGGTGCGCGAGAATCTGATCCTGGGCGCGTCCAATCGGCCCATGCGCTGGCAAGAGTTGGAAGACGACATGGCCCAGATGTTCCACATCTTCCCGGACCTGGAACGGCTGAAGCACGCCCTGGGCTGGACGCTCTCCGGCGGGCAGCAGCAGATGCTGGCCATCGCCCGCGGCCTCATGGCGCGGCCGCAGGTCCTGCTGATGGACGAGCCTTCCCTCGGCCTGGCGCCCATCCTGGTCCAGGAGGTGTTCCGCGTGATCAAAGAGATCAACGCCACGCGGGGCACCACCGTCCTGCTGGTGGAACAGAACGCCAGCATGGCCCTCTCCATCTCGCAGCGGGGCTACGTCATGGAGACGGGACGCATCGTGCTCGAGGGACCGGCACAAGACCTCCTGCGCAATCCTCAGGTGCGAGACGCCTACCTCGGTGGGAACAAGGTGAAGTAGGCCAGGCCGTCCCTGAACCTCCGCCCACGCACCCCCTTAGGATTCACGGCTCCTGCGGCGCCTCCCCTCCCCCGTCCCTGCTTTCCATGGAGAACGTCCGGGTAGGGGCGACCGCCTGTCTGCGTGCGGCCACCGCACAGGCAGGGCCGTTCGCCCCTCCGGCCGCGACGGAGGTCGATATTCCTTGCCAGCCCGTCGCTTACGGTGTTAAGCAATGGGCAGCGACCTGGTCCGAGGAGGACCGAACGGCAACGGCAACGC
The DNA here is from genome assembly GCA_963714585.1 of uncultured Methylomirabilota bacterium. Classification (GTDB taxonomy): domain Bacteria; phylum Methylomirabilota; class Methylomirabilia; order Methylomirabilales; family 2-02-FULL-66-22; genus 2-02-FULL-66-22. The sequence continues at coordinate 54,881 of CAVQPC010000033.1, forward strand.
CGCACATCGGGGAGGGAGAATCTATGCCGATCACCAGCACCGTCAGCTTCTCGTCGAAGGCCGGGCAGGCCAGCGGGTACCTGGCACGGCCGGGCAAAAACGTTCCGGGTGTCATTGTGCTACAGGAGTGGTGGGGGCTCGTCCCCCACATCAAGGATGTGGCTGGCCGGTTCGCGGCCCAGGGATACATCGCACTCGCCCCCGACCTCTACCACGGAAAGAGCACCCTGGAGGCGGCTGAGGCCGAACACCTCATGAAGGGCCTGGACTGGGGCCGGGCCGCGCAGGAGATCGCCGGGGCCATCCAGTATCTCCGGCAGGTCGAGCACGCCACGCACGTGGGCGTGGTGGGCTTCTGCATGGGCGGCGCCCTCACGATCATCGCGGCTGCCCAGTCGGGCGTGGATGCCTACGCGGCGTTCTACGGCTTCCCGCCGGCGGACGCGGCCCCTCTCGACAAGGTTGTCGCTCCGGGGGCGATCTTCTTCGGCGAGGAGGAGCAGTTTTTCTCGGTCCCCGGGGCCAAGGCCTTCGCCGAGTCCCAGAAAAAGCGCGGTCGGGACTGCGAGGTGATCGTCTACCCGAAGGCCGGTCATGCCTTCTTCAACAACGAGCGGCCCGAGGCGTACCGGCACGATGCGGCCAACGACGCCTGGCGGCGGACGCTGGACCTCTTCGGCCGGTATCTCCGCGGGTAAAACCGCCAACCTCCGAGGCGCCAAGATAGTACCGAAGGCTCGGACCGAAAGAACTGGGGACGACGCTGTTGGGGTTCCGGGCCCTTTTGAGGCTATTGGCCCCTTGGCGTTCTTGGCGTCTTGGCGGTGAGTATTCTCAGGGGGACGCTATGGAGGCATACCTGGTGCGGCACGGGCAGGCAAAGCCGGAGACGGTGGATCCGGCCCAGCCGCTGAGTGATCGCGGCAGGGAGGAGGTGGAGCGGGTGGCACGGCACGCGGCAGCTCTGGGGCTCCGGGTCGCGGAGATCCGCCACTCCCGGAAACTCCGTGCGCGGCAGACGGCAGAGATCCTGGCTGCCCACCTCTCGCCCGCGCGCCGCCTGCGCGAGGTGGACGGGCTGGCGCCTGGGGACGACCCGGCCGCGGCCCGCGAGGCCCTGGAGGAGGCCCGCGAGCCGCTGATGCTCGTCGGACATCTCCCCCACCTCTCCCGGCTTGCCTCATCCCTCCTGGTGGAGGACCCGGGAAAGGAGATCGTGCATTTCAGGAACGTCTCACTCGCCTGTCTGGCACGGACGGATGGCGGGTGGAAACTCGAATGGGTCCTCACGCCGGACCTGGTGGCTCCCGTCACCTGACGCCCGCGAACGTCCCGGCCGTGACGGAGGCCTCCGCGGATGATCCGCTGTGGCGGCTCGTCCCCCGTCAGGTCTCTGCTACCCTTGCGGTGGCGTGCTGGGGGTACGGCCTGCCAGACGCCGGACATACAGACGCTGGAACTGGGCATCCTCCTCCGAGGGAAACCCGGTCACGAGAACCCCGTGGAGGGTGCCACCCGTCGTCGGTTTCGCCCAGACGATCTCTCCGTAGATCTGCAGACCGATTCCGCTGATGTCACACCGGATCTGGATCGGTGTTCCCCGAGGGATGTGCGTGTCCAGTTGAAGCCGGCATCCCTCCGCGGACAGATCGCACAAAGTCCCTCGGAAGCCGACCTGCTGATCCTGCGACGCTCCCTCGATGGCGTGATCCGTTGAAAACCGGGGGGAGCGTCGACGCTCCACCCCGGCCTGACTGACCATTCCTGTCGTCTCCGGATCCATCCTGCTGCCACCGCCCGGGATTTGCCCCACCATCAGGGGCGACCTCTTCTTCACGTCTCGTGCGCCTGTAACATAAGTGACATCTGCCGGTCATGTCAACTTGGTCTGTCCTTGACCGGCCCGAACGCCCCGGCCTCCTCCCTACGGAAGGCGGACCTGCCGCATGACCTCGTAGGTTTTCCGGACGTCAGCGAGGGGCGGCCACTTCAGGACCTCCATGCCATCCTCGACGTAGGCCGGATGCCGCATCCCCAACAGGACGGCGCTTACGCCGGGCGTGCTCGTGAGGATCCAGAGGGCCTTTCGCGACAAGGTCTCCCCTTGCCGAATGAGTGGCAAGTAGGCGGCGACCGCCGCGGCCACCTTATCGCTGACCGCCTGGGTGTGCCGGGCCGCCCCCTCGCGGAAGGCGTCGAGGAGCGCTTCCAACGCCGGCAGGTATCGCTCCCGCCAGCCCGCCCAGGCCTCGGCCATCGGGCCGCTCAGCCCTTGGTCCAGTGCGGCGACCGTCTGCGTGACCATGGGCGCGATCATCTGCGCCTCGATGTGCTCCCACTGGTCCAGCGTCCGCATGTGGCCGGGCAGCCGCGGGAGCTGCTCGGCCCACCGGAACCAGTCCGTCGGCGGCACGCCGCCCTGCGGGACCTGCAACCGGGGAGCGATTCGCTCGCGGAACTCCGCCTCGAGCTGCCCCACGCGGCGGAGGGCCTCCTCCATCGGGGCCGCGGGCTGCTCCCCCTCCGGGATGAAGTCCGCCAGTCTGACCATGCCGTCTCCGACGAAGGCGTTGAGGGGGCGATTGACGAGGATGGCGATCCCCGTGTCGGCCGCCAGCTCCAAGACGGTCCGCCCATTCCCCGGGCCGGTGTTTGGCGTGAGCAGCGCGCCGGATTCGAAGAGGTTCATGGGCACCTGGAGCATCCGGAAGTGGTGCTCTGGCCCGCCCGCCGCCACCGCCGCCTCCAGCATCCACACGAGGGAGGTGACCTCGGGATCATCCGGAGGATTCACGGCGGTGTTGGAGGAGACGCCGTACCAGCCGATCCGTCCCGCGGCCACCTGGCTCTCCAGGAAGCCGAAGGCCGCCCGGAGGCGGCGGGAGAATTCCTCGCGGAGCTGCCCCACGTCGCGGCGGCCCCGCTGCTTGGCGTCCGAGAAGAAATACTCCGGGTTGTGGAGGAGGCAGACGTCCAGGGTCTCGAGCTGGAGTCTGTCCAGGGACCGGCCGAGTTGGTCCTGGAGGAACTCCGGATGGATGCAGTGCCAGCAGCCGTCCTGGTACTTCACCATCTCCGGGAACGGCCTGCCCGCGGCCTCGCGCTCCTGGGCCACGAGCAGGTTCTGCCCCTGCACGTACCCGATCTTGGAGACCACGACGACCTCGTCCCGGCTGAGCGTCCCCTCCCGGGCCAGCTCCGCCAGGACCGACCCCACCAGCCGCTCGCTTGCCCCATCGGTGTAGTTGGTGGAGGTGTCGATCAGCATGCACCCCCTCAGGAGGGCCGCCCGTAGCGCCTCGCGGTGCTCGGGTGTCTCGTCGTCCACGCGGTAACAGCCGAAGCCGATCCGGCTCACGGTGAGGCCGGTGGACCCCAGGGGGCCATAGCCGTGCGTGAACCCCCCCTCGCTATAGCGGGCGGCGCGGGCGGCGATTCCCTCCGGCGTCGCCCGGCCCGGATACCGCCGCCCGATGGCGGTCCGCCGCTCATCAGGCGCCCCCTGCTTCCAGGCGCCGAGCGCCCGGTCGATCTCGCCGGGATCCATCACCGGCGCCTGGCAGGCGAAGTTCCGGCAGATGTACAGGGCGGGCTTCCCGCCAACCAACTCCTTCCCCGTGAGCAGCCGCAGATTCGCCGGTCCGGAGGACGGATCGCGATACCCGACGATCCGGTTCGGGACGTACCGCCGCCCCACCTCGCGGGCCAGGGCCTCGTAGGCCTCATCCCGGGACGCCCCGATCAAGGCCAACTCCAGCGGTCCCTCCATGAGGAAGTCGGCGACGGCCAGGCTCCGGCAGAACGCGCGCGGGATCTGCGCGATGCTGCGGCCGTACGCGGAAATGGCGGCCGTCCCCCGTTCCCGCAGGTCCGGCCGGTCCAGGTGATGGGACAGGCGGACCAGGGCCGAGGCGGCCACGGCGTTGCCGCTGGGGATGGCGCTGTCGGCGCCCTCGCGGTGTCGCACGATGAGCGCCTCGTGGTCTGCGGCCGTGTCGAAGAAGGCGCCGGCCTCATCCCCGAAGTCCCGGATCATCCGCTCCGCCAGACGCGTCGCCTCCGCGAGATACCGCACGTCGCCGCCGGCCTCGTAAAGATCCAGGAGCCCCTCGGCCAGGAAGGCGTAGTCTTCCAGGTAGGCGGGAAGATGCGCCTGCCCGGCGCGGGAGGTGCGGAAGAGGCCCCCGTCCGGTCGCCGGAGCGTGGTCAGGAGGAAATCCGCGGCGCGAGAGGCGCCGGCGAGGTAGCGCGGCTCGCGGAGCGCCCGGAACCCCTCGGCCATGGCCCCGATCGCGAGCCCGTTCCACGCGGTGAGCACCTTGTCGTCCAGGCCGGGCTGGACCCGCCGCCGCCGCGCCTCATACAGCGTGGTCCGCCCCGTGGCCAGGCAGCGGGTGAGCTCCTCCACCCCGATCCCGAGGCGGGCGGCCACCCGCTCCACGGGGCGGGGCGTGTTGGGGATGCTCTTCCCCTCCCAGTTGCCCTGCTCCGTGATGTCGTAGTAGGTGCAGAACCAGCCCGCGTCCTCAGGGCCCAGGATGGCCTCCACCTCGGCGGGCGTCCAGACGTAGAACTTCCCTTCCTCCCCTTCCGAATCGGCGTCCGTGGCCGAGTAGAAGCCGCCCTCGGGGCCGGTCATCTCGCGCAGGATGTAGTCCAGGATCTCCCGCGCGATCCGCTGGTAGGACAGATCCCCCGTCGCCTGGAAGCCCTCCAGGTAGGCCTTGGTCAGGAGGGCGTTGTCGTAAAGCATCTTCTCGAAGTGGGGCACGAGCCAGCGCTCGTCCGTGGAGTAGCGGCAGAAGCCCCCGGCGATGTGATCGTACATCCCGCCCTGGGCCATGGCGTCCAGGGTCTTTGTGACCATGCTGAGCGCCTGAGCGTCGCCCGCCCGCCGGTGATGCCGGAGGAGGAGGGAGAGGGCCAGGCTGGGCGGGAACTTCGGCGCGGGGCCGAAGCCCCCGTAGCGGCTGTCGAAGCTCTCGGCCAACTCCGCCACCGCCGCACGGATCTCGGCTTCCCCCACGCTGCTCGCGGGCGCGACCTCCACCTTCTGCCGGAGGTACTCGGCGAGCTGGGCCGCTTGCGCCTCGAGCTGATCCCGCTCCTTCTCCCACAGCTCGGCGAGCTGGGTGAGCAGCGTGGCGAAGCCCGGGCGACCGAAGCGGTCCGTGGGTGGGAAGTAGGTCCCCGCGAAGAATGGCTTCTGGTCCGCGGTCAGGAAAACGGTCATGGGCCAGCCGCCCTGGCCGTGGTTCAGGGCGAGCGTCGCAGCCATGTAGATGTCGTCCAGGTCCGGCCGCTCCTCCCGATCCACCTTGATGCTCACGAAGTGCCGGTTCATGAGGGCGGCGATGTCCTCGTTCTCGAAGGACTCGCGCTCCATCACGTGGCACCAGTGGCAGGAGGAGTAGCCGATGCTGAGGAGGATCGGCTTGTTCTCCGCCTTGGCTGTGGCCAGCGCCTCCGGCCCCCAGGGATACCAGTCCACCGGGTTGTGGGCGTGCTGGAGGAGGTAAGGGCTCGTCTCGTCGAGGAGCCGGTTGGTGTGCCGGGGTGCGCTCTGCGAAGTGGCGGCATCGGTCATGGAGGATTCCCCTTTTCGGGCAAATGGCTCATGACTCATAGGTGATGGCTCATGGTCCTTTCGATCGGCCATGGGCGATGAGCTATCAGCCATGAGCTATGCACGACGCAGCGGGCGACCAAGGGCCGTGAGGAACATGACGCTCTTCCCGGCGGCCTGGGGCGAGAAGAATCTCGTCACCTCGTCATCGTAGAACGTGAGGCCCGTCGCGCCAAGGCGCTGGGCATAGGCCCCGAGATAGAGCTTGCCCCCCAGGATCCCGCCCTCGAGCTGAACCGCCCGGTAGCCGCGGTTGCCGAAGCGGGCGAGGATCGGGTGGAGGTCGGCGAGGCAGTACACGTTCACGCTGGCGTCGGCGGGGAGCGCCTGCTCCAGGCCGAGATAGCCGGCTGCACTGCGGAAGTCGCCTTCCCGGAGCCGCTCCAGCGCCCGCTCGGGCCGGTGGTACAGGTAGGCGCCCGGCGCCAGATCGTCCACGGCATGCACGATGAGGTAGAGGGTATTGAGGGTGGAGCCGGGCGGCTCGAGGCAGTCGGCCGGCACGCCGCAGGTCGCCCGGTCCAGCGCCGTCGAAAGCTCTGCCAGCGCGATCGGCTCCCGGGCGAAGGTCCGGGTGGAGCCCCGCCGCCGGATCACCTCGGTCAGCGAGTCCCGGGGTGCCTCGGCCTCCGCCAGAGGCCGGAGGGGCACGGTCGTCCCGCTGGCCGGCGGTGGATCGCCCGAGGGACCGGCGCCCCGCCAGGTCGCGACTTCCGCCTCCGAGACGAGGCAGGAGGCGGCGTGCATGGCGCGGATCGCGGGGTAGTCTACCGCGAATCGCGACAGCGGGACCGTCTCGAGGCGAAGCGGCACGACCGGCGGCACGACCTCGGCCAGCCCCGCAGCCGTCCGCCCCAGCGCCACCAGCGCCAGGGCCGCCTCCCGCTCCCCGTCCACGCCGATGAGAGCATTCACGGCCTCATCCACGAAGCCAAGGACCAGGCGCGCCGGCAGGGCGAGGCCTGCTGCGGCCGCCAGGAGGTTGGCCAGGATCGTCCCCGCATCCCAGAAGGCGTGCCGGTAGGCACGAGCCTGATACTTCCAGGCATTTCGCCAGACGGTGCTGGTGGCGATGAGCGTCGCGGGGGCGGCTGCCACCGCCGTCTCGCCCGCCGTGGCGCGGGTGAGGACGGCCCGGTAGTCCCCCGTCCGCAGGCGGCGCAGGGCGAAATCCTGCGGGCCGAAGTGGTACACGCCCGCCGGGAGCCCGGGGAGATCGCCGCACACGAGATACAGATCGATGTGGTAGAGGGCCCCGGTGCAGGAGGCGGCGCGGAACTGGATGGACCAGCCGGGGCCGCGCCGCTCGCGGATGATCCCCGCGCTCAAGTAGAGGAGCGTGGCGAGACTCTCCAGTCCGGGGATCCGGACACCCTCTCCGCCGGACGGGAGCGCCGCCACGGCGGAAAGGGCCGGCATCGTGACGGGCGGGATCTCGCGCGGGAGCGGGAGCGGCGCCAGGTCCTGGTAGATCTTGAAAGGCAGCGGCTGGTTCGAGAAGTCCAGGGAGTGGTCGCCCCGGCGGATGCTCTGGTACGAATGCTTGGTTCCATCGTGGTAGGCCCAGGCCGCCTCCACCCGCCGGTTCGGCGTGGGAGGCGCCGCAGCGGAGGCCGCATCGCGTCCGGGACCCGTCATGGCATCACCTCGCAAGCCGAAGACACGAACCGCCAAGGCACCAAGGACGCCAAGGTTGAAGGATTCTCTTCGAACAAAGCAGACACCGCACTGAAAGACGCCGGAGAGGGGACTTCTGGCTTTTCGGGTCTGAAGCCAAGAGCAAGCATTTCTTGGCGCCCTTGGCGCCTTGGTGGTTCAATTTCTCTCCGGGCCGTGCTCAGTTCAGCCGGCCCCGCAGCTCGTGCAGGAGCTTCCGCGCCCCCGGATCCTTGGGGGCGGCCCGCACCGCGCCCTCGAACTCCTTCAGCGCGGCCATCCACTGGCCCTGCTGGAGGTAGATCCGCCCGAGATTGATGTAGGGGAACTGCCGCGGCTCGTAGCGCGGGGCCTGCTTGGCCCGCTCCAGCCAGGGGATGGCCGCCTCCAGCTCGCCCTGCTGCATCAGGTACACGCCGATGTCGTTGTAGGGGTTGCCGTACTCCGGATCGACGGCGATGGCCTTGTGGCACTCCGCGATGGCCTCGTCGGTCCTTCCCTGAAAGCTATAGGTCCAGCCCAGAAACGTGTGGGCCTCTGCCGTCGGGTAGATGGCAAGGGACTCCTGGTAGAGGCGGATCGCCACCTCCAGCTCGCCCTGCATCTGGTGGGCATAGGCCTCCTGCCAGAGTTCCAGCGCCCGCTGCCGTCGCGCCTCGTCAATCACGTGGCGGCACCTCCTTCGGCGGCGCCGGCCCCAGGAGCTGGTGGAGCAGGCTCGACTCGCGCTTGTAGAAGCCCTCGGTGTGGAAGGAATCGCGGAGACCGAGCAGCTCGTAGTCCAGGTGGTGCCCCAGCTCGTGGAGGAGGGTCCGGAGGAACGTCCGGAACTTGACCGTCTGGTGCCGCTGCGCCGTTCGCATCCAGAGCGTGACACAGGCCACGCGGCCCTGCCCCGCCGGCGTGTACAGGCCGTGCAGCTCGCCCCAGCTTTTCGACGGCCGCACCGCCAGCACCTGGGTGCGGAGCGGGGGGACCTTGAGGGCGGCGGTCATGCCGGCGAGCAGCCGGTCCGCGGCGGACTGGACCCGCGCGCGATCCTCCGACGCCAGCGCCGCGGCCAGCGCATCCGCGAGCGGGCGCAGATCCTTCGCACCCGGCAGCCGGATCGCGGCCACCCCGTCGCTCTGCTGATAGACGCGCTGCTGCGCCCGCGTGAGACGCCGGTAGTAGGAAAAAGGCACGCCCGCCTCCCGGTCCCGTCACGACCATGGCGGCTCCAGACCGTCGCCGCCCGCCCAACACCCGGCACGCTATCAGGAGAAGCCGATTCAGACAAGGGGGGATGGGGGCTATGAGGCAGGCGTGCGGTCAGGTGCGGGAAACCAGCTCACCGCAGGTCACGCCCCGGGCGACATGCGCAGGGGAGCAGGAGGGCCTTCTGCGCCAGAAGCGCCAGGCGACGGTGACTGCAGGGTCCCCCACTAGAGAACGGGGAGAACAAAGGGATGAGGGCTATGCCACTTCTCGTGCTCGTACTTCTCGGTCGATGCGAGCCCCCAGTTCCCGCCGCACCACCTTCAAGCGCGGAGCAACGTGTCTGTCAATCCCAACGTTCCGAAACCTCCGCCGCTCTCATCCTACCGAGCTCAACTCACAAGGTGGGCGCCAGAGACCATGTGATGCGGAAGAGGCGCGAGGACACTCGGGATGCGATGTCCCCCAGAAGGGGCTCGGTCCCTGCGTTAAAGGCCGCGAGGTGCCGGGTTGCCAATGCCGAAGTGCAGAGGTGGAATGCCGGGTGACGGCAGGGGTTGGCGAGTGGGGGCGGGCTCTCTCTTCCTACGAACGAGTTGTTTCAGAACCAACGCAGAAGACAGAAGCGCCAGGCGACGTACATTGCAGCGTCCCCCATTCCACATTGCAGCGTCCCCCATTAGATCATCTACCGGTCAGGGGTTGTCCACCCACGCCACCAGGCGCACTTCCTCGTGTTCGCTCCTTTGGACTTCTTGGCCGAGGTGAGCGCCCACATCCCCGGCCAGGGGTTTCTGGGGTGCCGCCTTGCGCCGGCCTGGCCGCTCCCGCCGCGCCCGTTTCCAGCTTCCTTTCGGATAAATGCTGGAAAGCACATATCACCAACGCCTGGCGAAGGAAAGAGAATCCGTGTGGATTGCATCGAGGACAGGAGCTATGCGGGCGGTCCGATCAGGCCGAGAAAGTCCGCTGGACTGAGAATGCGGGTCTTCCCGACTGACTGCAGCGGGAGCAAATGGGCCCTGTCCCCTGTCACCAGGATGTCCGCCTTTCCCTCAACCGCGCACTCTAGAATGCGGTTGTCGTCGTCCTGAGCCGTGATGAGATGTAGTTGCTTTGTAGGGTGGACCACGTCCGCCAGATTCGTCAGATCTCGGATGAGCGCCGTCGCAGCCGCAAGGGCGAGGCCGAGTTTTCGCACAAGGATACGCTGCGTCTCGTCAAGGATAAAAGGTGAGAGGATGAGCTGAAGCTCGCGCCGCCGAACGCGTCCCAGGATCTGGTCAGGTTTGCTGCCCGGGAACGCCAGTGCGGAGATGAGGACATTGGTGTCGAGGACGACGCGCATCGGCGGGGCTTACTTCCGCACGGAGTGCACCAGTCGATCGACGTCCTCTTCCGATGTGAGGCCGAGCGCCTGGCCTCGTGCGGACACCTCGCGCTGCAGCTTCCGCCACCGGCGCTCTTCGATGTAGAACCGGAGCGCCTCACGCACCAGCTCGCTCTTGGTCCGGTTCTCCTCGTGCGCTGTTCGCTCAGCCTCACGCAGGAGCTTAGGGGGAAGGGAAACGGTCAAGGTACCTGTCGTGCGCATGGTCAAGACTCCTCGACTGAACACCTTACTCAGTAAGATACCCCGAGGCATGCTGGCCGTCAAGTCAGGCCTACGTGCAACTGTAAGCCCAGGGGTAGGTGGGTACAGAGGTCGGGTCGAACCTGCATCCGGCGAGGATTCCGGGACGTTGCTTCTTTATTCGCTTTGCTGTCGAACCAGCCCATCCCACTGGCGGGACGTGGCGCGGCCGCGTTGGGCGGCCTTGTAGACCGAAGGGGTGCCCACGCCCAGGAGGTCGGCCACCGCCCGTCCGGCATACCCCTCCACTTCAATGGCCAGATAGGCGACCCCCTCGCGAGCGCGCGCAACCGGCGCAACCCGGCTGCCCCGTTGGAGGGCCGTGGGAGAACAGCCGGTGGCTGCGCACGCGCGCGCGATGAGGTCTGCGAGGGGACGGCGACCCGCCGGGGACGGGGCGGCCGCCTGGAGGCGCTCGCGCAGCGCTTCCACAAACGCGGAGCTGCCCAGAATCCGCTCATCCGCCAGGTAGGCTTCTCGGCCGCGGCGGAGGGTCGCCACAGCGGCCCAGCCCCCGTGGCTGCGCAGCAATCCCCCGCCCTGGAATTCCGACCGGTGACCCAGGGGGACTCCGGCGGCGACGAAGTCCCGGTAGGCCCGGCGGGCACGGGCGACCCTGGCCCCAAACTGCGTGAGGATGTCCCGCGTCGTTTGCCACGGGCGGGCCACGGTCCCCAGCAGGGCGCTATGCCCCGTCCAGGGATACCGGTCGAGCGCTCGGAGCCCCGGGAGAACCTTGGCGCGGAGCGGGTTCACGTGGAGATAGCGGACCAGTTCGAGGAGGTAGCCTTCCGCCTCGACCACGATGGACTTGTAGCGGTTCTGGAAGAGGTGCCCCACCCGCCTCTGCCGACGGTTGAAGGCGCCCGCATAGCCGGTGAGGAGGGACCGCATGCTCCGCGCCAGCGGGCGCGTCCCGGTCCGGACCAGGAGGTGGGCGTGATTCGGGAGGAGCGCCCAGGCGTAGACCAGGAACGCCCCGGCCTCCGCCAGGGTGGCGAGGCGGGCCACGAAGTCGGCACGATCCCCGTCATCCGTGAAGATGACGCGGCGCTCGAGTCCCCGCACCATCACATGGTGGAGCGTATTCGGCGCATCCAAGCGGGCTTGTCGGGGCATGGTGAGGAGCAGGGCAGCAGAAAGCGAAACAAGAAGCAACCCGCATACACAACGTGCGCTGCGGCGCGGCGCTGACTGACATTGGAGACATGCTACAAGGTCTTCCGGACGGACGTGATCAAGAACCTCCAGCTTCGGGACAATCCTTGATATCGAGCCCATGGCCCCGGTGAAGAGCCTGAAGCGCGGCTACAAGCTGGTGGAGATGCCCATCTCGTACCGCCACTGTCGGCCACGCTCCTACGGAAATGAGCTCACAGGGTGGAGCGGCTTCGTAACGCTCTGGACCTTGATGAGGTACAAGATCGTGCGCTGAGCCGAAGGCGTCTGGCATCCGTTCAGCGCTTCTCCTGATGCATCCGGATGACCGAGCTGCCGATGCCTCAAGCGCCGTTTCATGGGCACCGCTCACGTCCCCTCACGGCCCGCTCTGGCGCGGGGCGGCCTCCTGTGCTTGGCGGAGGTGGGCCGCGGCCCGGACCGGATCGTGGAGGCGGCTGGAGTACAACTCGGCCAGGTGGCGGTGGACGACCGGCAGGGCGGGGTGCAGCCGGAGGAGAGCCTCGTAGGCGGCCGCGGCCTCGGCGGGCTGGTCCAGCCGGTCATAGGCCTGGCCCAGGGCGAGTTGGGCCTGGGGCAGCTTCGGGTCCAACCGCACGGCCTCCTGCAGGGAGCCCAGGGCCTCCCTGGGCCACTGGAAGTGGAGGAAGGTCGCCCCCGCTTGGAGCCAAGCCAAGGGGTCGGTGGGGTTCAGCTCCAGGGCGCGCTCAGCCAGGGCCGCCTCGGCCCAGCCCTTCTCCTCGTACAGATCGGCCAGGTTCCGGTGGGCTCGGACGGAGTCCGGTCTCAACGTTACTGCTTTGCGGAAGGCGGCGATGGCATCGTCCCAGCGCTTAGCATCCAAGTGGGCCTCCCCCAAACTGTTCCATGCCTCCAGCGAAGCAGGGTAGATCTCCAGGGCCCTGCGCAGGTGGGAAATTCCTTCTTCTTCGCGATTGTTCAACTTGAGGAGTCTGACGCCGAGGTTGAGGTGCATCCTATGGTTCTGTGGGCCAACCTGGACCGCGTACGAGAAGAGGCTTAGCTCGTTGCGCCAGATATGGCCGTAGCGGATGGTCTGGGCGGTGAAGACAAGAAGGACGACCCCGACCCCGACCCAGGTGGCTTGCCGGAGTCGGGGCTGGCTGATTCGAGTGGCGACCGCCTCCCATGCCAGGCCGACGAGCCAGCAGAGTCCGACTGAGGGGAGATAGAAGAGGCGTTCCCCCATTATGGTGCCGATGGGCATGAGGAAGTTCGAGGTGGGAAGGAAGGTGATCAGGGCAAACGCGACGGCAAATCCGGCGGCACCCCTTCCCCGCGCAAAGGACCAGACCGCCAAGGTGAGGAGACTGGCCCAGAGAAGACCTGCCAGGACAACACGCCAGTCGAACGGCGACGTCGCAACGCCCAGGGGCTGCACGACCCCAGACATCGACAACAAGAGGACGCGCGTCCTGGCGAAAGGCCATGTGGCGACAGGAAACTGGTTGTAGGAGTAATCGGGTGAGAGTGTTGAAGGCCAGAGGAAGAGGAGGAGATAGCGGCCGGCCACGGCCAGAGCAGTGGGAAGGCGGATGCCCAGGGGGACATCAGCCAGGGGATTGTCTTGGAAGGGGGGATTCGGGATCACGGACCACCCCAGCACCCAGACGCGCAGGAGGAGATAGCCCGCCAGGAGAAACATGTACGGCAGCACCCGGCGAAGCCAGCCCCACGCGAGGCCGGGCCAGTCCGGACGCCGGGCGGCGCTACGGCCCGTGTACAGGTCGGTGAGGAGCAGCAGCCCCGGCAGCATCATGGCCTGCTCTTTGGCCAGACAGCCCAAGGCAAAGGCGGTTGGGGCCCCGACGCGTCGTGCGAGGGTGCCGCCCCGGCAGTATCCTGCCAGGGCCAGCAGGACCCCCAGCGCCATGAGGAGCTCGGCGCGCCCGACGATCCCTGCCACCGCCTCCGTGTGCAGCGGGTGGACGGCGAAGAGGGCGGCCGCCACGGTGGCCCCTGGGCGGGAGAGGAACAGGCGCACGCCCACGCCGTAGACCGCGAGGCTGACCCCGGCGTGGAGGAGGATGTTGACCGCGTGGTAGCCGAGCGGATTCAGCCCGCCCACGGCATAGTTCAGGGCGAACGAAACGATCACCAGGGGCCGGTAGAGTTTCGTGAGCACGGAGAGATCGAAACTCTGCGTCGTGCCCCAGTAGTCGGTGAGGAAGATCTTCGGCAGGTGGCGGAGGCTGCTGATGAGCCGGTTCCCTACGACGACGAAGGTATCGTCATGGACGAAGCCGTTTCTCAAGGTGGGGGCGTACGCCAGGATGGCCAAGCACGCGACGAGCGCTGGACATCCGACTCGAACCCAGTCGATTCCGACGCGCTCCAGCGCTAGAGTAGGAGCAATCGCGGCGGGCGGGAGCGGAGAGTTCTTGCGGTTTCGGAAGGATTTCGCCATCGCAGATCCTCTAGGACCAGGTTGATGAGCGCACGGGGGACTTGCTTTCTCTTGCTTCAGACGCGAGGTGGCGCACTCGACTGATTGACCGTATCAACTCGCATCCGAGATTGTCAAGGCGGTTTTCCGCTTCTTGGTTGAGGGCGATCTGGCCGGCCCGCACGTGGCCGTAGAGTTCGCGGAGGGCGGTGCCGGTACTACGCTCCGGCCGGAACCCGTGGCTGTGAGGCGAGAACTCCGCCTCAAAGACCGGCTCCAAGACCTGAGCACGGCCCGTTGGACGACCCGATCGCGTACCGCTGGGATCCCCAGGGGCCGCTGCCCCCCATCAGGGTTGGGAAGCAGCGTCCGCCGCACCGGCTGCGGGCGGTAGGTCCGCGCGCGGAGGTGCGCCTCCAGGTGTTCCCCGAAGGCCTCCACGGTGAGAGCGAACTCGCTATTTGAGGGAGATGGATCCAGGCTTTTCGGTGGAGCGTGATCGAGGTAAGTGAGGGACGCGGGGGGTACAGGAGCCCCCCGTCGCTGGTGGAGGGCGGAACACGGAGCCGCGGTGGGGCTCAGGGGCTCTTCGCCGCCGCCTCCGCCGGCCGGGTCCGCCGGGGCTTCGGCGCCGGTGCGAGCACCTGGAAGTAGAGGGCCTCGTCGAGCCGGCGATTACGGGACGGATTCAGGGCCGTTGCTTCTTTATTCGCTTTCCTGTCGGACCAGCCCATCCCACTGGTGGGACGTGGCGCGGCCGCGTTGGGCGGCCTTGTAGACCGAAGGGGTGCCCACGCCCAGGAGGTCGGCCACCGCCCGTCCGGCATACCCCTCCACTTCAATGGCCAGATAGGCGACCCCCTCGCGAGCGCGCGCAACCGGCGCAACCCGGCTGCCCCGGTGGAGGGCCGTGGGAGAACAGCCGGTGGCTGCGCGCGCGCGCGATGAGGTCTGCGAGGGGACGGCGACCCGCGGGGGACGGGGCGGCCGCCTGGAGGCGCTCGCGCAGCGCTTCCACAAACGCGGAACTGCCCAGAATCCGCTCATCCGCCAGGTAGGCTTCTCGGCCGCGGCGGAGGGCCGCCACCGCGGCCCAGCCCCCGTGGCTGCGCAGCAATCCCCCGCCCTGGAATTCCGACCGGTGACCCAGGGGGACTCCGGCGGCGGCGAAGTCCCGGTAGGCCCGGCGGGCACGGGCGACCCTGGCCCCAAACTGCGTGAGGATGTCCCGCGTCGTTTGCCACGGGCGGGCCACGGTCCCCAGCAGGGCGCTATGCCCCGTCCAGGGATACCGGTCGAGCGCTCGGAGCCCCGGGAGAACCTTGGCGCGGAGCGGGTTCAGGTGGAGATAGCGGACCAGTTCGAGGAGGTAGCCTTCCGCCTCGACCACGATGGACTTGTACCGGTTCTGGAAGAGGTGCCCCACCCGCCTCTGCCGACGGTTGAAGGCGCCCGCATAGCCGGTGAGGAGGGACCGCATGCTCCGCGCCAGCGGGCGCGTCCCGGTCCGGACCAGGAGGTGGGCGTGATTCGGGAGGAGCGCCCAGGCGTAGACCAGGAACGCCCCGGCCTCCGCCAGGGTGGCGAGGCGGGCCACGAAGTCGGCACGATCCCCGTCATCCGTGAAGATGACGCGGCGCTCGAGTCCCCGCACCATCACATGGTGGAGCGTATCCGGCGCATCCAAGCGGGCTTGTCGGGGCATGGTGAGGAGCAGGGTAGCAGAAAGCGAAAAAAGAAGCAACGTCC
>CAVQPC010000034.1:0-60728 GCA_963714585.1 uncultured Methylomirabilota bacterium
GGCGGGGAATCGAGGCTCGCCGCTGCGATGGGTCAGGACCTGGGCGAAGGCCGGGAAGGCAAACACCGGCTTGGTCGTGGTCAGGGTCGGAGCCATCTGCTGTTCTTCATCTTGATGGCTCGGAGACGGCCAGAGAGGAGTCTGATCCGGACAGCGACCAAGATGAAGCCCGGCCAGCTCTTCCGTCTTTCGTCCCGTAGTTCAACGATCACCTCCCCGGCTCCGGGCCGCACGATTTGGATTCAGTTCGCCGTCCGGCCCGCTACTTTCCCGGCATGGCTTATGAGTTCAAAGTGCGTCGCCGCGTCAGTTTTGGGAAACGGACATGGCGGGGATTGTCCACTACTCCAACTTCTTCCGCTACATGGAGGCGGCGGAGCACGAGTTCTTCCGGTCGCTCGGCTTTTCGGTGGTCACCCGGCAGGTGGAGCCGCCGGTGGGCTGGCCGCGGGTGCGCGCCGTGTGTGATTTTACCCAGCCGCTGCGGTTCGAGGACGAGATCGAAGTCCACCTCCTCGTCAGCGAGAAGAAGTCCAAGTCATTGAGCTACCAATTCCGCATCCGCCGGCTCAACGACGGCCCCCTGGAGGTCGCCCGCGGCGCGCTCGCGGTCGTCTGCGTGACGCACGGCGGAGATCGGATGCGCGCCACGCCATTCCGCGGGAGATCGCCGACTGCGTCGAAGTGTCGCCGGCGGAACTGCTGGCGTGAAGCCCGACCGGCGGCCCGCAAGTTTTTGGCGGGATTCCTTGACCCGCGGGTTTTCGCTGTTACGGTGCGCGCGCGCGTTTGCGCCACGCAGCGCGCACCCATTACATAAATGAAGCCATACCTCATTCCCATGCTGGCCTGTGGGCTCTTCGCGAGCCACGCTTTCGGCCAGGACAAACCCGAGTTGAACTAGACCAAGCAAAAAGTCAGCTACAGCATCGGCGCCGACATCGGCGGCAATTTCAAACGCCAGGACATCGAGGTGGACGCCAAGGCCTTCGCCGCCGGCCTGGCCGACGCCATCGCGGCAAGACCCCGCTGACCGAGGCGGAAATGCGCGAAACCCTGAACGCGTTTCCGCACCGAGATGATGGAGAAGATGCAGGCCAAGCAGAAGGAGTGCCGGGCAGACAAGAATGTCAAGGAGGGCGAAGACGTTCCTGGCCGCCAACGCCAAGAAGGACGGCGTCAAGACCACCGCCAGCGGCCTGCAATACAAGGTCATCAAGTCCGGCACCGGCAAGTCGCCCAAGGCCACCGACACGGTCAAGGTCCACTATCACGGCACGCTGATCGACGGCACGGTGTTCGACAGTTCGGTGGAGCGCGGCGAGCCGGTCTCCTTCCCGGTGAACGGCGTCATCCCCGGCTGGACCGAGGCGCTGCAACTCATGAAGGAAGGCGACAAGTGGCAGTTGTTCATTCCCTCCAAGCTGGCCTACGGCGAGCGCGGCGCCGGCGCGAAGATCGGCCCCAACGCCACCCTGATCTTCGAGGTGGAACTGCTCGCCGTGGAGACTTCCAAGTAGCCGGACCCCCAACCCTAGCAACCCCTTCGCCACGCCGGCGCTCTGCCACGGCGTGGCGTTTTCGTTTTCCACCGTGCGGCGCCGCGCGGAGTTGTTGTGTCCTTGCCCCGCCAGGCGGCGTCTGTGCGCCAAGCCTGGCCGAACGCCATGAACACCTCGTCTCCCGTTTCGAGCGCCGGCCGGCCCGCCGCTCCGCCCCTCCAGCGGACGACCGTCGGGAACTACTTCGTCTCGAATTACCCCCCGTTCTCGTTCTGGAAGCCGGAGCGCGTGCCGGAGGTGGCCGCCGCCCTGGGCCGGCCGCCGCGGCCCGGCACGCCGCTGGGCCTGTACCTGCACATCCCGTTCTGCCGGAAGCGCTGCCACTTCTGCTACTTCAAGGTCTATACCGACAAGGACTCCACGGCCATCAAGGGGTATCTGGAGCTGGCGCTTCACGAGCTGGAGCTTTACGCGGCAACAGCCGTTCATCGGCGGGCGCAAGCCGCAATTCGTCTATTTCGGCGGCGGCACGCCCTCCTACCTGTCCGAGTCGCAGCTCCAGCACCTGCCGGATCCTGGGTCCCGGACGGACCTTCAATGATGTTCCCGTCTTCGACGGCGGTCCGAACCCCGGCAGCGTCGCTGCCATGGAAGCATCAATCGTCAGCCTCATTCCCAAGGCCCAGATCCTCGGAATGGTCGAGCAGCATCCAAAGATGGCCAAGGCGGTAATCCGACTGTTGGCCTCCCGCCTCCGCGCCCTTACACTGATGATTGAGGACCTATCGCTCCGAGGCGTGGTGGCCCGGGTGGCGAAACTGCTCCTGGATTGCGCTCGCGGGCACCAGACGCTGATCGAGGGTGGGCCCAGCGCCTGCACCCACCTCACGCAGCACCAGATCGCGACCATGACCGGCTCTGTGCGCGAAGTGGTCCAGCGCGCCCTCAAGGCCCTGGAGAAAGACGGCGCCATCCGGCTGGAGCGAGCCCGAGTGGTGATCCTGGACCCCGCACGACTGGAGCGCTGGAGCCAGTCCAACCCCTCCTCCTCACCGTAGTGCCTGGTGCCGGAAATACGATAACAGAGGTTCCGGCGTACTCCTCGTCCTCCTCAACCTCCCCTTCTCCCCCACCAAAGGGTACCCGGGAGAAGGAAGGTTGGGAGAGGACTACGGACGCTGGATCTTGGCGTCCACCCACGTGATGAAGTGGCCCGGGAGACCAACTTCGAGTAGCCTATGCTCCAAAGAGAGAGTCTTTCTGCAAGACCGCGACGTATCGAACCGGCTTCTTCAACTTCCGCACTTTACCCTCGTCTACAGCGCGCTTCAGCCAAGCCTTGGCTTGCGCGGGCACGACGCCCAGCCGACCTGCAACCGACCGCTCGTCCTGGGGCTCGCGCAGCATTCCGAGCAATGCCGGAAGAACCAGACTATAGGCATCGGTCGGAACAGGCGCCGGCTCCTGGGACAAACCCTGCGCTTGCGGATCGGCCGCTGTCGGCACTGGCGGTTGGAGCTTGAGAACTCCTGGCTCGCTTACCCTGGGCGCGGGTTCGAATTCGAGCCAGCCCTGCGCGGGCGCAGGCTGCGTGATCAGGTCTCGAATGCCCTCCCACGGCTCGGGCGGGAACGGTTTGCCACCCATCTTGAGAAGCTTCGCGTTGCCGGAGGCGAGGCTGCCGGTCGCCTTCACGTATACGGTGATGCGCCCGTGCCTCAGCGCCTCGGTCGCGCCGGCCCACGTGCCGCCCTCGCCGGCCGACGACGCCACCACCAGCGCGGCTTCTGCGAGACCATATACGAGCTTGTTCCTCTCCATCGCTGCGTAGGCGAACCACCGGGCCTCCGGCTCATAGGCAGAGATGAGCGAGAGCCGACCGTCCACGATAGAGTCGTGATAGTGCGACGCGACTGCCGCGCGAGCCAGACCTTCGGCCAGCACACCAACCGAGCGCCCGCCGGAATCGACTGATGCCATCATCGCCTCGGAATCCACACCCTTGGCGGCCCCCGAGATCACAAGCACGTGCTGTCGGGCGCAGGTCGCTGCCACACGCCGGGAGAATTCCAGATCTTCCTCGGAGGCGTCACGCGAGCCGACAATAGCCAGCCCGCCGGCATTCAGCAACGCTGGCTCACCGACGCCGTAAAGCAAGGCCGGCGAGGCCTGGCCGAGATACTGTTTGTAGCGCGCCGGATAAGCGGGATCGCTCCGGCTCAAGACCCACAGTCCGAGACCCATCCAGCGCTCGACCATGATGGCAAGCGCCGCGCCTCGATCCAGCAAGGACTCGATCATCTCGCGAGAAACCTCGGGCAGGTGCAGTTCCCGAAGGCGTTCCCTGCCCTCCACGGTGAGGAGATCCGCCGGACGCATCGAGCGTTCAAGAAGCCAGCGGACCAGCGCCGAATACTGCGCCATGGAAAGCGGCTTGGCGCCGCCGTTGCCGCGCTGACCGAGGGACGAACAGAGCAGCAAAACGGCTTGGGTATCCGCGTTGAGCGCAGCGGTCATGGCGCTAATCTCCATCTCCGGTCGAGGAATCCGCCAGGGCGAACGGGAACACCGGCCCGCTACCCGCTTCGCGCAGCTTGAACGCCAGAACGGTCATGGTCCAGCGCGAGTCAATCATATCATCAATCAACAGCACCGGTCCTGGACGCACCTGGTCACGGTCCACCTGGAAGACGTTCTCCAGATTGCTCACCTGCTGATGGCTGTTCTGGCGGGTCTTCTGCGGCTCTGTAAGCCGGATTTTCTGCACGCAGGCAGCAAACGGCAACCTTAGAGCCGTGGCGAGTCGTCTGGCAAAATCGGGAACCAGATCTGGGTGACGGCGGGAGGGGACCCACGTCATCCATGCAAGCGCTGGCTGCGGGTTCCAGCGATCCCGGATCAACCGGACGGCAGCCTGCACCAGTTCATCAGAGAAGCGTCCGGTCTGCTGTTTCCCGGTGCGGACCAGTTCGCCGAATCCGGGATCGCCCCAACGGCATAGCGCGCGGCCCGTCTCCGCCTGCCGCTCCCTCGGTAACTTTCCCTGCTGGCCCTCGAATTCCATGCCAGAGGGCCACTGCTTCCGGGGGTCGATCGGAACATCCAGGTTGTTCAAGAACTGAGTTGCCGCGTCCGCAAGCTGGCGTGGAAAGCTGGCGCTGAGACCCCCGACACGACAGACAGCGCACCTCCCACACGGGGCGGCCGCGGTATCGTTAAGCTCCTCGGCGAGGAATTGCATGAGGCAGCGGCGACTCGCCATGTACTCCCGCATGCGCTCCTGTTCCCGCTGCCGCACCCCTGTGATCCGCTCGATCATTTCGAGGGGCATCGTCCATTGAACCGGTGTGCGCGCGTAGCCGTTCCGCGTCCTCGCGATGGGGGCGGGCGACTCAAGGGACAGGAATTTCAAAACCTTCTCCAGCTTCCCGCGCGACAGATTGACGGCCGCTTCGAGCTGGTTTTGTTTCAGCGGCCCGCTCCGCAGCGCATCGAGCACCTGCTGGACCTCCTCGGCAGTCGGGAAGGCAGTGCGAATGAAGTAATCGGCGATGTCGTCGTCCTCGACACCGCTGAGGAGCACGCCATACGCATGGGGCAAAGCGCGGCCGGCGCGGCCGACTTGCTGGTAATAGTGCACCACGGATGCCGGCCGCTGAAAGTGGATCACGAATCCGAGGTCCGGCTTATCGAAGCCCATTCCGAGGGCCACTGTCGCGACCAGGGCCTTCACCTCGTTGCGTAGGAGCTTGTCTTCAAGGGCCTCCCGCTGTTCATTGTCGAGACCCCCGTAGTAAGCTTCCGCAGCGATGCCTCGGCTCCGCAACCATTCGGCAAGGCGGCAGGCATCATGCACCGTCAATGTGTACACGATACCGCTCCCGCGCAACTGAGGGATGTGGTGAGCCAGCCAGGCCATCCGGCTCGCCTGCGACGGTATGCGCAAGTTCTGTAACCGCAGGCTATGCCGCGCGAGGGGGCCGCGGACGGTCTTCAACCGGGGCCCAAGCTGCCCCTCGATGTCGCGCACCACCCGGTCGTTGGCCGTCGCCGTGGTCGCCAACATGGGCATGTTCGGCGGCAGGGCCTGCAAGATGCGCACGATCCGCCGGTAGTCCGGGCGGAAGTCATGGCCCCAGTCGGAAATACAGTGCGCTTCATCGACAACGAACAACCCGATCCCTGCCGCAATCGGCAGGAGGTAGTTCTGCATGAAGTCGTCGTTGGCGAGGCGCTCGGGAGAAATGAGCAGGATATCCACGCGCCCGGCCTGAAGTTCGTTCCGCACGTCGGCCCAGTCTTCGGGGTTCGCGGAGTTGATCGTTGCGGCACGCACCCGGATGCGCTGAGCCGCCTGAATCTGGTTGCGCATCAACGCCAGCAGGGGCGAGATCAATAGCGTACAACCGGCGCCGCGGTCGCGAACCAACCGGGTCGCGAGAAAGTAGACGACGCTTTTCCCCCAGCCGATCCGCTGTACGACCAGCAGCCTCTCCCGCCGCTCAACGAGCGCCTCGATCGCTTCCCACTGGCCGGGACGAAACTCAGCCGCCGGATCATCCAGCGCCATCCGGAGCAAGCGTAGAGCGTCCTGTCTCATGGCCTCACGGGCACCGGCAGACTGTCTCTATTTCTCGCGACCAGTTGATCCTGTTGCCCCATTCCTGAATCCGCCTCCATTGAGGCCCCGCCATCTTTCACAACGCCCGCGGCACGGTGCCTGGACGATACCACCCGGCGGGGGGAGAGGCAACCCCACTGAATGGCGTGGCCGAGTACCCCGGGCCCAGCCCGGCACGAACGCTCCCTGCTGCCGAGAATTTGAGACGGTTCCCTTAGGGAGATGAGGAGGTTGCGGCCCGTCGGTAGCTCTTTGGAGGCCGCCTAGCAGGTGAGCAGACTGAGCATCACGATACCAATTCGATTTCCTCGGACACTCGCCTGCACAATCATGCAGGGCTCCTACAGGAACGGCGGGTGGCTCTTTCGTTCGTGTCGCCCACGCCGGGCTCCCGGCCGCCGTCGCGGGGTTCGTCAGGGTGACCTGAGCACCAAAGCGCCGTCTCGCAGCCTGTGCCCAGTCAGGGCTCTCGACTCTGTGTCCACTCTCCGTTTCCCCGGTTCCCCGACGCTCTCTCGGTGCTGAAGGCGACACAAAACCGTCCCCGATTTTCCTTGAACTTCATCTCGCTACCACAAGGGCAGGGGCTGTTGTGGTCGACGTTGATCATTCGCCGCTCCTCCTGTTTGCCAGGAGTCTTCCGCCGCCACACATGCCTGAGGACGCCCCCGTGGCGTGTGCGTCGGCGGCCCGAGGGTCAGGCTGCCGGGGCAGGTATATCCGTCAAAACTCCATGTCGTCCACCACCTCCTGCCGAGGCCGATCTCCGCGCCGTGCGTAAGTGTTCTTGCAGGCTTTGCAGCCCCATACGCCGTCTTCGAGATCTTGAAGCCGGATCAGCTTCTCAAGCTTGTCGTAGCACTGCTGACAGAACGGGCCGTCTTTTCGCTCGCCTTCGACGAGCCAGTAGTATGGTGCCTGGTACTTCACCCTGCCTCGGGTCTCGGCAGCCTGTTCGAGATCCCTAATTCTCCTCTCCTGCTCCAGGACGAGGTCTTACACCTGGGCAAGTTCCGTTCTCGCGCTCGCGAGCGCCTCCATCAACTCGGCCAACTTCATCTTCCCTTCGGCCTTCTCGAGGGATAAATCAGCACCCCGCAGCAATTTCGCCAGTTCCATGGCCGCCTTAACACTTGTAAGCGCCGCGGAGATCGCCGCCATGTCCGCCATATCTCACCTCTCGCCTAACGCCGTGGATACTGCCGCGCACGGCTTGTGATTAGAACAACCTAGTGTAATGTTACATAAATAGCTTTACATTCTGATTCCGCCATGGTATCTTGCCTCTGGACAGGAGGGAGGATGCCAGGGTGAAGCGAGCGGCTGCATTGGCGATGAGCGACTCCGACCGAAAGACCGTGGAGGGGTGGGTGCGCGCTCGGACCACCCCCCGGCGGTTGCACCTCCGCGCGCGGATCGTGCTCTTGACCGCGCAGGGGGTCCCGCCGAGCCAGATCACCCAGCGCCTCGGCACGACGCGCCCCACCGTGGCCCTGTGGCGCAAACGGTTTCAGGCGGGGGGCCTGGCCGCGGTGCAGCAGGATGCCCCCGGGCGTGGCCGCCCGCGGAGTATCCCGACAGACACCGTGCAGGCCATCGTGCGGGCGACCACCCAGACCACGCCCAAGGGAGCGACCCACTGGAGCACCCGGACGATGGCGGAGGCGTTCGGCGTCAGCAACGCCACCGTGGCCCGCATCTGGCAGGCCCATGGCCTCCAGCCGCATCGGGTCCGGCCCTTCAAGGTCTCCCGGGACAAGCGTTTCGCCGAGAAGCTCACCGATGTGGTGGGCCTGTACCTGCCTCCGCCCGACAAGGCCCTGGTCCTCTGCGTTGACGAGAAGAGCCAGATCCAGGCCCTGGACCGCACCCAACCGGGCCTCCCGATCAAGAAGGGCCGCTGTGGGACGATGACCCACGACGACACGCGGAACGGCACCACGACCCTCTTTGCGGCCTTGAACGTGCTCGAAGGGACCGTGCTTGGGGCCTGCTACCCCCGGCATCGGAACGGAGAGTTTCGGGCGTTCCTTCAGCAGCTGGATCGCACGACGCCGGCCGGGCTGGATCTGCACCTGATCGTGGACAACTACTGGGACGCACAAACATCCCAAGGTGCAGCAGTGGCTGGCCAAGCGTCCGCGTTTCCATCTCCACTTCACCCCGACCAGCTCGTCGTGGTTGAACCTCGTCGAGCGGTGGTTCCGGGAGCTCACCACCAAACGCATTCGGCGGGGGGTCTTCAAGAGCGTCCCCGACCTCATCGCCGCCATCGAGGAGTACATCCAGGTGCACAACACCCACCCGAAGCCTTTGGTCTGGACGAAGTCGGCGGAGACCATCCTGGAAAAGGTGGGGCGCTGTAAAGCCATTTTGGAAGACGGTACACTAGCCTGGATTTCCACAGAGGGGAATTCGCCTAACAAGTGGGCTGGTCACCCCGCCCGCTTTCAGGTCGTCATCCGGAGCGGGACGCCGTTCCACCAGGGGACGCGGACCGGGGTATCGAGGCGGCCGGAGGCGAGGACGATGGGCAGGTGGGCGCGCCGGTGAAACTGCACCACCACTTCCGTCGGCGTCACCGTGACGGTGGCGGGCATGGCGATGAGGTCCCGGAAGATCTGGCGCGCCTGCGCGTCCCGGTAGCCCCGCATGGTGCGGGCCAGGAGGCGGTAGAGCCCGCTGGCGATGACCAGCAGCGCCATATCGAAATCGACTTTGAGGCCCACCGCCGAGGAGAGCGCGTCCATGTGGAAGAAGCGCACGGCGTCGGCGAGGGCATTCTCGATGAGCATGCGCTGCGCGTACCGCGTGATCAGGGGGGCGGGAGCCGTGCGCCGGTCGTTCGTCAGCAGGATCGTGGGCTCCTCGTGCCCCAGGTCCAAGAGGAAGAGCTGGCGGAAGGTCCGGCCCGCCAGTTGGACCGGCTGCTCGAAGACCCGGGGCGTCCGGTAGGCCCGGGTGGGAACATCCAGCTCGACGGTGCGCCAGGCCGCGGGCGGCACGGCGGCGATCGCCGCGAGCAGGGCTGGCGACCGGCGGCGGAGGGTGAGGAAGGTAATCTGCATAGCGTCCAGCCGGGCCAGGTTGGCGTAGGTGGTGAGGCGGGAATCGAACACGAGGTGCCGGGGCCGCTCGCCGTGGGTCCGCTCCCAGAAGGCGATGAAACGGAAGATCTCCTCGGCCTCCTCGCCCTTCCGCAGGTCGGCATTGGAGTAGCAGAAGGCGTGGCCCTCCGCATCCTGCGCCAAGAAGACCAGCACGCTTGGCTGCCGCCGGCTGCGGGCCGACACGTAGTGCCGCTCCACCACGGGATGGGCGCCGTAGTAGGGGACGGAATGGAAGTCGAGGTTGAAGGAGTGCCCCGACCCCAGCCCTTCCCCGGTCAGCTGGCCCTGCCAGGCCGCCAGCAGCGCGACCGTCCGCCGGTGATCGATTCGCGACCCGTACTCCGCGAGGTAGCTCTTCTTGGGGCTGGCGTTCAGTCCGGCGAAGAGGGCCAAGCCCTCATCGGCCACCAGCGCCATGACGTGACTCTTCCGCTCCACGGCCCAGAGCTTGAGGGCCAGGGTGGCTCGCAGGGCGTGGCCGGCAGGGATCATGCGCGAGCCGGGGAGGTGGGCGGCCCGGGCCACCGCCTCCAGGTCGAGCCGCACGAGCTCGGGCACGAAGAGGAACAGGCCCCCGCAGGGGGTGACGAACTGGTGGGCGGTCAGGGTGAAGGCCCGGGCGTCGGCCACCGGCTCGATGGTCGGCCGTGGGCGGACCGGGCGCTCGTCGTCCAGCCGGCGGGGCAACGGCGCGAATCCCTCCGCCCGGAGCACCTCCCGGACAGCCGTGGGGCTGAGCGCCACCTGGCGCTCCTGCAGCGCCTCGCTGATCTCGTAGATGGAGTAGTTCCGCTTCCGGAGGGCGAGGATCAGTTCCCGGGCAGCGCTCTTCTTCGGCTGGTGTTGGGGGCCCCGCCGGGCGGTGAGGAAGAAGGCAGGGTCTGGGTCCCGCCGGAACTGGTGGCACATCACCCGGAAGGCTCCGGGCGAGTAGCCGAAGGCGCGCGCCGCTTCCTGCGAGGGGCGCCGCTCGACGAAGTAGGCCCGGAGCGCCTCGTAGGCCCGCTGCTTGGGCGTCCCAGACTCGCGGAAAAAACGCTCGCAGACTGTTATGCTCTTAGGTACTCCAATAGGCACGTATATACATTGCTACATACCAGCTCTCGTGTCAAGCCCAAAATGCGCCCCCAGCGCTGGAGGGCAGACGAATGACTGATTTGGCCCATACATAGCGCCTCATAGCGCAGTCGTAGGATGGAGAGAGGGAAGGATACTGTCACCGAGGACAGGATCGGAAGAGGGGGGAACCACCGTCAGAGCACCAGGAACGGTGCACCCTCTCCTAACGGATTCGGCTTCCCCTCGCCTGCCTTGGCCGAGAGCTGAGGCGGAATGCTTCGGAAGGGGCCACGGACGGCAATGAGACGGGCGCCGATAGGCGAGGAACGATCAAGCGGTGTTAGCCTGATACCCCTCTGTGGAAATTCAGGCTAGCGGAAAAAGGTACCGGACACCTTTTCGGAGCTAACGTCTTGATTTGCTTGATGTGGAATTTCAACTCTTGGCCCTCCACGCGGCGCGTGAGGTGGGTGTGACACCGTATACGGTGGCCCAGGACCTCCTCCGTCCGGTGCTCCGGGTGGCGATGCCCCGGGCGATGCGGGTCTATGCCCCAGGGGGCACCGTCCACGTGGTTGCCCGGTGCAATAACCGGGAATTCTCTTTCACGACACCGGAGGACTTCGAGGTGCTGCTGGCGCACTTGCGCGCGCTGGTCCGGACCTACGAAGTCACGCTGTACGCTTATTCCCTCATGTCGAACCACGTCCACCTCTTGCTCCAAGCGCCAACGCGGGATGCCCTCGGCCGCCCCCTCCGCTGGTTCCTGACGGAGACCGCGCGGGCCTTCCACCGCGCCCGCGGCCGGCGCGGCCACTTCTGGGAGCGCCGCTATCGTGCCGTCGTGGTCGAGGATGAGCTGTATGCCCTCGCCGCGCTCCGCTATCTCGACCGCAATCCCATCCGGGCCGGCCTCGTTGAGGACCCAGCGGCGTACCCCTGGTCGAGCTGTGCCGCCTATGCCCTGGGGACCCCCAATCCCCTGACCACCTTCCACCCAAGCTACCTCGGGTTGAGCCTGTACCCGGCCGTGCGGCAGCGGCACTACCGTGCACTCCTGGCACCGAGTCCCGACCCGACAGCGGATGCCCGCGATGCCCGCTGGAGTACCCAGCGCGCCGTGGGGACCGGGGCCTTTGTCGCCCGGTACACCCCGCGGCGCGGCCGCCGAAGAATTGTTTCTGTGCCTCCGCAAATTCAGGTACTTGGAGAATAAAAGGTGTCCGGTACCTTCTGCGTCACGAGGCTGTACGGAAGATGAAGGCAGGCCCTTCGGAGTCGCCCTACAGGGGGAGGCTCCAAACCGCCATGAGCGGCTCGGGTCAAAAGCCCCGGTCGTGAGCGTCATGGAAAAGGCGGGAGCACCCGTCAGGTGGTGGCTGGAGAGATGAGCGCAAGCGAATCCCCGGCGACGCGTCGAAAGGACAGCGACGACGCCAAAACCAGGGTCGAAGGTATGCCCTGGGAGCAGCCTGGCAGGAGCCTGTTGACTGGCCAGGTGGCGTCCGGCGTAAAGGGGACATGACTCCAGCCTGGGCTTCCGGGCAGAACGTGAGAACCTTGCCGGTGATGGGAAGGGAAAAGGCCCAAGCGGCGGACCCGCGAGGCCGAAAGTACCGAGGCACCGGTGAGGGGCGGACCACCTCGTAGTAGCGAGGAACTGGGGTAACTCCCAGGGAGCGAAGGGGGTGGGTCACCCCACCGAGCCCACAGGGCCAACCGGTTTACCGGGAGGAGCCCGCTGGGTTCGGCCGAGGGCGGCAGCCTTCGATGGGTGGCACGAGCCGGATGACTGGAGACGGTCATGTCCGGAATCTGTGAGGGGCCGGGGGTGAAACTCCCCCGGCCTACTCGGCTTACGCAGCCCCTTACGCGGAAAGCAGAGAAGCGCAGTTAGAGTTCAGGAAAGGGATGGAAGTGTATGGCCACAGGGCGAGTAATCAGCTTCGACCTCACATGGTCGAGGAATCCATAGACGGGTTCCGCGGGCGCCTCACTTATGAGGACGCCGAGGATACCATTTGGGCTGATGGCCACTACTTGTCAAAGGGGCGCACGTTTAATGACCGCTGGAATAGACCCCTTGCAGACCCTGGCGAGGGCACCAGCAGATGGGTTTTCCCCTGCTTGAGTGCAGCAATGTTCTCCGTAAGGGCGGTCCGCCTCGTTCTGTGGAAGTACGGAAATTTCGTGGCAGAAGGACTGGCACACTATGGAGATTGCACCGACGTGGCGCTGCGGCTTGCCCGGCTGCGTCGATGCAGCTTCCGTCACATTCCGGAGGCAATCGGCACCAAGCGCCGCCCAAGCCTCGACCAAGCAAGAGTTCTAGCCTCTCAACTTCTCGCAGCCCAGCGCTACTACCGTGGCAAAGCTAATGTCGCAACAGAACGCAGGACTGCTTCGCCGCGAGACGTTCGGTATGCCGATGACGCCCTGCGACAGTGTGGCAACCTTTCCGCAGGACGCTATTCACCGCGTAGAGCAACCGCACCCTTTGCCAGCCCGGCCGAAGACCAGGAGTGGGGCGTTTCTTGCGGCGGATGCTCAGCCAGCTAACACTGCAATGAACCCGACGGTCGCCCTCCCTCGCTTGGCTCGGTCTGGTGCTCGCGGGTTATTGCCGATACGTTCGGCGGGTCCAGGGTGACATCCCCGACGGTTGCAAGGTAGCATCGCGCGGGGGACAGAGGAGTGGGCCATGGGTGAGCCCTACACGATCCGGATCTTCGTTCTCGAGGGCGACCCCGACGGGGTCAAGATAGTCGATCTGCTCAACTGGACCGGTAAAGGTATCGCCTTCCCCCGATCGGCGTGGCCACGCGTGTCGAAACGCGAAGAGTTCGGACGTTCCGGCGTCTACATCCTGAGTGGGGCGGACGAAGGCGCGAAAGACGAACTTCCGACGGTGTACGTCGGACAGGGAGACGAGATACGTACTCGTATCGAGTCGCACTACGTGAACAAGGACTTCTGGGGGTGGGGCTACGTCTTCGTCTCGAAAGGAGAGTCGCTCAACCGAGCCCATACGACTTGGCTTGAGCACGCCCTGATTCATCGTGCCCACAAGGCCGAGCGGTGCCACCTTGACAACGGAACCCTGCCTAAGGAGCCAAGTCTGTCCGAGTGGGAGCGGGCCGACACGGAAACTTTCCTTCGGGAGATCCTGCGAATCCTGCCGCTCCTCGGGGTGCGCGTCTTCGAGAAGCCTGTGCCCGTGGCGATGCCGGGACATGCTGACCAACGGCAGGTCCCGACAAAGCCGACCGCAGATCAGCGCGACACCATCGTAGTGCCAGCCCAAGAGGATGGCTTCCAGGAGACCTTCCTCGGTGAGAACTGCTGGTACGCGATCCGAATCAGCGGTGGCATGCTCCCACATATCAAATACATCGCCGCTTACCGCAGCACGCCCGTTTCCGCAATCACTCATTACGCCACTGTCGACCGGATCGAGCCATACGGCGATGCGGGTAAGTACCGCGTCGTCTTTGCTGCACCCGCGAAGGAACTCGGACCGATTCCCTTTGGCGATGCTATCCCTGGCTCTATGCAAGGTCCCCGATACACTAGTTTGACGAGACTGCTCGCCGCGAAGAGCGTAGGCGACTTGTTCGGTCACACACCCGCGAAGGCCAGCAAGCCCGAGCAGAGCGCCGCAACGACATGATCGCCGAACCCAGGCATGCACCTGATGGGCGCTTCCGTCACGCCCGTTGCATGCTGCGCCCCCGCGGCCGTGCTAGGCTCGTTCAGCCGGGGCTTCGTTGAACGCGGGCAACGGGCGTGCCGGACCAGCCTGTCGGCTGGACGTGCCCGCAGGTGATGCCCCAGCCGTTCGGCAAACACCGGGGCCGAGGAGCCCCCGGTATACGGGACCCGGCCGTTTCTGCGGTGTCAAGACAAATTCCTCCTCGCGATGCCGAGTCCTGACTGCATCGCAAACCTGCTGTCTGCCGTCCGCCCCCGAGACCGCTCCCAGAGGATCTCCCGTGCCCCATCGTAGTGGTGCCATCCGGCCGGCTCGCTGCCACACGAGCGGCCCACCCGGCCTAGTCCGGGCTGTCGAGAGTGGGAGCGGCGCGCCAGTGTCCCGCCGCGGTCCCCGTGTGGGGCCGCCACGTTGCAAGTACGCGCTGCCAACTCCCCGGGGAAGACGGTATCTTCTGCCGGTCCGGTGCGCGGCCGCTCAGCGCGGCTGCCGCCGGAGACCTCCTGCCCGCGTCGGGTCGTACGGGGTCCCGCTCCGCCAGACTCCCCAGACGATCCGGAGCACCTTGGCGGCCAACTCCACGATCGCCTTGAAGCCGGCGAAGCGATCGCCCTGCCGCTTGGCTTTGAGGGCCGCGAATCGAGCCCGGCCCGCGGCGGTCCGCGTGATCCCCATTGCCGCGTGGTAGAGCGCCCAGCGCAGGAGCCCGCGGCCGCACTTGGAGATCCGCGCCTGCCCTGCGAACTGCCCGGACTGCACCCGCACGATGTCGAGGCCCGCCAGCTTCCGGAGCTGGCTGAACTGCGTGAACCAGGCGATGTCGCCGATCTCGGCGACCAGGATCGCGCCCACCGTGGGCCCGATGCCCGGGATCGTCCGGAGCAGCGCGTAGGCCGGGAGCCGCTCGGCCACCGGCGTGCACGCCCGCTCAATCGCCGCGATCCGGGCCTGCACCGCTGTGACCTGGGCCCCGAGATCGGCACAGGCCGTGGCCAGCCCGAGCGGGAGCCGCCCCTTCGGCTGCGCTGGGCGGCCGGGAGCCGCCCGCTCCCAGCCCTGCAACACGACGGGCAGCTCGGCTCGCAGCCGATTCGGGAGCGGCTCGCCCATCGGGCCGAGGGCCGGGCGGAGTGTGGTGCGCCAGCGGGCCTTGCAGGCCGCCAGCTCGGTCCGCGCCCGGCGGAGGCACCGGACCAGGCGCCGGAGCTCGGCAAGGGGGCCGTCGGGCTGGCTGTAGAAGAGGACCTTGCCTTGTTCCAAGAGATCGGCGCAGTTGGCGGCATCCTTCCGGTCGTCCTTGTCCCAGGTCCCGTCCTGGGTCCGGCGGTTCCAGTACGCGACGGCACTGGAGACCAGGACCACGTCGGCCCCCTGCGTCTCCAGGAAGGTGGCCACCGCCTCGTGGTAGGTCCCCGTGGGCTCGAGCCCACAGACCACCTCGCGGCACCCCGTCGCCCGCTGCGCCTGCTGGATCCGCGCCCAGAGCTGCGTGAAGCCCCGGGTGGTGTTCGGGATCGTGAGGGTCGGGGTCACCACCCGGGTGTGGGCGTGCCGCAGGTGCACCACGTGTTCCGCCTGCGCGATGTCGAGGCCCACGAGGAGCCGGTGCCGGTCTGTTCGCAAGGTCGCCTTCAGTTCCCGGAACCGCTTGACACGACTTGCATTTGTTCGCACACTAGCCATGGGGTCTCTCCTCCTCTCTGTAAGGTGAGTGGATGGCGTTCCTCTCACCGCTACAGATACCGAGGGAGATCCCCTTTTGGTAGCTGCCATTTTCGCCAGAAGGGGATCACGCTCCGGGAGTCTCGCCTGCGTCGCCTCCATCTGTGTGCTGATACTACGTTGCTTCCCAATTCTCCTTGTGTCCGCTCGCCAACAGCGGAGGCTGCACTGTGTGCCGCCCTGGATATTGCGACGAGCAGGGGATGGGGGGATGTCGTGGCAGGGGGCAGCAGCAGGCGGCGTAAATTGCGTCGGGGTCCCCCACTATGCCCGCTGCCGTACCGTTCCCGGAACTCGTTCGGGAGGCCCAACACTTCATGGCTCGTGACTTGCGCGAGGGCTCGCGTGTTGGTAGAGATCAGCACAACCTACGGGTACCGTCGGAGAGCGGCGAGGCGTGAAGAGCGGACGCGCCCAGATACGCCCGGGTCTCCGGACTCCGATTCTCCGCCCCAGTTCTCGTGGTGGAGCCTCGGGCAGCCAGACGCCGATTCTCGGACGAGGATCGGCGTTTTGTTCAGGAGGATAACGCGGAAGATTGTAGCAGTTGGAGGCGTCCCAAGTCGGCACCAAGAGTGGTCGAGGCGAGCGAAGTTGTTTTAGAACCAACGTCCCCCCTGGCGCAGGCGGCACACTGCAGGAACACCAATGCCGGGGTGGCCAGCGGTCCCCGGACCAGGCCCAGCAGGACGGTCAGGCTGCCCGTGCCAGTGAGGAAAAGGACGAGCGCCCGGCGCGCGCCGATCCGGTCGACGATGAGGCCCGCACCGAAGACGGCGACCAAGCCCGAGACGCGGGACAGGCCGATGATGGTGTTCGCCCACTCGTGCGTCAGGCCCAGCTCGTTCACGAGGAAGAGGGGCATCATCATGTAGAGGCCCAGGACGGCACCGATGGAGACGGCGAAGAGCGCCGCCGCCGCCCAGAGGGAGGGATTGCAGGCAAGAAGCCGCAGCGTGGCGAGGCTGGGCGGCTCCCCCCGGCAATCACTCCCCCGCCCCCGCCACCCGTAGAGTCCCCCCAGCAGAAGGGCCAGGCTGCCGATCGTGGCCAGAACGCCCCGCCAGGAAAAAACTCGGAGGAGGGCCTCTGCGACCAGCGGGGCGGTGATGTAGCCCATATTCGGCGCCAGCTCGTGGATCGCGATCACCTTGCCCCAATGGGCCTCCTGGGTCTGGTCCGTGAGGGTGGCGACGCCTGAGGGCAGGTACAGCCCTGAGAACGCACCCAGGAGTCCATACCCAAGTGCCAACCAGGAGATCGAGGGGGCGGCCGCCATGGCCAGGGCGGCGAGGCCGACCGTCACGGAGGAGAGGGTAATGGTGCGGCGGTGGCCCAGGCGGGCGGCAACCCAGCCGGAACCGAGTAGGCCGGTGGAGTAGCCCAGGGCGAGGGCGAGGAAGAGGGAGCCAGCCTCGCCGTGTCCCAGGCCCAGCGCGGGCTCCAAGACTGGAAGCAGCGGCGCCAGGACGACGCGGGAGATGAAACCGAGATAGAAGATCGCGACCAGGAACAGGACCGGCGCCAGCCGGAAGGGCAGTCTCGACATCGGCACCACCTTGGGTGATGCACCGGTTCCCCACGCTCAGCGAAAGGCTCAGCGCCTCGTAACGCTAGGGCCGATCGCCGAAATCTGCAATGCCTTCCCGCCGAATGTCCGGGCTCCCATTACTACCTCCGGAGCAATCTGTCTGAGAGTTCACGGCCCGGTCAATATCGCGGGCCGTTAAGTCAGCTTGTCCGCAATATAGAACCCGCCGCCTTGCGACGCCACATCCCCCCGGAGCGCGGTATCTCAACCCGTTGCGACTCTTTCCTCTTGACAGGGAAATAAACAAAGCTATGTTATCAGTATCTCAATAGTATCTCAATGATATTCTATTGGTATCTCGATTCGCTTGCTGTGAGGGGTGGCGCAAATGAAGGCAAGTGGCTCCAAGAGTAAGAAGGTGATCGTCTACGAGAATCTGAAGAAGAAAATCATCACCAATGCCTTGAAACCCGGGGAGCCTCTCGTTGAGAGCGCCCTTTCGGCAGAGCTAAACACTAGCAAGACGCCTATCCGCGAGGCCCTGCAGCAGCTCGAAAAGGAAGCATTCATCGAGAACGTTCCCGGCAAAGGGGCGTTTGTTTCGAGAATCTCTGTCGAGGAGGTTCTCGAGGTCTTTGAGATTCGGGAGATCCTGGAATGTGCAGTCATTCGGCGGGTGGCGGCGAAGGCGGAGCTGAACGTTGCAGGAGCCGAAACGGTCCGGAGGAGATTTGAGTCCTCGGAAGCCGATGGCAGCAAGACTCCGAGAAGCTCCTTCAAGTCCGGAGATCAGATTCATACCTTCGTGTTCGAAGCCTTCGGGAATATGCGGCTTCTCGAATACTACCGGAGGCTGCAAGACCACATTGAAAGAATGCGGCTCCATTTCTTTAGCCAGTTCCGCCCCGAACGGGCAGAGCAGTCTGCCAGTGAGCATCTGGAGATCGTGAACGCCCTCATCGCGCGGGATCCGGAACGCGCGGAGAACGCCATGCGGACGCATCTCCGAAATTCCACGGATTACCTCAAACGAATCATCTAGGCGAGAGAGGACGCGCGAGGGGCAGCCCGGTGGGCGCGGTCATGAAAATCAAATCAGCGCAACTGAAAGAAGTCGCTGTGGAGATCCTCAGGGGCTTTCAGGCCACTGAGGAAGAGGCGCAGTTGGTGGCAGAAAGCTTGGTCCGTGCGGACATGCGAGGGACCGATACGCACGGTGTCCACTTTCTCACGCTGCTTTCGAGTCGTGTTGATGCCGGAATGATCCACATCCCGACGCGGGTTGAGGTCGTCAAAGATGAGGACGCCACGGCTCTCCTCGATGGCGGGGACGGGCTCGGACAGGTGGCCGCCTTTCGTGCCATGGAACTGAGCATTGAGAAGGCCAGATTGTTCGGAGTCGGCACGGTGTTGGCTCGAAACACCAACAATGTTGGCATTCTCGCTTTTTACGCTCATCACGCGGCGAAACAGGGCATGGTCGGAATCGCGATGAGCAATGCGGCTCCCGCGATGTCGCCCTGGGGGGGGACCGAGCCGTTCTTTGGAACCAATCCACTATCCATCGCGGTGCCGAGCGGTTCGGATGACCCGGTGGTGCTCGACATGTCGTCGAGTGTCGTGGCCCGGGGGAAGATTCGGCGCGCAGAGCGCTTGAAGGAGGCGATCCCGCTGGGGTGGGGCCTCGATGCGACCGGGGCCCCGACAACGGATCCTGCAGCGGCCATGAAAGGGACCCTGCTGCCGATTGGAGGACCAAAGGGGTATGGACTGGCCCTCATGATCGATGTCCTGACCGGCATGCTGTCGGGCTCCAGGTACGGCCCACACGTCAAGACCTTCCATCAGCCGGTTGGG
The DNA here is from genome assembly GCA_963714585.1 of uncultured Methylomirabilota bacterium. Lineage (GTDB taxonomy): Bacteria > Methylomirabilota > Methylomirabilia > Methylomirabilales > 2-02-FULL-66-22 > 2-02-FULL-66-22. The sequence goes on from CAVQPC010000034.1 coordinate 19,115, forward strand.
CCAACAGGCATCGGCATCTGCATGATGGCCATCGACATCGAGCGATTCATGCCTCGAGACCAGTTCACGTCACTCATGCAAGGTTATCTGACCTCGATCAAGGAATCCAAGAGGGCCCAGGGAACCTCCCGGATCTATCTCCCCGGGGAGATCGAGCTGGAAAGGGAGAAGCAGAGCCTGGCAGAGGGCATTGACTTGAGCGCGTCGGTTGTCGGCAAGCTCAATCAGCTCTTGGAAAAGGTGAAAAGCCCGCTGAGGCTGTCCAAGGAGAGCTGAGGGATGGACTGGATCGTCAGGGTTAATTCGCGCACCGGCGAAGTCACCAAGCAGGAAGCAACCCCCGAAGAGGCGCGCTGGGGCGGCCGGTATCTGATCTCGAAAGTCCTCCTGCGAGAAGTCCCTCCCGCCTGCGATCCCCTGGGACGGCTCAACAAGCTCATCATCACCCCCGGTCTGCTCGGCGACACCATCGTGACCACCGCGGGGAAGTTCTCGGTGGGGGGGAAGAGCCCGCTCACGGGGGGGGTCAAAGAGAGCAATGCCGGAGGCGAAGCCGGAAAGCAGATAGCCCGACTGGGCATCAAAGCCATCATTTTGGAAGGCCTTCCACCCCACGCGCAGACGAATCTGCTCACCATCACCGCGAATGCCATGACCCTCTCGGCTTGTGACGAGCTGAAGGGAAAATGGGTGTCGGAGACGTTTCGGATTCTCCGGGAGCGCTTCGGTCCAAAGGTGGGGATTCTCTGCATCGGCCCGGCGGGCGAGATGAAGTTGGCGGGAGCCGGCGTGGCCGTCACCGATGTGCAGGACATCCAAGTCCGCTATGCGGCCCGGGGCGGCCTCGGGGCCGTCATGGGGTCGAAGGGAATCAAGGCCATTGTCATTGATGACAGCGAGGCACCGCCTCTTCCGGTATTCGACAACGCGCTCCTCCGCGAGACGAGCAAGCGGTTCGTGCAGACGATCCTGGACGATCCAAAGACGGAGAACCGCCATAAGTACGGAACGCCTGCCATTCTGGCGCTGGCGAACGAATTGGGCCTCCTGCCCACGAGAAACTTTCGTAGGGGGGATTTTGAACACGCAGAGGCGATCGCCGGCGAGCGGGTCGCCGAGGTGATCGCGGAGCGAGGAGGAGAAGGGCAATCCGGGACGACCTGCCTCAGGGGATGTGTCATCCAATGCTCCAACATCTTCCCTGATCCCTCAGGGAAGAAGGCTGTGGCATCAATCCAATATGAGAATATCGCCCTCCTGGGATCCAATTGCGGCATCGGGGACCTGGATAGCATCGCGGAACTCAACGACCTCTGCAATCAGGTGGGGGTCGACACGATGGAAATCGGGGCGGCCATTGGCGTCGCCATGGAAGCCGGGGTCATCCCGTTCGGGGACGCGAAAGGGGCCGGGGACCTCATCCGGCAGATCGGTCTGGGGACGCCTCTAGGCCGGATCCTCGGGAGTGGTGCGGTCATCTCCGGGAAGGTGCTTGGCGTCGGCAGGGTCCCCGCCATTAAGGGCCAGGGGATTCCGGGCTACGACCCGAGGGCGCTGAAAGGCAACGGGGTGACCTATGTCACTTCTCCGATGGGGGCGGACCATACGGCCGGGAACGCCTTCGAGACCGCCCGCGCCGTCAACCCGCTGGGGAGAGAAAAGCAGGTAGAGAATTCCCGGCGGCTGCAAGTCCGGGCCGCCATCCTCGATAGCATGGGGATCTGCCTGTTTACTCGCCCGCCCTTCGTGAAGAATCCTGAGTTCTTTGCGCTCTTCCTGAAGGCCAGATACGGCTGGGATGTGACCTACGCCGATGTGCAGCAGATGGGGATCGACTGTCTCGAGACTGAGCGGGAATTCAACCGGCGCGCCGGCGTGTCCGAGGAATTTTTCGACGTGCCGGAATTCATGCGGGAAGAACCGCTGGCGCCACGCGAGTCCGTCTACGACATCTCGATGGAGGAAATGCAGCAGGTCTGGAAGGTTGAGCTTCCCAAGGGGGTGTTTTGACGCGGGGTCGGCCACGAAGCCAGCCGAATGACCGCAGGCAGGGGCCCACTCTCCAACACCTTACCGGCAGGATGAAGGAGCGAGTCGCATGGAGATGCAAGATCGCGTAGCGGTGGTCACGGGTTCAGGGAAAGGGCTGGGGAAGGCCATTGCCGAGAGGTTCTTCGAGGAGGGCGCACGGGTGTCCCTCTGGGATATTGACCTGGAGTGCGTGAAACAGATGCGGGGCGGGCTGGATCCTTCGGGGGAGAAGAGCATTGCCGTGCACGTAGACATCACCGACGAGGCAGGGGTTGATCGCGCGGTTTCGGAGACCTTGGAGCGATTTGGACGCATCGATGTCCTCGTCAACAATGCGGGGATTTCCCGCCATCGGAAGATCGAAGAGATGACCGTCGAGATGTTCGAATCGGTGATGAAGGTCAATGTCACGGGCACGTTCATCTGCTGCCGGGCCATCACTCCGGTCATGAAGAAGCAGGGAGGTGGAAAGATCGTCAATATGTCCTCCCTGGCAGGCCGGACCGGTCGTCCGGGGGTCGCTGTCAACTACGCGGCAGCCAAGGCGGCGATCGTCGGCCTCACGCAGACGCTGGCACGAGAACTCGGGCCCTATCGGATTTACGTGAACGCCCTTGCCCCCGGCCCGATCCTGACCGAGCAGACAAAGCAGTATGTTCCGGAGCCATTCACCTCGTGGAACGTTGGTCGGGCCATTCCCAAGGATGGGCTGCCCGGGGATGTCGCGGATGCCGCGCTGTACTTCGCTTCGCGCCGGTCCGATTGGGTGACCGGCGTGACACTGGATGTGAACGGCGGGATCCTGATTCGATGAGACGGCGGTTTCCCCGGATCGAGGCGGAAGATGCCAACGGGCTTGTCGGGCGATGAGGGATTCCCTCTCGCGCTCTCGGATTCCTGGATGAAGGAGACGTGCATGTCAGAACTGAAGGTGATCAACATCAAGGACGTGAAAGGGGAACGGCGAGATCCACCGAGGATGTCCTGGATCCTGGTCTCGGAAAAGACGGTCGGGGCCCAGAACCTGGCCATGGGCGTGAATGAGACGTATCCGGGCGGCATGGTGCCGGAGCACAAGCACGAGAAGGAAGAGGAGGTGATGTTCTTCCTGGCGGGGAGAGGGACCTTTGTAACGGAAGACCGGGAGATTCCCTTGGAGCCGGGCGTCTGCATCTACAATCCGCCTGGAAAGTCCCACAAGATCATCAACACCGGAGATGAGGTCCTCCGGTTCGTGTGGATCTATTCTCCCCCATTGGCGAGTCACCGGAAATAGAGTGCCCGTGCGATGGAAGGCAGGGTGATCGGCCGCGAACGGGTCCAAGGCACTGCAAGCTGATTCGCAGCGACGTGTGGGTCGCGCGCGTTATCCGACCAACAGAAGAGGAGCGTGGACATGGGGAACTGGACGCTGCCGCCTGATGGCGGCCACATGGACAAACCGAGCAAGATCTACTTCCAGACGATGACCAAGAAGGATGTGGAGGAGCGGCTGAAGCAGAACGACTTGATCATCATCCCGCTTGGTTCTACCGAGAACCACGGAGCGGCCGGCCCCTATGGCGAAGACACCTTCATCGTCACCCGAATCGCCGAGGAGGTCGCCAAGGCCACGGGCTGCACGGTGGCGCACCCCATCTGTTACGGGTCCCATCCGTACCACCACCTGGGGCAGCCGGGCACCGTCATCATCTCGGATGACGTCTACTCCGCCTTCCTGCGCGCCGTCATGGCCGGTTTCTGGAACACCGGGCTTCCGGAAGCAGATCTTCATCAGCCTGCACGGCCAGGAGTACATCGTGCCCTCGGCGGTGAATGAGTTCGGCAAGCGGTACCAGGTGCCGGCCCTGATCATCTTCCTCGACATTCCGCGGATCATGGGCCAGACGCTCATGGACAAGGCCCATGGTGGCCCGTACGACAACCCCTTCCAGCATGCCTGCGAGGCGGAGACGTCGATCTCCTTGGCCCTGTTCCCCGAGATGGTACAGATGGAGCATGCCGAGGACACCACCGTGCGGGGGTTCCTGCCCGCCCGGACACGTGGACCGGGGCGGCGACATCTACGGCAATCCGATCCCGGGCCATTGCCAGATCGGCTGCGGCGGCATCGAGTGCGTCGTCTATCCGGAGGGGGTGCTCGGCAAGGCGTCACTGGCGGATCCCAAGAAGGCGTACAAGAGCATCGAAGTCACTCTCGATTACATGAAGAAGCTCCACGACGATATCTTCGCGAAGTTCCCCGTCGGCGTGCTGCCTGAGACAAAGCTCATCACGCAGCGGCCCAAGGAAGAGATCGACGCCCTGCTGGCCGGGCCGCTCAACGGGGGCCGGCACCTGTACACGCTCGGATTTCCGGCATGAGCGGTCACCCGGGCGTCTGCTGCGCCGTGCGATGAGGATGTCACGGATGAGGGAGAGAGATTCCCCGCTCTCCCTCACCGCGTTGACGGCATGAGGTGCCAATATGAAAGCCATCGTCAAAGCCAGCTCTGAGACGACCTCGCCGGAGGTGCGAGAGCTGCCCATACCGGAACCGGGACCCGGCGAGCTGCTCGTGAAGATGAAGGCTGCCGGGATCTGCTACAGCGACGTGATGATCCTGAATAACAGGTACAAGGGGCGGGTCCCCGTTCCGATTCCCATGATCATGGGCCACGAGGGTGCCGGCGAAGTGGCTGGAGTTGGCAGGGGCGTGGAGCACGTCAAGACCGGGGATAGGGTAGGGCTGAATCCTCTTTGGGGCTGTGGGCAGTGCGTGGATTGCCTGAACGGGCAGCCGAACATGTGCATGGCCTGGCGCCATCTGGGGATCACCTGCGACGGGACATTCGCGGAATACCGCGCCGTCCCGGCCTTCACTGCCTACAAGCTGCCCGACAGTATCTCCGCGGTGGATGCCGCCTTTCTCGAGCCGATCAGCCTTGCAGTTCGGACCTTCGAGCATGTGAAGCCGGTGCTCGGCGACACGGTGGCCATCATCGGCCCGGGATCGATCGGGCTGTTCCATCTTCAAGCCTTCAAGTCGGCGGGTGCCGCGAAGATCATAGTCGTCGGCCTTGACCAGGATGCCAAGCGGCTCGAGATCGCCAGGAAGCTCGGAGCCGATCACATTGTCAATGGAAGCCAGGAAGACGTGGTGAAGCGCGTGAGGGAATTGACCAACGGTCTGGGGGCCGATATCGTTGTTGAAACCGCAAATCATCCCTCTACTGTTCCGCTTGCCGTCAACCTGGCCGCGGCACGGGGCCGGGTCCATTTGTTCGGCCTTTATCCGGAAGCGACCATGAGCCCCTTGACCCTCCTCCGGGCGGGAGCGACAATGGCCGGGGATGTGGCCACGCTCCCACGCTACTTCCTCCGGGCTATCCGCTGGGTGGAGCACGGGAAGGTGCTGGCACAGCCCATGGTGAGCTGTCGATTCCGCCTGGATGAGGCCAAGGAGGCGTTCGAGGCCTTCCGCAAGGGCGAGACGGTCAAAGTGCTCTTTGAGATGTAGGCGAGGTGGTAGAGGGGGATCCGACCAGGTGCGAGAACGACCCAGGAACGGACAGCCAGAGGCTGGACCTGTGGCTGGGAGGAAATGATGCTCCAGAAATGCAGTGCCGCCATTAGGCGGGGCACAGAAGTGGTCATCATGGCCCTGATGGCTTTCCTCGTAGTGGTCGTGGTGGCAAGCGTCATCTTCCGCTACGTCCTGTTGTCGCCGCTCTCCTGGTCGGAGGAGGTCTGCCGGTACGTGATGATCTGGCTGGGGTTCCTAGGGGCCAGCCTGGCGGTGCACGAGGGGCTGCATGTGGGTGTGCAGTTCGTGGTGAACTGGGTGCCGCCGCGGCTCGCTGCCGGGATGCGGGGCTTGGCGCGGGCTGGCGCGGCCGGCTTCCTCCTGATCGTGATGGCCTACGGATTCCACCTGGTCGCCAACTTGTGGGATCAGTTGAGCCCCGTCATGGAGATCCGCATGACGTGGCCGTATCTCGCCATCCCCGTGGGCAGCCTGCTGATGCTGATCCAACTGGCGACGCCTGCGACGGCTTCCCATCAACAGAACGGGTGAGAGCGGCACGCATCGGAGGACCGCATGCTGGCAATCCTGGGCCTGACCTTCCTGGCGACCCTCGTGATCGGGATTCCCATCGCCTTCGGCCTCGGACTGGCGGCGCTGGCGAGCCTCCTTGCCTGGGGGCAGGTGTCGCTCTGGCTGCTGCCCCAGCGGATGTTCACCGGGGTGGATAGCTTCGTCTTCATGGCCATCCCCTTCTTCATCCTCGCCGGCGAGCTGATGTGCACCTCGGGGATTCTCGACCGCCTGGTGAAATTCACGGATTCCCTGGTCGGGCACATCCGCGGCGGGCTCGCGCACGTCAACATCGTCGCGAGCATGATCTTCGCGGGCATCAGCGGCTCCGCCGTCGCGGACGCGGCAGCCTTGGGCTCGGTCCTGATCCCGAGCATGACCCAGGAATACGACGTGGACTTCGGCAGCGGGGTTTGCGCCGCCGCCTCCACCATCGGGCCAATCATCCCGCCCAGCATCCCCATGGTCGTCTATGCCCTGGCGGCCGGCAGCGTCTCCATCGCGGGCCTGTTCATTGCCGGTATCATCCCCGGCGTGCTGATGGGGGTGGGCATGATGGCCATCGCCTACGTCATCGCCCGGCGCCGGGGGTACCCCGTGCGCCCCCACGCGCTCTCCTTGCGTGAATTGCTGATCGCGGTCTGTGGCAGGTGCTCCCGGCGCTTGCTCATGCCGGTGATCATCGTGGGCGGGATCCTGGGCGGCATCTTCACCGCCACCGAGGCGGCAGCCGTCGCCGTCGCCTACGCCGTCCTCGTCGGCTTTTTCGTCACCAAGGAGTTGAAGTGGGAGCATATCCCGCCAGCGCTGGTGCGATCCGGCGTGACGACCTCCGTCGTTTTCATGCTGATCGCGACCTCCAACGCGGTCTCCTGGATCCTCACCACACAGCAGGTGCCGAGACTGATCGCGAACTTCCTGAAAGCCGTGGCGCCCAGTCAGTGGATGTTCTTGCTGATCGTCAATATCTTCCTGCTGATCGTCGGCTGCCTGATGGATCTCTCGGCGGCCATGATCATGCTGGTGCCCATCCTGGCGCCGATTGCCACGACCTACGGGGTGCACCCGCTGCACTTCGGCTTCATCGTCGTGCTGAACCTGGTCATCGGCCTGCTGACACCGCCTGTTGGGGTGTGCCTCTTCGTCGTGGCGGGGATCGCCCGGATCTCCTTGGAGCGCGTGGTCCGCGCCGTCTGGCCGTTCCTGCTCTGGCAAATCGTGGTCCTGGCCTTCGTGACCTACGTGCCCGCGCTGTGCATGGCCATCCCGCGATGGTTGGGATACCAGTGAGAATGTCCTCGTTTCGGGTCGCAGTTATTCACAGCCCGACTGCTCAGAACAATCGAGGAGCGTGGGAGCGGGCGCACATTTCTGACACGAAATTATCTTCGTCTTGGGAGGAGGTGAAGAGACCGATAAGTTGCTGGGGTTCGGGACACACTCTTTGTGCATTGGAGGAGGCTGCCATGATGAGGTCAAGAGCGCTCGTGTCGATTGCCCTTGGTATTAGCCTGGTGGCGCTGGCGGGATTCTCCTGTCTGAGGGTTCCCCAGGCGCACGCAGCACAGTTCGAGATCCGGCTTGGTCACGCCGATCCAGCGGACATCTACACGTCAAGAAAGGCGGCAGGGTCCACTGTCTTCAAGGCGATGGTTGAGAGCGCAACAGGGGGCGCCGTGAAGGTCAACTTGTTCCCCGCGGGGCAACTCGGCGGGGAACGCGAAATAGCCGAGGCGGTGAAGCTGGGCAGCGTCCAGGTCGGGATGCTCTCCGGCCCGTTCAGCGGGTTCTGCAAGGAGGCGCAGGTGTTCGATATTCCCTATCTCTTCCCGTCGTACCTCGTGGCCTATAAGGTGCTGGATGGGCCGTTTGGCAAGGAGTTGGCGACCGAGTGCTTGAATAAGACCGGGATGCGGATCCTGACCTACGCCCAGGTCGGCTTCCGCAATTTCACGAACTCCTCGCGCGTCATCAAGAGCCCTGCGGACCTCAAGGGGCTGAAGTTCCGGGTGATGGAGAACCCGGTCTACATGAATCTCGTGAAGTCCATGGGGGGTGCGCCGACGCCGATCCCCTGGCCTGAGACCTACACGGCGCTCCAGCAGAAAGTGGTGGACGGGCAGGAGAACCCGATCTCCGCGATCAAGTTCGCCAAGCTGTATGAGGTGCAGAAGTACATGACCATGGATGGGCATACTTTCGGCGTGAGCTTCATGCTCATCAACGAGAAGTTCTTCCAGAGCCTGCCGAAGGAGTACCAGACGATCGTGAAGACTGCGGCCCTGACGTCTGCGGTTTCCGAGAACGGGATCGATGACCTCGATAATGCTATCGGTCTCCAGTTCCTGAAGGACAAGGGCATGGAGGTGTACTCGCCGACGCCCGCCGAACTGGCCCAGTTCCGGGCCGCGGCGCAGCCGCCGATCATCGAGTACCTCGAGAAGCAGCTCGGCGGCCGCACCTGGATCGACAAGGTGCTGAACGCCGTCAAACAGGCGGAGGCGGCGTTGGAAAAATAGAGGGGGTGCGAACGGAACAGGACGCGGGGGAGGGCGGTTTCGCCCTCCCCCGCGCATGGCCGCGGCACAGGAGTGCCGGCACGTACGCCACGTTCGGCGGTACCAACACACGTGGGGGCACGATCCTGGATTGCCGATGACTGTGCGCTTCGATTGAAACATTTTTGCAGAGTCGTTCGAGGGGTGGAGACGCCCAGAACGAGTAGGGAGGACGCCAGGAAGGCGTTGGAAGTAACTCTTGCGGTTCACAAATCCACCCAGACCGGACAGCCCGTTGTCGTGTAAAGAAGAGCCGGCCGGGGATCCCGACCGCGGAGATCGCGCGGTGCGTAGAACGAGAGATGGGGCGGCGGGATGTCTCATTGTTCCCCAGCAGGCAACTGCTGATGCCGACGCGGATGGACCCGGCCTTCGGCTGCGGCCACGTCCACTGTCGTGGGGGCCGCTTCGCGGTCTGCGGGTCCATCTACTTCAGGACCCTGGAATAGGTGCTCTCGTCGAAGCCGACGAGGAGGGTGCGCCCCTTGCGCAAGGTGGGCGCGCGGAGATTCCCCGTGGGCCCGAGGAGGAGCTGCGCCAGGGTCGCCCCGTCCGCCTTCTCCTTCCGGAGATCCAGGTGCACGACCTGCTTCCCCTTGCTGACGTACAGCTCGTCCACTTCCCGCAGGAGTGCCAGGGCCTCTCTCTCGCGGAGGGGCGTCTTCCGGGCATCCACCTGTGCGGCCGTCTCGACCTGGTGCGTCGCAAGGAACCCTTGCGTCTTGGCGCAGGTCTTTCACCCGGGCCGATGATAGCTCCAGTCAACGCGTGCCATGACTGCTCCTCCGGAGTGGGATGTCCATTGGTGAATGGGTGGATCGGTCGAGCGGCGGCAGGGCGCGCCAGCCTTCGCCCTTCCCAAATGACGGCTTGCCGGCTTGACCAATTGACGCGCCCCGTTCCTGTTCCGGTTTCATAGCGGCCGCCCCAAGAGATGCCGCAAGGCGCCCTCCAGCTCCGGGAACTGGAAGGCAAAGCCTGAGTCCTGAAGCCGCGCCGGGAGCACCCGCGCGCTCGCCAGGAGCAACTCCTCGGCCATCTCCCCGAAGACGATGCGCGCGGCGGCGGCGGGCAGCGTGACCACGGCCGGCCGGGAGAGCACCCGGGCGAGCACGCGCGCGAACTCCGTGTTGGTGACCGCGGTGGGCGCCACCACGTTCACGGGACCTCGCAGAGACTCGGTGGAGAGGATGTGGACGATGGCCCCGATGGCGTCGTCGATGGCGATCCAGCTCAGGAACTGCCTGCCGGTCCCGATGGCGCCGCCCAGGCCCAGCCGAAACGGCAGGAGCATCCGCTTGAGCGCGCCGCCGGTTGGGCTCAGGATCATGCCGAAGCGGAGGTGAACCACGCGGATCCCGGCGCGGACGGCAGGCTCGGCGGACGCCTCCCACTCCTGGCAGACCTCGGCGAGAAAGCCGTGCCCCGGAGAACTCTCCTCCCGCAGGATCTCCTCGCCCCGATCGCCATAATAGCCCACCGCAGAGGCGCACACCAGGACGCGCGGAGGCTGCGCCAGACGCGCGAGGTTCTCGGAGAGGCGCCGGGTGCCCTCCACCCGGCTCTGCCGGATGGCCGCCTTGCGCTCCGCTGTCCACCGGCCAGCGGCAATGCTCTCGCCGGCCAAGTGGACCACGGCGTCCAGGCCCTCCAGTCGATCCGGCTGGCGCAGGCCGTGCGCCGGATCCCAGGACGTCTCGCTGTCCTCACGGGCCTCGCCGCGAACCACGCGGGTGACCCGGTGCCCGCCGGCCACCAGGACGGGCAGCAGGGCCGATCCCACGAGGCCGTGGCAGCCGGTCACCGCGATCTGCATCGTTCCCTCGCTCCCCCTTGGAGCCTTCTCTACAGCACATCCTCCGGCGTGAAGCCCCGACGCATCGTGTTCTCGGTCACCACCCGTGGTTCCATGAATTGCTGGAGGTAATCCGGACCCCCCGCCTTGGAGCCGACGCCGGACATCTTGAACCCGCCGAAGGGCTGGCGGCCGACGATGGCCCCGGTGATCCCCCGGTTGATATAGAGATTCCCCGTGGAGAACTCCCGGGCGACCCGCTGGATGCTCTCGGGGCTCCGCGAGAAAAGGCCCCCGGTCAGGGCGTAGATCGAGGCGTTGGCCATTTCGATCGCCTGGGTGAGGTCCTTCACCTTGATGATCGCGAGGACCGGCCCGAAGATCTCCTCCTGCAGGATCCGCGACGTTGGCGGCAAATCCGTGAATACCGTCGGGGGCACGTAGTAACCGGCCTCGGGCACCGGGACCTGGGCGAGTACCCTGCCGTCCTTCTTCCCGATCTCGATGTACTCGAGGATGCTCTTTCGGGCGTTCGCGTCGATCACCGGGCCCAGGACGTTCTTCGGATCCTCGGGAGAGCCGACGGCGATCCCCTTCACGGCCTCAGCCAGGCGGTCCAGGAAGCGGTCGTAGCACTCCTGTAGCACGATGACCCGGGAGCAGGCGGAGCATTTCTGCCCCTGAAAGCCGAAGGCGGACTGGATCACCCCAGGCACGGCCTGGTCGAGATCGGCGTCGGCGTCCACGATGATGGCGTTCTTGCCCCCCGTCTCGATGACGACTTTCTTGGGCCCCTTCTGGCCCGGCACCGTCTTACCGGCCTTCTCGAGGATCCCCAGGCCCACCTCGAGCGAGCCGGTGAACACGATGAAGTCGGTGGATCTGTGCGCGACGAGGTAGTCGCCCACCACGGAGCCTCGGCCCGGGACGAAGTTCACAACCCCGTCGGGGACCCCCGCCTCCTTGAGGATCGAGTACGCCAGCCACCCGATCATGAGCGACTGGCTGGACGGCTTGTAGAGGACCGTGTTCCCCGTCACCAGGGCGGCGGAGGTCATCCCGATGGAGATGGCCAGGGGGAAGTTCCAGGGGGCGACGACCAGCCCCACTCCTCGAGGTTGGTAGAAATACCGGTTATCCTCACCGGGGGAGATCCCCATCTGGATGGGCCGGCCCAGGCGGATCATCTCCCGGCCGTAGTATTCGAGAAAGTCAATCGCCTCGCACACGTCGGCGTCGGCCTCGGCCCAGTTCTTCCCGACGTCGAGGACCTGCCATGCGGCCAGCTCCAGCCGGCGCTGGCGGGCGATCTCCGCCGCCCGGAACAGGATCCCGGCGCGCGCCTCGGGGGGGCGTCTCCCCCACTCCGGCTGGGCTCTGTGGGCTGCCTCGAGCGCCTCGTCGGCCATCTCCCGGCTGAGGGCCGAGGTGATACAGACGACCTCCGCTGGGTGGGCCGGGTTGAGCGACGGGAGCTTGTCCTGGGTCCGGCGCTCCTTCCCGCCGTAGATGACGGGGAACTCCTTCCCCATCTCTCGACGCACCTTGGCGATGGCATCGCGGAAGGCCGAGCGGTTCTTCGCGATCGCGAAGTCGAGGGGGGGCTCGTTCCTGAAGGGCGTCAGCCCCATCGCCTTCGCCTGCACCGGCTCCCCCGGGTAGGGGTCCGGCTCGGCCAGGAGCGCCTCCGGATCCACGTTGCCGACGAACTTCTTGCGGAGAAACCCCTCGTTCGACGTGTTCTCCAGGAGCCGCCGCACCAGGTAGGCCATGCCGGGAATCAGCTCTCCAACCGGTGCGTACTCCCGGACGGTGTGGCCCATCCGCTTCAGCGCGACCTTGATCGGCTCGGCCATCCCGTACAGGGCCTGGAACTCGTACCGATTGCCTGGCACCTTGAGCCGCTCGGCGGTGACCAGCGCCTTGGCGATGGAGCGGACATTGTGGGAGGCCACGGCCAGCGTGATGCAGTCATGGTTCTGAAAGATCGTCTCCAGGCACCGCTCGTAATTCCAGTCGGTGTGCGCCTTGACGGTGAACACCGGGATCGGCCACCCGCGCTGGCCGGCGATCGTCTTCTCATACTCCCAGTAGGCGCCTTTCACGAGGCGGATGGTGATCCGGCGGCTGCGGCTCTTCGCCCAGTCGATGACGCGTGCAACGTCCTGCTGCGTAGATTTGAGATAGGCCTGGAGGGCGATCCCGGCCTGTTCCCATCCCTGGAACTCCGGCTCGTCGAGGAGGCCGAGGAGCAGGTCGATCGTCAGATCCTTGAGACTGTGCGTCTCCATGTCGATGAGGACGTGCCCCCCTGCGGCTTTGCCCTTCCGGACGATCGGCCGCAGCCGAGCCTTCACCTGCTCCAGGCTGTCCTCGTAGTTCAACGGCCCGATGCGGGAGTAGAGCGAGCTCACCTTGACGGAGAGGTTCAGGCGCGGGAAGTGTCTCTCCCGCTCAGGGTCCTGGGCCGGCCAGGACGCCGTCTCCGCGGAGAGGATGTCCACCGCGGAGAGGTACAGGTCGCGGTAGGTGTCCGCCTCGGCCTCCGACACGGCCGTCTCGCCCAGCAGATCGACCGTGAAGGTCCGCCCCTCCTTCCAGATCTTCCGCAGGGCAGGCAGGGCGTCCCGGGGGCTCGCTCCCACGATGAACGTCTTCGAGAAGCTGGTGATGTTCTGCTTGATCAGCGAGGCGGCGATCCCCGCTGTCATGCCGGACGTCGCGCCCGCGAGCAGGCTCTTCATGAACCCGGGGAACTTGAAGTCGCCGGAGAGGAAGTATTCCTGGATGTGCTGGGACAACTGCTGAGGGGTGGACAGGGTGGGAAGGACGTCGATGAACCGGAAGAGCGCGATCTTCAGCTCCGGGTGGTCCATCGCCGCTTCCATCAGCTTCCCCGCCCAGAACTGCTTGTTGAAAACCGCGGGCGGCTCGGCCTCCATGAGCCGGAAAATCTCCAGCCCCTTCTCGACCGCGGCATCCCTCTGGATTGGACCCATGGACTTCCTCCTCACGCAGAGTCGCTCGCGCCCAGCGCGCAAGCGGCGCAGTGGCCAGCCCTCCTGTGCGCTGGAGCTTTCGCGGCATCGCGGATGACGCTGATGACCTCCGGCCTTCGGAAGGGCGCGACCCACCGCCGCGTCAGGTCTCGGAGGCCTGCGGATCCTCCAATCGAAGCATGCGTCGCCCGAGGCGCGGTTGTCAAGGCGAATCACGATGAGAGGTCAGAAGTAGCGGGGACTTGAGGCGCTGTGGATTTGCAGAACGCGCCAACGGATACCATGAAATGCAGCCCCCGCGCAACCGGGAAAACAGGGAAGAGGAGGGCGCCTATCTCCGACCAGTCCGATCCGCTTGACAACTCCCCACCAGGGCATATGTTATAATTGAAATATAACACCTGCAAAAGGGGGCGGCCATGGGAAGGCGCGAGACATTCGGGGAGTATCTACGGGCCTGCCGGCTGAAAGCGGGGTATGGACTCCGGGTGTTTGCCGAGGTGATCGAGATGCAGCCCTCGAACCTGAGCAACGTCGAACACGGCCGGATTCCTCCTCCGCAGGATCTTGGCACCCTGAGCCGGATCGCCGAGACGCTCGGCTTCCTGGAGGAATCCAAGGAGCGGGAACGCCTGTTCGACCTTGCTGTAGCCCACAAGAAGCGGGCGCTGCCGCCGGACGTGGCGTCCTTCGCAGCCAGGACACCCGGGATCCCGGTGATCCTGCGGACGCTTCAGAACCGGAAGCTGACTAAGCAGGACATCGAGCGGCTGACCCAGTTCATCAACGAGCGCCTCAAGTCGCGATGAAGCGGGTCCAGGTTCCGCGGTACACACTCTCGAAGCTGGAGACACTGGCCCTGGCGCTCCTGAGAGAGCGCTGGCCGGGGCTGGTGATCCCGGTGGATATTGACTTCCTCGTGGAGCGCGAACCGGGGGTGGTGCTGGACACCGCCAGGGGCTTACAGCATCAGTTTGGCGTGCCAGGCGCGACCGTCTACCACCCCAAGGAGGACCGCTTCACGGTGCTCATCGACGAGGCGGTCGCCGACGGCAACCCGGGGTTCTACCGGTTTACCGTCGCAGAGGAATTGGGACATATCCGGCTGCATCGCCCCGTCCTTCGCCAGGTCCGCAATGTTGACGAGGCGGTTGCCCTCCACGTTTCCGACGACTACGAGTACATGGACCGGAACGCGAAATGGTTCGCTTCCGCCCTGCTGATGTCCCAGGATCCCCTCGTCCGAGACGCCAGGCAGCTCTACGCTGGGCTGGTGAGGCAACACGGGCCTGGTCAGCCTGAGCTTATCAAGCGTTCGCTAGTGATTCGGTTGAGCCAGCATTATCTCGTCAATGTGTCCCCGATGCAGTACCGGCTGGAGCGATGGCCTCTGGAGGTACTGAAAATGGTCGATCGTGCTCTTCAGGCACGGATGAATTCCCTCGCCTGAGTGGCCACCCCCGCCTACCGTTCGCGACGGGACCGGGGATGTAAGTCCGCTCCAGCGACGTGACCGGGATTTGAGAGAGGAGTTGACATAGGGCGGCCCTTAGACGTATAGGGGACCCACAGAGCACGGCGGCCAACAAGCGAATAGGTTCCGGGGTGGCTGGTTCCCCTCCCCGGTTGCGAGGCCCTGGGTACTGGCTGGCCGCCGTGCGCTCAGGGCCTCGCTGTTTGTGGGGATCAGGCAATCTGAGCCAACGTAGTCCGTGGGGTTTCGGATAGTCGGTTCCGCCGAGCGGCCTCCCAAACAGCTTGAAGAGGAAATCGATCATGGCTGGCATCGAGAACACAAACGAGGAATTGGAAAGGGCTGCCCTAACCAGCAAGGCCGTAGAGATCGTAGAAAGAGTCTCTCTCCGTATATAGATCAGCTAGCTGAGAACTTGGAAAGGCTAAATCAATTGACCGGCATCTACACTTCTCTCTTGCTGATCCTAGCTACGCCTCGCAGCCCGCCATTAATGACATACTGCGAGCATTAGTCGTTCTTACCCACGCTACGCTTGAAGACTTCCTGCGTACTCTAGCTGCAAATCTACTACCACACGCGGGCGAAAAGCTATTGAAGGAAATCCCGTTGGCTGGACTGAACCCGTTCGGTCGCGCGGAAAAGTTTTCGCTCGGGAGCCTCGTTTCATTCAAAGGGAAAAAGGTAGACGAAGTAATTGCCGCATCCGTTTCGGGTTACCTTGAGAACTCCACATTCAACAAAGTTGAGGATATTGCCAGGTTGCTCGAAAGCCTCGGCGTGGAAGTATCAGGGGTGTCGGGAACGTTTTCGCAACTGGCTGAACTGATGAAAAGACGACACAACATCGTGCACAGGGGGGACAAAGAGACAATCGCGACGGGCGAGCAGAAGTTGAAGGATATAACCCACAACCAGGTCGTGCAATGGATACTCGCGCTAACAGAGTTTGTTCGCGGTGTTTTACCCAAAGTGGTAGTTGCACACGTAGTCGGCGACAGTGATTTCTTGACCTTGGCTGATATGCACGCAAAATACCGGCAGCGGTTGCCGAAATCTCCTCCGGCGAACATAAGTCCAAAATCTGAACTCCCACCCGAGACCACTCAATGACGCCTCACCAATCTGGCGGGTGCCTACTCGCTGGGCCTTGGTTTCGCGTCAACCTGACGGGCTGCGCCAGAGCCAGCCAATCTGCCGGAAATTGTCCGTTTCCGACGAGGAAGGGATTGGCGAACCGAATGCCGACGGCTCAGCCGGCCAGCCGAAAGCCGCTTCCCGAGCGGTTGCCGTGGTTTTACCTCGGATCCTGGAGGTTCCGTCAATGTTGGAGGGTAAACAAGTGCTGCAAATTGGCTTACCCGAGGAGCAGAGGGATTTCATTGCTAGGCATAGGGTCTTCTTTGACCGTCTCCCTGATCTGACGACAGCCATGAACCTGGCTTTCATCCGAACAATTGAAGGCCCGGAGCCTACGGATCGGGTTATCTTTTATCTGGGGAGGGCATGTGTAGAGGATTTTTTTGAGATTCTCCTGCTTTGTGGGAACGGTTACGGGTTTGGAGCGATGCGACTGCTACGTTCTCTGTATGAACGCGCTGTGTCCGCGCGTTATATGCACCTGCACCCCGACGCTGCGGAGGACTATCTGGAGTATTATTGGATAACGAAGCATAAGGAGTCACAGGCACTTCTAAAGATGTATGGCGAAGGGGTTTTGAAAACCGTTCCCAGAGAAAAGCGAGCGGAGATCGAGACGCAGTACGCTCGGGTCCGGGAAAGGCTTCTAAAGAAAGGCATTAAACGGCCGAATGTTACCTGGAGCAAGTTGGATTTTGTTTCAATGGCGCGAGAGGTCGGACCATTGGGTGAGCTTATCCTTCCAGCTTACTATCTGCCGTTGGAGCAGGCTCATAGCACCTCGGCCGGGATCGTTTCCCGATTAGGTGGGACCGAAGAAAAGCTCACATTCGTGGACGGGCCTCAACGGGACGAGGCGGATTCCTGTTTACACCTAGCCCACAATATCCTTTTACAGGTGCTAGCTTTGCAGCAAGAGCACTTTGCGTTTGATGTCCTGGCAGAACCGCTCACGAAATGTTATCAGGATTTTCTGGAAATTTGGGGAGAGAGGCCAAGCCATAAGCCCAACGAGTGAAGCGGCTCATTCCCGCGGATACGGCTGCGCACCCGAAAAGCCGCTCCCGACGGCCTGGGCCGAGCCCTGGAGCTGCTAGCCAGTGTGGTCCCGTCTGTGATAGCATTCCGAGAAACACGAAGGGCCTCACCGTGCCACCGGCAAGGCCCCTCGATTGACCGCGACCTGATCGGCCAGGTGCGGCTAGTCAAAGCGTAGGCCCTTGGCCCGGCGTGGTCAAGGGCTTTTGTGTTTGTGCCGCAAAAGGGGGGAGCGCGATGAGGAAAAGAGCGATGGCCGTGCTGGTCGGGATGGTGAGGCTGGTCGGGGTCCTGGGCGGCCTCGGCTGGCGGCGGCACGGCGACCGGGCTTACTTTGTGGGGTGGGACAAGCCCGGCGCGCCAAGTCCTTCGGAGTCCGCACGGGAGATTGAGCAATGAGAAGGGCTTTTCGGAGAAGGGTCTGGGGCTTATCCCTTGCTGGCGCTTTACTTCTTAGCGTAGCCATCCTCGCGGCGGTTTTTACCTATCGCCTCATATGGCTCTATCAAAACCTAGCAGACACCAATCAGCGGACGCTCACCAGGATTCAATGTCATGAACCCGATGAGAAAACGGTGGAGGAGCTCCCGACCGCAGGCGGAAAGATATGCGACATCACTGGCGTCGAGGATGACCCAAGCTCCGACTGGTCTGACTATGTACTGAGTCGGCGGACACGCTACTTCCTCTACAGCAGTTCAGAGCCGCCAGGATTTGGGTTAAATTTCTCCGATGTCAAATTCATTCTGAGATTCCGCGAACCGACACTCCAACGGGTTGAGACAGACGAGAGATGGAGATTGTATTCGGAGGCAGCCGAGGTTGACGGCAAACGTGTGGAGGTGATGGTGGGGCACCTGGAGTACTCCCCATCGAGGTTGGTGCAGTGCCCTGGAGGTCCAGATATTGATGAACAACTCAAGAAAGAAGCGCAGAAGATCGTGGCCCAATTGAAGAGGGAGAAGGGGGCCGTTCGCTCAAGGGTTGACGGTTGGCAGGTTGTGGACGCGGAAACAGGGCGTGTACGAAGATGGGACGGGAACGTCCCTGCCTTCTTTCCGAAGGACGTGAATATTCCCTGGATACCACTCCACCTGGAGGGCAGTGAAGTATGGCTGGCGCGAAGCGCGAGAAACGACGACCTTGAAGCGGTGTCCCTCGGGCTTATCGAGGACCTGAACTGGTTTGGACTGCTCGGACTCGGGGCATTTTCGCTTGGGTTGGTGCTGACATACCCGATTGCCAGGCGGTATGGGAGGATGGGTATCAGGCACCCCATGCCGCTTGAGGAAGCGTTGAGGACTGGCGAGAGCGAATACGTGGAATTCAAGCGGGAGGTTCGAGAGAGACAGCAACTGTTGAAGGAGGTGACCGCCTTTGCGAATACTCACGGTGGAACCGTCTTCATTGGCATCCTGGACGACACGAAAGAGGTGGTGGGTATTGAAGCCGCTACAGCGGAGAAGAAAGATGCCTTTGAGCGGGGGCTTCGCGATTCGATCCGGCAGAACATTCAGCCGTCACCGGATGTGGACGTGGATTTTCCGGAGAAGGATGATCGAGTGGTTGCCAGGGTGTTCGTTCGGGCTAGCCCGCAGCGGCACTCGTTCGAGGGGCGATATTACGTAAGAGAAGGCTCGCAGAGCAGGTTCTTGATAGACGACCAGATCAACAACTTGTAACTTCGACGTGGGGCGGTCCCGAAAATGGTTGGGGCGGAGGGGGACCGACCCGGACGCTCCCGTCATCCAGACGTTTCGCGTCGTGCGCGGTCCGGGCGCTTGGTCGCGGGAGGATGTCCGATTCACGCCTATAGCTGGCGGCATCGTCCTGGAACTCTGGGCGGGATTCTTCGCTGTGCGTTGGGTGGTACGGGGATTCACGTCCCGACCGTCACCTTGAAGTCCGCCATCGTCTTGGCGACAGTAAGCGACCGCCCCCGGCCTACCGTTCGCAGCGGGAAAAGGCCCTCCCGAGGCCCTGGCCGGGGATCCTATCGGGACTGAGCGCGAGGCGTTCCATGATGAGGCGAATGATGGGACGAGTAGGCATCCGGGGACCCATCGGGGCCTGCTTCCTGGTAGCGTGTCTGGTACTGAGCTTCCCGGCACTGGGCGCGGAGACGCTCACACTCTCCAATCTCCGCCTAGAACCCACCCCCGTCGAGGCCTATGGACTGCTGCGCATCCGGGTGGACTACTCCGGCACCCAGGCACCGCTTGCCCGCCTGTGGACCCGGCTGGCCCGTGAAGGACGACAGGTCGAGCCGGCCGCCTACGAGATCAGGAAGGACGACGGACCCGCGCCGGCCGGCACCGTGGGCCGTTCCTTCGAGATGGGGGAACCGGGACCACGCCACCTCACCGTGGTCGCGGAGGACGCCCGCGGAGTGAAGAGTGCCCCCCTGGAGCTGCGGTTCGAGGTGGTGGAACCCCCGCAGCGATATGAGGAGCTCACCTACCTGAGTGAGGGACTGAAGATCAAGGCCTACCTCTACCGACCACTCGGGCAAGGACCCTTTCCGGCCGTCATCTACAGCCATGGGTCGCGAACACGTGCGGAGCTCCAGCAATCTGACCGGCATGAATGGCTCGCATACCGCCTGGCGCGGGAAGGGTACGTGGTTCTAGTGGCAGAGCGGCGCGGGTATGGTGGATCGGAAGGGCAAGGAGTCGTCGGCGGGGAGGGAGGAGTCAATTCTTTGCGGTGGGGCCTGCCCGGCGAGATCAAAGATGTCCTTGCCGCAATGGCTTTCCTCGCAGAACGGCCAGACACGGATGCCAACCGGGTCGCCTTGGTGGGCAAGTCCCTGGGCGGGCTCGTGAGCTTACTCGCCGCGGCCGAGCAACCGCGAATCCGGGCCGTGGTCAGTCTTGCGGGGGGTTATGGGTTTGGAGACCGCTCGGCGAGCCCGGAGACGCTCTTCGTAATGGAAACCGTCCGCGATGCGGCCCGACGGATCAAGGCGGCCACGTTGCTCCTCCACGCTCAGAACGACCGGATCGTCTCGCCCGACGTGTCACGCGTCGTCCAGCAGAGCCTCCGGGAGCGTGGGGTGATGGCCACCCTCAAGGTCTATCCGCCGTTCACGGTGGGCGGGAGACAGGTCGAGGGGCATCGGCTCTTCGACGTGGTGGATGGCTTGCCCATATTCTGGAAGGATTTCATTGATTTTCTGGCGAGCGAGCTCACGCCCTAGCCGACCTGGGGAGGCTCGGGCAATCTCCTTTCGGTCCGATCAATCCCTCGGTGATGCCAGTCCGTCGCCAGGCCCCACTATACGGGCGGAGGAGGACACCGGTCGCGACGGGGAAGGCCCACCCGGAGAATGGACCTTGGCGTTTCTTCGATGGACGCGGTGGGCAAAACCGGCAGATAGTGAAGCGTGATGATTGCGGCTACTTTGCCGGGGTGAGTTCCACCCAGTTTAGGTTGGAACCGATATTTGGATTGTAACTCGGGCTATCAGTGACGATGTATTCCCCCAGGTTGTTGGCAAAGGCCCGTCCGTATCCTGAAGGCAGCTCGACCTGTTTGCCGGAAAGCGGGTCATTAAACCGATCCACGCCGCGGATGTAATCGCTGAAATTGCGGGCTATCCGGTCCTGGACCTGCTGACGCTGTTCCCAGGAGCGCATCTGGTCCGCGCGCATCTCACTGCCGGCGCGAGCGACCATCTCGCCTATTTTGCCTATGGCCTTGATGTTCCTGATCGCCTGCTGTGCCATCATCTCCTTGACATTGGCAACCTTGGCGAACCATCGGGGATTGACCCGCATGGAATAGATCATTGTCTGAAAGACCTTGTTCTGTGATCCCAGGCGGTCTCTTCCGGCCCTGAAGGAGAAGACGCAGTCAATATACCAGTAATTGATGAAATAACCCTGGCTGAGTCCTGTGCCGGGCATATTGGTGATGAACTGGCTGAGCGCTGCAAAAAGCTCTTCCTCCAGGAGGCGTCCGTTTTCGCTGTAGTGAAGCCTGACCTTGCCGGCCACGGCCGAGCTGTTCACACCGCTTACCGCACCGCCTCTGGCCAACTGGGCGAGTTCCGGCACCTCCTTCTGTTGCGTTATTCTGAGATCAGTCGCCCGGGGCCTGAGCCTTGGGATTACACCTTCTCTTACTACAGTCTGCCAATCTACGGGCTTCATGACGGGCGTGCCGAATCGCAACGAGCCCGGAGGGTTTGTCGTGAGAGTGAGCTGGTTGTTCGTCCAGAAATATGATTGGGTCGGGAAGAGTGTGAGTTCTTCATCGCCGACGGGGTTGTAAAATCTGAAGCGGGCCTGGGCCGGCAGCGCAATGTTTGCTGACCAGGTTATCGCCCCCTCGGCGCGCCATCCCTTGGGAACAAGGAGGCGAAAGGCCTCGAGACCTGTCATCGGGTCTGTATATTTGTACGTCACAAAGGCCTGGATGCCGCCCGACGTCTGGCTTCCCTCACATACCGTCAGCCCGGAAATTCCAATAAGGAAGCACACGATGATCACTTGGATTACGGCTCTCCCACGCATAGGAAGCCTCCCTTGAAACGCCCGGCAGGAACTTCGAAACCGGGCGTGGCCGGCAGCGGCGAACTACAGGGAGCTCGTGGCGGCCAGACGGCCGAGCCAGGGACAGAGCCCGGCCGGAATGGTTGACAGGGACGCTACCAACAGCGGACTGGCGCGTCAAGCGGAATCCCGCCCAGGAGGTCTTGAATCCCCCGGGAGTTCGTACTACCATGCGTGCTGGCTCGGACACACCGCGTTGGGGATCCTGCGGCGGCTGTCCTGAATAGCTCGGCACGCCGGCCCGGGGGCGATGGGAGGAGGTAGGCAGTGCGCTTTAAGTGGCTTCCCCAGGAATATGGATTCTACGACTTCTTTGAGAAGCACGCGGACCTGGGCATCGAGGGGGCGCGGCTCCTCGCCCGGTTCCTGGAGGACCTGGACTTTCCCGGCCCGAAGGCCCGGCGCATCAAGGAGGTCGAGCACGAAGCGGACGTCATCACCCATCAGACCTTCGACACGCTGCGCAAGACCTTCGTGACGCCCATCGACCGAAACGAGATCCACCACCTGGCGAGCGCTCTGGACGACATCGTGGATGCCATGGAGGCGGCCGCCGAGCGGCTCTGGCTCTACGAGATCCCGGTCGCCACGCCGGAGGCGCGCTACCTCTCGAAGAACCTGGTGGACGCCATGACGCAGCTCAAGATGGCCTTGCAGGGGCTCCGCGATGTCAAGCACGAGCGGGAGAAGATCCTGGCCGCCTGCGTGGAGATCAACCGCATCGAGAACGAGAACGACCAGACGCTGCGGGAGGGGCTGGCCAAGCTCTTCAAGGAGGAGAAGGACCCCGTCGTCATCATGAAATGGAAGGAGATCTACGAGATTCTGGAGCAGGCGACGGACCGCTGCGAGGACGCCGCGGACGTGATCGAGGGAGTCGTCATGGAGAACGAGTAGTGCTCTTCCTCATCATCCTCATCATTGCCCTCGCCCTCGCCTTCGACTTTGTCAACGGCTTCCACGACGCGGCGAACTCCGTTGCGACCGTGGTCTCCACGCGAGTGCTCTCGCCCCGCACGGCCGTGGTGTGGGCCGCCTTTTTCAACTTCATCGCCTTCGTCGTCTTCGGCCTGCACGTCGCGACCACCATCGGGAAGGGCATCGTGAATCCGGCGATCGTCGATCCGACCGTCGTAGCCTCTGCGCTGCTGGGCGCCATCGCCTGGGACCTCATCACCTGGTGGTTTGGCATCCCCACCAGCTCTTCCCATGCGCTCATCGGCGGCCTCGTGGGCGCCGGGGTCGTCAAGGCTGGCCACGACGTGCTCGACGTGGAGGGCCTGGTCAAGGTGGGCGTCTCCATCGTGGCCTCGCCGCTCCTCGGCCTCGTCCTCGGCCTGCTGTTCATGACGGCGGTCTTCTGGATCTTCCGGCGGACCACGCCCTCGAAGATCGATCGCCTGTTCCGGCGCGGGCAACTCCTCTCTGCGGCCATGTACAGCCTCGGCCACGGCGGCAACGACGCCCAGAAGACCATGGGCATCATCGCCGCGCTGCTATTCTCGACCGGCTACCTGGGCCAGGAGTTCCGCGTGCCGCTCTGGGTCGTATTGGCCTGCCATGCCGCCATGGGCCTCGGCACCCTTTTTGGCGGGTGGCGGATCGTCAAGACCATGGGAATGAAGATCACGAAGCTTCGACCCGTGGGCGGCTTCTGCGCGGAGGCCGGTGGCTCGCTGACGCTGTTCTTGGCGACCTTCCTCGGCATCCCCGTCTCCACGACCCACACGATTACCGGCGCCATCGTGGGCGTCGGGTCGACCACCAAGCTCTCGGCCGTCCGCTGGGGCGTCGCGGGTCGGATCGTCTGGGCCTGGGTCCTCACCATCCCCGCCTCGGCCGTCATCGCGGCGGGCGCATGGCATGCCTTCCGCTGGTCCAGCACGTCCTCGGGGGCTGACCTGTAGCGGTCAACACGGCCCCTTCCCCTCTGCCACCGAGGCACTTCTCTTCGGAGGAGCATTGGCTTTCGTCTGATGGACGGACGGCGCGCGCATCGCGGGCGGACCGCGACAGGTGCTCCGTGCAACAGAGAAAAGCCGAGGCTGTCTTGGCGGCGATCTGCCCCGGGACTGAGAGGACCTTGTATCATTTGTATTGCTCTCGTGAAAGTCGTGCACATCTGCTTGCAATGCGCTCCGGGGGACGGTAGAAGAACATTATGCGACCGTGGGCAGCAGCCCTGCCCCGCCTCTGGAGCCCGCGCCGCCAGCCCGCCGAGTCGCGCCTCATTCTTGGTCATTGAAAGCCAGCCGGTTGTGATGACACCGTGCTGGCAGGGAGTCGTACCATGTCGCGAGAGCTTGAACCTGTCTTCAATCCCCGCTCCATCGCCGTCATCGGCGCTTCCCGACGCGAGGGATCGATCGGCAATCAGGTCCTGAAGAATCTCATCGAAGGCAAATTCGAGGGAGCCCTCTACCCGATCAACCCGGGCGCCGACGAGATCCTGGGGCTCAAGGCCTACCCCACCGTCATGGACATCCCCGGCTCCGTGGATGCGGCGGTCTACTGCGTCCCCGCCGACAAGGTCCTGGAAGTGTCGCGGCAGTGCGCCAAGAAGGGCGTCAAGGGCCACATCGTCATCACCAGCGGTTTCGGCGAGGTGGGCAACAAGAGGGATGAGGAGGAGTTGGTCCGGATCGCACGCGACGGGGGCGGCCGGGTCGTCGGTCCCAACATCGTCGGCATCATGAGCAACCCCGGCAAGGCTAATGCCAGCTTCGCCCCGGTCCTGCCCTACGCGGGTCAGACCGCGCTCATCTCGCAGTCGGGGGCCCTCATCATCGCCCTGGACACGGTGACCTTTGCGCGGAAGTTCGGCATCTCGTGCATGATCTCGCTCGGGAACATGGCGGACGTGGACTTTGCCGACTGCATCGAGTACTTCGCCCAAGACCCTGACACGAAGTGTATCGCGCTCTACATCGAAGGGGTGCGGAACGGCTACGAGTTCATGCTGGCCGGCCGCTGGGCGGGGAAGCCGATCGTGGTCCTCAAGGCCGGGGTCTCGGCGCATGGGGCCGCCGCCGCCGCCTCGCACACCGGCTCGCTGGCCGGGTCGGTCAAGGTCTACCAGGCGGCCTGCGAGCAGGCGCACATGATCTGGGCGACGGACCTGGACGACCTCCTGAACAAGAGCACCGCCCTGACCATGCAACCGGTCCTCAAGGGCGATCACGTCGTCATCATCACCAACGGCGGCGGCATCGGCGTGCTGGGCACCGACGCGGCTGAGATCCACGGCATCCCCCTGCAGACGGCACCTCCCGAGGTGCAGGCCGAGTTCCGCAAGTTCATGCCGGACTTCGGCAGCCCGAAGAACCCGGTGGACATCACCGGGCAGAGCGGTGTGGCCGGGTACGAGGGGGCCATCGAGACGGCCCTGAAATGCCCGTGGGTGGACGGGATCGGCGTCTTCTACTGCGAGACGGCCGTGACCAAGGCCACGGACATCGCCGAGGCCGTGATCCGGAAGCTGAAGGAGTCGGGGGTCACGGACAAACCCGTGGTGGCCTGCTTCGTCGGCGGGGCCGGCAGCGTGGAGGCCGGCAAGATCCTGCTCGAGAACTCCATCCCCTACTACGACTGCCCCAACAAAACGTTCGCGGCCCTGGCGGCGCTCCGCCAGGCGGCCAAGTTCCAGGAGGTCGGCTGCAAGCTCGACTTCGAGCCGTACCCTGACGTGGACAAGAATCGGGCCCGGGTTATCATCCGGGCGGCCCGGGCGGCCGGGCGCCGGGCCCTGACTGAGCCCGAGGCAAAGGACCTCTTCGCAGCCTACGGCCTGCCCGTCACGGCGGCCAAGCTGGCCAAGACCGCGGACGAGGCCGTGCAGTTCGCCCAGGAGATCGGCTTCCCCGCCGTGCTGAAGATCGTCTCCCCGGATATCCTGCACAAGAGCGACGCCGGCGGCGTCAAGGTCAATCTCCGCGACGCCGAGGCGGTGCGGGCCGCCTTCGGGACCATCCTGGAGAACGCGCGGCGGTACAAGGCCGATGCCGACATCCACGGGATCCTCGTGTGCGAGATGGCGCCGGCCGGGACCGAGGTCATCTGCGGCTCGGTCAACGACGCGACCTTCGGCCCCACCATGATGCTCGGCTTGGGCGGCATCTTCGTGGAGGTCCTCAAGGACGTCACCTTCCGCGTGGCTCCGATCTCACTGGATTGCGCCCTGGCGATGCTGAAGGAGATCAAGAGCTATCCCATCCTTCAGGGGGTGCGGGGCGAGAAGCGGCGGGATCAGGAGGCGCTGGCCTCTGTGATCAGCCGGCTGAGTCAGTTGGTCTATGATCTCGAAGACGATATCGCCGAGACGGACGCGAACCCGGTCCTGCTCTACGAGGAGGGGAAAGGCTGCCGGGTCGTGGACGCCCGAGTCATTCTGACGAAGCGGTAAGCGTTCCTGCAAGGCGAGCCATCGGCCGACCGGCGTCCGGACCATCTCCGGACGCCGGCCGTGTTTTTGGGCCGGCAGCGACGGGCTCCGTCCGTTGCAAGGAGGCACTCATCGGTGATATACATGCCCTATGGTGCGGTCATCCGACAAACCCAGTGTCTTCAACGCCCGCGTATTCTCTGACCCCCCTGGGCCGGACGCTGATCGAGCCGCTCCGTGCGATCTGCAGGTGGGCGGAAAAGCACCTGGCCGAGCTGGAACAGTCCCGAGCCCGCTCCCACGGTCGGACGACTGCCACGCTGGTGCGCGGAACGTAGAGTTCAGCAGTGAGGGGAAACCGAATATGAGGGCAGCACCGATGAAGAACCGGATGAAGGAGAAGCTCCTGTCGGGCCACTCCGCCCTGGGGGTGTCGGTGATGTTCCCGTCCCCTCAGATCGTGGAGATGGTGGGCCATCTGGGTTTCGACTGGGTTCTATTGGACTGCGAGCACGGCTCCCTCTCGCTGGAGAGTGTGGAGATCATGGCGATGGCCGCCGGGGCCGCGGGAATCACCCCCATCGCCCGGCCTTCGATCAGCACGCCAGAGGCTATCATACAGGTGATGGATCGGGGTGCCCTGGGAGTACAGGTGCCCCATGTCAACACGGCGACCGAGGCGA
This sequence comes from uncultured Methylomirabilota bacterium, assembly GCA_963714585.1. Taxonomy (GTDB): domain Bacteria; phylum Methylomirabilota; class Methylomirabilia; order Methylomirabilales; family 2-02-FULL-66-22; genus 2-02-FULL-66-22. Next base: position 45,848 of record CAVQPC010000034.1, read on the forward strand.
GGCGCGCCGTGGAGGCCGTCAAGTTCCATCCTCTGGGGGCTCGAGGGCTCGCTGCGGGGACGCGGCCGGCGCGGTACGGCCTCGGACTTTCCACTGCCGAGTATATCCAGGAGGCCAATCGCGAGACGCTCGTCTGCGTCCAACTGGAGGAACAGGTCGCACTGGACAACCTCCCCGAAATTCTCGGGGTGGACGGAGTGGACGTCCTCTTCGTCGGGCCGTCGGATCTCTCCCAATCCCTGGGTTTTCCGGGGCAGTCCGATGTCCCCAAGGTGCGCGGGGCGATGGAGCGCGCCTTTGCGGCAATTATCGGCGCGGGGAAGGTGGCGGGCACCACGGGCGACGCGGAGGCCATCCGGCGCTTTCGCCGGCAAGGGGTGCGATACCTGTACACCCATGTTCCGAGGCTCCTGGCAGCGGGCAGCCGGCAGTTCCTGGCGGCGTTGCGCGAGGAGGCGTGACATGGAACGGCGGCAGGAGTGGGAGAAGGTGGGCAAGGCCCACGGCGAGTACTTTCACGAGATTCGACCGGCCACGAGCTTGGTGGAGGTGAATCGGCTGATCGCTCCCGAGATGCTCGTGGAAATCGAGGCGGAGGCGGTGATTGCCGAGTCGCAGGCCTGAGAGCTCGGCCGGGAACGCCGGGACGCGTTGACCGCATCGGTCTCTGATGCTTGGAGGTGCGTATGAGCCCGGGAGGCAAGGCGCGCTTGGACCGCGACCGGTATTTCATGGGTATCGCCATGGCCGTACGGGCCCGTGCCAACTGCCGCGGCAACCACGTGGGGGCGATCCTGGTCCTGGACGGCCACGTGGTGTCCACGGGTTACAACGGGACGCCCACCGATATGGTGAACTGCGAGGACGGTGGCTGCGACCGCTGCGCCAACCGGGAGAAGTACGGGGCCGGCAAGGGCTACGACCTCTGCATCTGCGTCCACGCGGAACAGAACGCGCTCCTGTCGGCGGCCCGCTTCGGCATCCCGGTCCAGGGGGCGGTCCTCTACAGTACGATGCGGCCCTGCTTCGGATGCACGAAGGAGTTGCTCCAGGCGAAGGTCAAGGCTGTCTATTACCTGCACGACTGGAAGCACCCGGACCCCGACGTGTGGCACGAGTACGAGAAGCTCCAGCAGCGCTTCCCTGGAGGAATTCGCAAGTTGGGCGTGGAGGACCCAGACAAGGACTGGGCGGTCTCCTCCAAGGCGCCGGTCCCGGAGGAAAGCGGCCACTCAATTCCGGGGAATTGAGGCGGCGCGCCGACCCGCCTGCGGCCAGTCCCGATCTCGATCCCCAGCCAGGAAAAAGAAACGGCCGGCGGCAGCGTCCGGTGAGCTGCCCGCCGGCCGGATTCTTTTCTCGCTGGCCGCGTCAGAGTCCCAGTCCGACGGCGACTGCGGCGCTGACCAGGCCGAGCACGAAGACTGATGACGCGACGAAGATCAGCACCCGGACCGGAATCGATTTGCCCAGCATGACCAGCGAGGGCAGGCTCACGGGCGGCAGCGTGGTGAGCAAGGCTGCGGCGGGGCCTACGCCCAGGCCGAACGTCATCAGGGTCTGGACAATGGGGATCTCCCCTGCGGTCGGGATGACGAATAGCGTGCCGGCGATCGCGAGGCCAATCGTCCAGAGCAGCCCGGTCGCCTGCGGGGTCACCGCCGGGAAGAGCCATGCCCGCGCGGCACCCAGGACCAAGACGATCCCCACATACTCGGGGATCAGGCCGATGGACAGCTCCCACAGCCCGCGCAGCCAGCGAATCGCGATGGAGCCTTCCTCCCTCCTGCCGATGGTTGCCGCCGCGCGCACGGCATTCGCCGGAAGGTCTTCAGGCCGCACGAACCGGTTGGCGAAGTACGCGACGCCGAACACCAGAAGCAGGCCAACGCCGATCCGCAACCCGACCCATTGCCATCCCAGGACGAATCCCATGAAGACCATGGTCGCCGGGTTCAGGATGGGGTTTCCCATCCAGTAGGCGAGGGTCGGACCGACGGCGGAGCCGCTCCGTGCTAGCCCCAGTGCCACTGGGGCGGCGCAGCACGTTCACATCATGGACGGGACGGCGGCCAACCCCGCCACCGCCACGCCCGAGAAGTTCATGCGCCCGAGGATCCGGGCCAGCCAGTCTTTGGGAATGATCGCCTGCACGCCGGCGCCCAGCACGAGGCCGAGGACCATGGCCTGCCAGATCGCCTTGCCATACGCCCAGGCGTACCCCAGAGCGGCCGCCAGGGACGGCGAAGGCGCCTCGGCAGCCTTCCCGGTGACAATAGAGGCACCGATGGAGTGCTGGGCTGCCGCCACGAAGGCGCGATGAAAGTAGGGGTTCCACTTCACGTAGAAGAGGCCGGCCACGGCGATGCCCGTCAGGACGCCGATCCTCGCGAGGTATCGCCGATCCAGGGCACCCGAAGCGCTCCCGTCGGTCCCTTCGACCATGCGGTAATTGCCTGCTTCCTGTCCGTCCATATCCTGGCTCCCCGTCCAAAGGTGTTTTGGTTTCGTCCTGCGTCCCGCTCCGGCAGGACACTTCGCACCCCGAGCACCTGAAAGTAAGTAAGACTCTATCGGTATCGTTCATAGGTCAAATAGGAATTTTCGATGGAATGCGAACGAAGCATCGGACCGCCTCTCGGGCACCGGGAGAGCTATCGGAGAGCGGCGGATGCGTTCCTGGGACAGGAGGAGTCGGGAGCAGCAGTCATCCGCTGCTGCCTCACACGGTGAGGACCTCGCTTCGCAGCAGGAGGTCGCTGATGATGGGCATGCTGGAGAGATCCCCTGCCCGCAGCTTTCCCTGCAGGCCGAAATGGTCCACGCACGTCTTGCACGCCAGAATCTCCACCCCGATGCCTTCCAGCTCTTGGAGTGTGCCGATCACGGGGGAGTCCTCCGTGAGGAGCTTCACGCCCCCGTTCCAGCAGACGATCTTTCCAGGGTGCAGGGGATTCCCGATCAGCGTCTTCAAGAAGTTCCCCAGGATGGCGAGGCCAAGGGCCTCATCCCCCCGGCCCATCCCCTGACTCCCCAACAGCAGCACGCGATCATCCTTCGATTGCGCCACGCCAGGTCCTCCGTCCCCCCCGGTGTATCCCGTCTGTCTCGCGGCCGCGACTACGCCACCTCAATGGCCAGCGCCGGGATGACTTCCCCGATCTCCCACACGGCCTCATCCTTGGCCTTGAAGCCCTCCCGCACCGCTTCCCTGCGCTCGGCAGGGGCAGAGAACAGGAGGCCGCCCGAAGTCTCCGAGTCAAACAGCAGCGAGACCAGCTCCGGGGCGAGGGAGGGGCTGAGGCGCAGGAGAAGCCTCCCCTCTCCCGCCAGGCCTTCCAGGTATTTGCGGTTGCGGCCCAGGCCGCCCGCGAACAGCCCTTGCTCCGCGTAGCGCATGGCGCCCGACAGGAGCGGCACCGCCTCTGCGCGGAGGCGAATTCCGCACCCGCTGGCCAGCACCATCTCGCCCCCGTGGCCCAGGAGCCCGAAGCCGGTGATGTCGGTGCATCCGGCGATCCCCAACTCTCCCAGGACCTCGGACGCCCCGCGGTTGAGGCGGGTCATGCTGTGAATGGCGCCGTCCAGGTGGGAAAGGGCGGCCTTCCCGGCTTTGCCCGCGGTGGCGATGACGCCGGTGCCGAGCGGCTTGCTCAGAAAGAGGCGGTGCCCCGGCAGGAGGCCGCCCTTGATCATCACGCGCCCGGGATGGACGAGGCCCGTCACGCAGAGGCCGTACTTGGGCTCGCGATCCACCACCGTATGGCCGCCGCCGATGACCGCTCCGGCCTCCGCCACCTTGTCCGCCCCACCCTGGAAGATGCGGCGCACGGCGCCCCGCGGAAACTCCCGGGGAAAGCCGGCCACATTCAGGGCCAGGAGCACTCGCCCCCCCATGGCGTACACGTCGCTCATGGAATTGGCAGCGGCCACGGCCCCATAGACGTATGGGTCATCCACGATCGGCGGGAAGAAATCCACCGTCTGAATGATGGCTTGCTGGTCGTTCAGCCGATAGACCGCCGCATCATCCGACTTGGCTAGCCCCACCAGGAGATCGGGGTGCGATTGCAGGCTGAGCTGGCCGAGCACCTCGTGCAGGTCCGCCGGACCCATCTTGGAGGCTCAGCCGGCGCAGGCCGCGTACTCCGTCAACCGGATCTCTTTGCCCGAGGGGGAATCCAGGATTTCTGTCGTGCTCACGATCGTCCTCTACCTCCTCCGGGTGGCCCGTCATGGGACGCTCACCGGGGCCCTGCCGCACCGTGATCCGCCCGCCGTCGCGCCCGGATCGGCGCCTGCCGCCAATTGCCGAGGGAAAATGGTGCGCGTCACGAATAGCACAGGAAGACCGATTCCACAAATAGTTTATCCCTATAGATCCGTCGCCGCATTCCTGGAAGGGTTCTCCTCGGAGGGGGGAGGTATGCGGGCGCGGTCGACGGCCGTCGGGGGGGCGAACCCTGGCCCTACTTCTGTGGCAGCTCCACGGCCAGGGCGATCGGCTCCTGGACCCCGCGGCGTCCGACCCGCAGGGCAATCGAGCGGCTCGATCGGCGCACGGCGCGGTCGAAGTCCGCCAGGTTCTGGATGGGGAGATCGTTGGCCTGTAGGATCACGTCCAGCGGTCGAAGTCCCGCGCGGGCGGCGGGAGACTCGGCGTCCACAAAGGCGACGAGCACCTTCCCCTCGGGGAGGGCGCCCCCCCGCACCGCGTCACGCTCATCCGCCTCGCGGACCAGGAAGCCGAACCGCTCGGCGCCGAGCTGCGCCCGTGCGTCGGCGGGCATGGCGCCGATGGTGACGGGCAGCGTGATCTGCGAGCTGTCGCGCAGGACGGTGAGGGTCACCTGCCTGCGCACGGGCTCGGCGCGGACGGCCCGTTGGAGCTGGCGCACGTCCCAGATGGGCTGCGCGTCCAGCTTGATGATCACATCCCCTCGCTTGAGGGCGGCCTGCTCCGCCGGGCCCCCTTTCAGCACGTCCGCCACCAGGACGCCGTTGCCGGCGTCGGGGCCAAAGGTGGTGGCGAGGCGGTCCGCCAGTTCCTCGCCCACGTCTGCGATGGAGATCCCTAGCCACCCCAGGTCCGGCGGGAGCTCCTCCGCCGCTTTGGCCTGCGGCACGAGTAGGCACACCGTCAGGGCCAGCAGCGCGACCGAAAGATCTCTCGACATCCGTCCGCGCCAGCGCGTCACTGCTTCATCAACTCCTTCACCTCGACCTCGATGCCGCACACCTCGCAGTACACCGTGCCTCCCTGCAGGGCGGACACATCGAACTGCTGCTGGAAACAATACGGGCAGAAGCGCATGTCGTGGGTCGCCTGCTCCTCCTCGGCCATGGTTCCTCCGTCGTGCCCCCTTCCCCCCCGGAAGCCTAGCGGAGTTGTCGGGAAACGTCAATCGGGGTCGCTCCAGCTCAGGGTGGTGCGCCTGTCGAACCACACTGAGTCCTGAGGGAATAAATTGGTTGCCGATTTTGTGAATCGAAGGACTCAGGGCGAATCGGGCTACGCTGCCGGCAGGGGAACCGAGGCAGGGGCCCTGCTTCCCTCCTCGCCGGGCCTCCGGCCGAGTCCCGCGGAACGGGCGGGCGCTCCACACAGGGGCCGCTCTGCGTTGACAGCCCTCCGGGCCTATGCTATGGTCGCCACGATCCTTGACGGGCGATGCGTCACCGCGGTGGCAAGGACAGGAGGGATCAGGTCAGGGCATGGCCCTGACTTTTTGTTCATGGCGACACGCACGAAGGGCCGGATCCTCGCGCGCGGCAGGGTGTGGGCGGTCGCACTCGCGGTGCTGCTGCTGCCGACCCAGGTGGAGCAGGCGGCGGCGGGCGCCCTGGAGCGGGCCATGCTCGGCAAGGCCGCGGTGGTGGACCTCAGCCACACGATCGGCGAGGCCCCGGATCCCAGCACTCCGGAGCACCACCGCGCCGAGCCCCTAGGGGGGGCGGAGCGGCCGGCCGCGTCGCTCGCCACGCATCTGGACACCCCTTCGGCCTTCCTGAAGGCCAAGCCGACGGTGGCGCAGATCCCCCTCGGGGAACTGCTGGTCCAAGCCGTCCTGATCGACGCCAGCGTCAAGGTCTCCCGATCGCCGGAGTACCGACTGGGCGTGGAGGATCTCCAGACCTGGGAGCGGCGGAATGGCCGCATCCCGAAGCACAGCTTGGTTCTGTTGTACACCGGCTGGGCGCGACGATGGTCGGATCCCGCACAGTACCTCAACCTGGATGCGCAGGGTGTCCCGCGCGTGCCTGGGTTCTCCGGGGCGGCGTTGGCCTATCTCGCTCTCGAACGGGATGTCTGGGGCGTGGGCCTGGACGCCTTCATGCCGGAGGAGGGCAACGGGGAGGGCGAGGTCCTGCTCCGGGCGGGCAAGTATCGGATCGAGAACCTCACCAACCTGGACAAGCTCCCGGCGAAAGGTGCCAAGCTGGTGATCGCGCCGCTTCGGGTCGAGGCCGCCTCGGCGCCGGCGCGGGTGATTGCCATTCTGCCGTGAGCCCCCGGTCGCCGGCCCTCGAGCGGGGCGGTGCGGGCGCCGATCGCGGAACGCGGGCGGACCCGGCGGTCGCGAAGGGCTCACGGGCCGCGAAGCCGTGCCGTGCCTGATCCGCTGCGTCGCATTGCCCGCATTCCTACCGCCGTCCTGTCGGACGCCCTGGGCCGGCTGGGGACCATGGCCGCCGCCATCAAACCCGTGGTCCCCTCGATCCGCCTGATCGGCGTGGCGCGCACGGTCCGCTGCCATCCGGGAGACTACCTCACGCTCCTCCGCGCGCTGGCCGAGGCCCGGGAAGGCGAGGTGCTGGTGGTGGACGGGGGCGGGATGCTGGAGGCGGCCCTCTTGGGGAAGCTCATGGCCGTGGAGGCCCGGCGCAAGGGGCTGGGCGGCTTCGTTATCGACGGGGCCGTCCGGGACCTGCGCGGGCTGGAGGAAGTTGGCGTTCCGGTCTTCGCCCGCGCCGCCACCCCACGGATCGGGACGGCAGAGCATCTGGAGGAGACCCAGGTGCCCATCATCTGCGGCGGCGCCCCGGTCCGGCCCGGCGACATTGTCCACGGGGACGAAGACGGCGTCGTGGTCTTCGCGCCCAAGCGCCTCAGCCAGGTCCTGTCCCGCGCCCGGGAGATCGAGCGCCACGAGGCTGAGGTGGTGCGCCGGCTGAAACAGGGCCAGCCCCTGGCCGAACTCATGAAGCTCTTCGACCGGTTGAGCGAACTGCGCAAGCGAGCCTGAGCATGCCCGGCCCCCTGACTGGAGTGCGCGTCCTGGACCTGACCCGCGTCCTCGCCGGGCCCTTCACCACCATGCTCCTCTCGGACCTGGGGGCGGAGGTTGTGAAGCTCGAAGAGCCAGGCGTCGGCGACGAAGCGCGGCGCATCGGCCCGTTCAAGAACGGGGTGAGCACCTATTTCATCAGCATCAACCGGGGAAAAAAGGGCCTGACCCTCAACCTCAAGGCCGAGGCCGGCCGCCGGATCTTCCTGGATCTGCTCCGCCAGGCGGACGTCCTGGTCGAGAACTACCGGCCGGGCGTCATGCAGAAGTTCGGCCTGGATTACGCCACCCTCCACCCTCAGTTCCCCAAGCTGGTGTATGCCGCTTGCTCCGGCTTCGGCCAGACCGGTCCCTATGCGCAGCGGCCCGCTTACGATATGATCGTACAGGGGATGGGGGGAATCATGAGCATCACCGGCGAGCTGGGCGGCTCCCCCGTGCGGGTGGGGGTGTCCATTGGGGACATCACCGCGGCCCTGTTCACGACCATCGGGATCGTGGCGGCGCTCGGCCACGCCCGGACCACCGGGGAAGGGCAGCTCGTGGACGTGGCCATGCTGGACGGCCAGGTGGCGATCCTGGAGAACGCCATCATGCGGACCCTCGTGACTGGCGAGGCGCCGGGGCCGCTGGGCACCCGCCACCCCTCGATCGCCCCCTTCGAGGCTTTCCCGGCCGCGGACGGGCAGGTCATCCTGGCCGTGGGGACGAAGCAGTGGGCCCGCTTCTGCGAGGCGATCCAGCGGCCCGACCTGACCGACCACCCCCACTTCGCCACCAATGCGCTGCGCGCCGAGCACGTGGAAGAGCTTCGTGAGATCCTGGCGGCCATCACGCGGCAGAAGCCTGCGGCGGCTTGGATCGAGGAGATGGAGGCGATCGGCATCCCCTGCGGCCCCGTCAACACCGTGGACAAGGTGATCAGGGACCCGCAGGTCCTGGCCCGCGAGATGCTCGTGCAGGTCGCGGACCCCGAGATCGGGTCTCTCGTTGTGGCCGGACTCCCCATCAAGCTGTCTGCGACGCCCGGGGCGATCCAAGGGCCGGCGCCGCGCCTTGGCGAGCACACCGAAGCGGTGCTGGCCGATTGGCTGAAGCTGTCGCCCGAGGACGTGGTTCGGCTCCGGGCGGAGGGGGTGGTGTGAGATGAGTGCCGTGGGGGTCGGGGCCCTGGTCGTCCTGGCGGTGCTGAGCATTGTCTGGACCATCCTGCTGGTGCCGGTGCTCCTGGAGCTGCGTCGCGCAGCCTTCCGCCTGCAGGAGTTCATCCGGACGCTGGAGCTGGACCTGCGGCCCGTCCTGCAGGAGGCGCGGGACGCCATCCGCACGCTGAACCAGGCCGGCCAGCGGGTGGCCGAGAACAGCGCGAAGGTGGGCCACGTGGTGGGGGCGCTGGAGGAGGCCGGCGAGAACATCCGGATGACGACGGGGGTCATCCGCGCCGTCTTCGGCTCGCGCATCATCCCCGTGGCGACCCTCATGGCGGGGGTGCGGGCCGGGGTTCGAATGCTGTGGAAGCGTTCCAGTCGAAGGAGGGAAAGATCATGAGCGAGGATCGTGGGTACTCAGGGGCGGCGATCGCCCTCGGGTTCATCCTGGGCGGCGCCCTCGGGGCCAGCCTGGCTCTCCTGTTCGCGCCCGAGTCGGGCCGCCGGACCCGTGAGCGGCTGCGCGACATGGCCGCGGATGTCCGGGACAAGACGCTCGACATGTCGGACGAGTTCCGGGACAAGGCAGAAGACCTGGTGGAGCGGAGCAAGGAGACCTTGGAGGAGAAGAAATCGATCCTCTCCGCCGCCGTCCAGGCCGGCCGCGAGGCCATGCAGCGCGAGCGGGATCGCCTCTCCCGCTGACCCGATCGGTTCAGCACATTCGTCTGCCGGTCGTCCGCAAGTCCTCCGGCTCGCCAGGCCACCGGACTCGTGCCCGGTCACGAGCGGGGCGGGAGCGGAGGCGATGCGGGCGTACGATTGCGAAGTCCGGCCTGGTGCGGACCCCGGGAATGCCGGCACTGACGCGCGGAGGAAAGGTCGCTCGATGAAAGCCATTGTCCTGGAAGAACCGGGCCGCTTTCGACTCACCGACATGGCTGCGCCCGGGCCAGCGGGGCCCGGCGAGGCTCTTGTTCGCATCCACCGCGTGGGGGTGTGCGGCAGCGACCTGCATGCCTTCAAGGGGAATCAGCCCTTCTTCACCTATCCGCGGGTCGTGGGACACGAGCTGGGCGTGGAGATCGTCGCCGTCGGCCCGAATGATCGGGGGCTCGGCGCCGGGGACCGCTGCGCCGTGGAGCCCTACCTGAACTGCGGCCACTGCATCGCCTGCCGGCGCGGGAAGACCAACTGCTGCGTCCGCCTCCAGGTTCTCGGCGTGCACACCGACGGCGGGATGCGCGAGCTGATGACCGTGCCCGTGGGGAAGCTTCACAAGTCGACGCGGCTTTCCCTGGATCAGCTCGCCCTGGTGGAGATGCTCACCATCGGGGCGCATGCCGTGCGGCGGGCCCAGTTGGAGCCGGGGGAGAACGTACTCGTGATCGGCGCCGGGCCCATCGGCCTGTCCACTCTGCAGTTCGCACAACTGGTGGGGGCCCGCGTGAGCGTGCTCGAGATCAGCGCCTGGCGGCGCGAGTTCTGCCAGCGGCATCTTCTGGTGGAGCGCTGCCTGGATGGGGCGGGGGACACCGGGAAGCGGCTCGAGGCGCTGCTGAACGGGGATCTGCCCACGACGGTCTTCGACGCGACGGGAAGCCCCAAGTCCATGATGCAGGCACTGCAGTACGTCGCCAATGGGGGCAAGCTGGTCTACGTGTCGCTGGTGCAGGCGGACCTCACGTTCCACGACCCGGAGCTTCACCGCCGGGAGGTGACGCTCATCCGGAGCCGGAATGCCCTGGCGGCGGACTTCACCTGGGCCCTGCAGATGCTGGAGGACGGACGGATCGATCTCGGGCCGTGGATGACCCATCGGGCGCCGGCCGAGAAGATGGTCGAGGAGTTCCCCGGCTGGCTGGACCCGGAGCGGGGCGTCATCAAAGCCCTGGTGGAGTTTTGAGGCGGAGGCCGCGGAGGCTTTCCTGCGCTACCTGACCAGCCCGCCGGTGCAGGCTCGGTTTAAGCAGGCGGGATTTGAGCCCCCACAGTCAGGCGAAGGGGGCATTACCTATCTATAGCTTGCCGCTTGGCGTTGTAGGGATCGGCTGAGAATGGTTCGGCCTCGACTCTCGCCTCCAAGTGGGTGAGAAACAATCCACCTGTGTAGTATTAGCCCCCTGGTTACCGCACACCCGTCTTCGGGATCGAGCAAGCTCCAGACGGCCATCCACCAAGCCCCACGGTCATCCCGGCAGCAGAGGACCTCGGCCTTCCCAACTGACAGGCGTCCACCATTTCCCTTCCATTCTCCGCTGCGATTCAGTAGAATTCTAGATCTGGGGACCCTTCCCCGCACTGAGAGGTTGCGCCGTGAGTGCCATCACCATCCCCGTCGATCCGGAGACCGCCCGCGCCTTCGAGCAGGCCTCGGCTGAGGAACAGCGCAAGCTCCGCCTGCTCCTGAGCCTCCGCCTGCGCGAACTCACCACCACCCCCTTGCCCTCCCTCCAAACGATCCTGGACGCGGTCGGCCGCGAGGCCCAGGAAAAAGGCTTGACCCCCGAGATCCTTGACACCCTCCTCAATGCCGAGTGACCTGCGCGTTGTCTTCGACACGAACACCCTGATCAGCGCCTTTCTCCTTCCCGAGTCGATCCCCCGACAGGCCCTCGACAGGGGCACGGCCGCCGGGCGACTCCTTCTCCGCGGATAGGGGACGTTGCAATTCTAGTCGGCTTGTGGTACCCTGACTCTACCATGCCCCGCCAAGCACGGCTCGATGCGCCGGGGACCCTCCACCACGTGATGGTGCGGGGGATCGAACGCACCGCCATCTTCCGCGACGACCGGGACCGCGCCGACTTCGTGGCCCGGGTGGCCCAGTTGGCCGAGCGGGGGGCCCTCGCCGTCGCCGCCTGGGCGCTGCTCCCGAACCATGCCCATCTCCTGGTCCGGACCGGGACGCGCCCCTTGCCGCGCAGTATGCGGTCGCTCCTGACCGGCTACGCCGGGACCTTCAACCGGCGCCACACACGGGTCGGCCACCTCTTCCAGAATCGGTACAGGTCCATTCTGGTGGAGGAGGATTCCTACCTCCTGGAGCTCGTCCGCTACCTCCACCTCAATCCCCTCCGGGCCCAGGTGGTGTCGAGTCTCCGCGCCCTGGACCGCTACCCCTGGACCGGCCACAGCGCCCTCCTCGGAACCGTGCCCCGCCCCTGGCAGGACACGCGGACGATCCTCGGGCAGTTCGGGGCCACGCCTTCCCGGGCGCGCCGGGCGTACCGCGCCTTCCTGGCGGAGGGGATCCCGCAGGGCCGCCGGCCGGAGTTCCAGGGGGGTGGCCTCCTGCGGAGCCTGGGCGGCTGGGAGGGGCTCGGGGCCCTCCGGCGGGCCCGGGAGGCCTACCTGGGGGATACCCGGGTCCTGGGCAGCAGCGCCTTCGTGGCGGCGGTGCAGCGGGCGCTCAGCCCCCAGGTGCAGCGGCTCGTGCCCGCCTGCGCGCTGGAGACGCTCTGTGCGCACATCTGCGCCCACGTGGGGATCGCGCCCGGCGCGCTCCAGGGCGGGGGCCGCACTCCGGCCATCACGCGCGCCCGGGCGGGGATCGCCTACCTCTGGGTGGAGCGGCTCGGCCACCCCGGGCGGCCCCTCGCCCCCCTCTTGGGGATCCACCCCGCCGTGGTCTACCAAGCGGCCCACCGGGGGGCGGCGCAGGCCCGGGAGTGGGACCGCCTCCTGGGGAGACTTGGCAAGACGACGTAACTTGCAGCGTCCCCTATCTACGGGCAACTCGCCCGCCTCCCCCCGCGACAGCCTCAGTTCTTCTGTTGACAGCGGCGGGGGCAGTGGTAAAGTAAATAGCAGTTTTCCGAGGACTTTTTTGTCCACGCATACGCATCGCTCTTCAGGAGGCTTCCCATGGGAGAACTCACTGAATTCTTCAGGCTTTCCATTGAAGAGGCGAGGAAGTCGAAATCGGAGACCGGCAGGATTCAGCCAAAGGTGGGTGTCGTTGTCATTCGAGATGGCGAGCTTCTAGGCAAAGGTCATCGAGGCGAGTTCCATCCGGGAGAGCACGCAGAATTCACAGTCCTAGAAAGGAAGCTTAAGGATGAGACTCTCACCAACTGTACGGTTTTTACGACGCTTGAGCCCTGCACTGAACGAAACCCGCCGAAATGCGCATGCGCAAGACATCTGATTTTGAGAAAAGTGAGGAAAGTCTTTATCGGAATGCTAGATCCGAATCCAATCATCACAGGCCGCGGCCAATTGGCTCTTTCCAGTGCCAATATTGAGACGGAATTGTATCCGAACGAATTCATGAGACAGATAGAGGAACTAAATAGGGATTATGCCTATCCTATTCACTCCGAAGGATACAAGATGTGGTGGCAGACTAGCCTCTCGTTAAGGGCACAGAACCCGGCCCGGAGGCTCAAGGTTTGGCAAACTAGGGCAATCCCTAGTTCCGCCCTTGTCAGTAGTTTTGACCTACTGAGAACCTGAGGAAAGCTGTGTGCCACCAAAGTCTATACCGCGCATTTTGATCAGGGCGATATTGAACATTGCTCGATACTACCCTTTGTGGTCTTCGGACCGAATAGGATAGGCAGTAATTCGGGATTTCATTCAGCGCTGGTAAACGTCAATCGCGCCTATTGGAATCGAAATTATTATCGTGATCCATCCTCGATATTTACCCATCTTGTTGAAGTAGTGGGCGGCCTTAGTTTACTTGCAAGTTCCAAGCAAAAGCAGAACGTGAAGCCGCATGAGTACGTCCCGAAAGCGTTAGCCTGGTGGCTCGCGCTGTGCGGCAAGATGGGGGTAAAGAGTGTCGAGGAAATGCTTTGGACTAAGTTCCCGGCGGTCTGCGCCTATTGCCATAAACGGCCCCATGACTCTGAGGGTTGCTTAGAGGTTAAGAGTCAACATGCGGGACCTCAATGGGAGACTCTTTCTGGTCTAGGCAAGGCAACGGCTCGCCCTCGGTCGCTCGGTGACTGGCAGCGTATGTTTTCCTCAATCTACCCCGCGCAGCAGACTGACGATTTCGGGAAGACGTTCGGTAGGCTCTGCGAAGAGCTGGGTGAGTTGGCTGAAGCAATCAGAGTATTTTCCTCTCAGCCTGGATACTTCCTCAGTGAAGCATGTGATGTCTTCGCATGGCTCATGCATGTTCAGAAGAATCCTTATTGAATTGAAATCGCCAAGAGCTGACAGAGGCCGGGCGCTGGAGGAGTCGTTTTGCAGGAGCTATCCTGATTTTTGTCTTGATTGCGGCGCAGCCCCCTGCGCATGTCCTCCGATTCTACCTAACACCATTGGCCGAACCGCCCATGAGGTCCCTACGACTGGCGGCCCGTTTAATGAGACCGGGCAATTCATGACCTCTGAAATGGTATCCCGTCGTTTCGGCACGACCGCATAGGTTTTCGAGACGGAGGCCTTCGCCGGAAGAATCTTCAAAGGGTCACAGTCCATGGCTATCAAATCATATTTTATAGTGATCGAGGGGCTAGATGGTACGGGCAAGAGTACTGTGGTCCGCAGGCTCGCACGAATAATGAATGAGCCTGATTGCATGCCCGGGTGTGTGAAGCTGACCTTTGAACCCCACGATCCTTCGGCTTGTGGGGTGTACATTCGACAGGTCCTAATGCACCGGATAAAGGCTCCGCTTCATACCTTAGCCCTCGCTTTTGCAGTTAACCGCGCGGACCACTGCAATCGAGATGTCGCGCCGTTTCTAGCGCAGGCAAACTCCCGCGAGCGTGTGGTGATTTGCGATAGGTATTATCTGTCGTCGTTGGTATACCAGACAGACGATTCTATTTCTATGAGCAGAATCATGAGGCTGAACGAATCAGCGATAACGCCCGATTTGACACTGTTCCTGAACGCGAGCGACAAGACATGCTACTCTAGGATGAGAACCAGGGAACAACCCCGCGAACTGTTCGAAACCAGCCTTCGGAAGACTAGGAACAAATATCTGGACGCGATGCAATTCTTAACGGAACGAGGTGAGCGGGTGTGTGCCGTATCCGCGGAGGGCTCACTGAATGACGTGCTTCTTCGGATAATCGACGCCATCACTCAGAATGCGCCTTCGTGGCTTTCCTCGCGGATACACCCGCAACTCTTGCTTGAAAACGAGCCCGATTACTTTGAAGAAACAGACATCTCTCGAAGCCGTCAGCGATCGGCTACGCAAGCAGTGGGAGCTTGGTCCAATCCTTGGCCGCGCCGATCTCGCCGACCGCCTCAACGGGATCAAGGCGCAAGCTGACCAGATGGTTTCTGTATTGTCATTTAGTGACTTGGCTAATTTGTTCTTGGATTTTCTTGACAAACGCGGCTATGCTCGTGTCGGAAGGCTTCCGTGGACTGATGTCGATGCCGTGGAGCTTTCCTTTAATATGCCGCTTGGCCTAGTGCAGCGAGGGGCGGCCATTTTTATAGGTGACACACAAAGGTATGATGTTAGTA